>CALXXX010000041.1 GCA_944392795.1 uncultured Alphaproteobacteria bacterium | reverse complement strand
TTTTGAGCAAGTTGGTGTATCTTTTATTTATCTCATTGCCGTAAATACGTACCGACACTTTTCTGTTTTTTGCATCAATTTCATAATCCGGCATTGGAAAATGACGACGCCATTGTTCATTGAACATCTTCTTTATGCCTCTACTTACTGTATCTATCATGTTGAAGTCAACCATTGCTCTGCAAAGACATTCATTTCGAAAATACGCTTGAGGTTCTTCATTTGTTAAAGCATTTTCCAACGTACCAGGAATGAAAGCCCCTGCATTAGAGTAATAAAGGTAAGTCGGATTTTCTACAAAATTGATTCGCTGCTGCATCGTATAGTCTTGATGTGCGATACAATTATGAAGTGCCTCGCGGATGGTATAGTCATCATATTGCTTCATAGTGTCAGGGAAGAGCGTGCCTCCCGGCATTTCACGCATTGTCAGATTTTCAATCTTTGATAAAATCTCATCTACGGTTAATATAAATGGCACAGTGAAGTGTTCGTAATCCACAACATCCTGCTTTTCATCCCGTCTCGTCCAAGTCACCTGGGCAACAGCGGGACGTAACTTGAAAGCTGATTCATATTTCCCCAGCAGAATAATGGCAGCACGAGTAATTCCTCCGTTCTTCATTATACCACACTTGCTTAAGAATGTCTCCACACTCCATGCATTAACCTCAGCTTCAGGTATTCTGCTGTGTACTTTCTTGAACATCATACGAGCTTTGGCTATGGCAACTTCATCAAGGTCGTCAATCGTTGCATCAGATACAATTTGTGCCGACCAATCTGTTTCGCTGAAAATAGGCTCATCAAGAATTGCACTCATGCGTTCAGTAGTCATTTCTACGAGAGAATCCTCTATTCGTTGCCATGCCTTATTATGAGCAAATACGGGCCGTTTGGGTAGATGTTTGGGAATATGTATAACCCATACTTTACGATTAGTATCATCTGTGATAAACTCATCTATATCTAGGCCTTCTGTTGAAAGGTTTACGCATCTTTCTGCTAAGCGTAATATTGCCTTTTGCCTATCATAGTTATAAGTGTCCGTTCCAACAATCTCCAATGTTTTGTCGTGAACACCAATCACAAGATGTCCTCCTTCCATGTTGGCAATAGCCGACACGTAGGAAATCACATCGTCTTTCTCATCCCCACAGAATGAGTTCTTCAAATTCTTAAATTCCTTCCATTCGCAGCGAGCATTTTCTTGTGGATATTCTCGTTGTAAATATTGTTGTAGTTCAAGTTCTAACATATTCTATTTTAATTAAAAACATCCCCAATTTTCTTGTTTCAATCTCATCAATCCGAAACACGCACGGTGCAACGATTTTGGCTGTAGGATAATTATCATTCTGTCCTTTAACAGCAGTACTCACACCTGACAGCGTATACAGAAGGAATTCTCCTTTCCTTCAAAAAATGCGTGTTATGGGCATATCTCTATGGTAGAGTAGTTGCTACTTTTCCGAAAAGTAAGCATCTTTGTTTAATCCCGATAGCAGAATGATTATTATCCGAAAGTATCTTCATCTTTTTCGCGTTTTGTCTTTTTAATACTTATTTGATTTTCTGGGAACTGCTCTTGGTTCGCAATTTTACTTGCGCGTCTTGCTCTGTCATCAGCCCAAGCTCTTAAACCGCGAATCTTTTCAGACATGGTTTTTGCTAGAGGAATGATTTGGCTACAGGCTGTCTCGAGATGGTGGACATTTACAACAGGATTGTTAGGATTGTCAACATATGCCATGAACATGGATTCTTTAACTGCCTCTTCAATCTCTGCTCCGTTGAAAAGACGAGTTGCATCAGCCAATCCTTCCAATTCGTGTATGCTTGTCTGATTATTCTTTGAAAGATGAATGCGCAGAATTTCCATTCTTTCTTCTTTTGTTGGCAAATCCACGAAGAAGATTTCATCAAAACGTCCCTTGCGCAAGAATTCTGGAGGCAACTGGCTAATGTCATTTGCTGTTGCTACTACGAATACAGGCTTTGTTTTCTCTTGCATCCATGTCAATATTGTTGAGAAAACACGTGAGTTGGTTCCTCCATCTCTCTCACCACCGACATTGAGACCTTTTTCGATTTCATCAATCCATAAAACACAAGGAGCAACAGCTTCTGCTGTTGCAATAGCACGTCGGATGTTATTTTCACTACTACCTACTTCAGCTTGAAAAACCTTACCTATATCCAATCGTAGAAGAGGTTGTTTCCATTCTGTTGCTACACATTTAGCAGTAAGACTCTTTCCACATCCAGGTACACCAAGAAGCATGATACCTTTGGGCTCCTGAAGTCCAAAGTCTTTTGCTTTACGCTCAAAAGACTTGCTTCGCTGTTTTAGCCACATCTTAAGATTATCCAAACCTCCGACATTATTTTTCATGTCCAAATTAACCTGCACATAATCTAGAATGCCACTTTTCTTGATTATCTGTTCCTTCTCATTTGCGACAATTTGTACTGCATCCTTATTATTAAGACCTACAACTTGATTTGCTAAACGAAATGCAAGTTCAGCTTCTGTATCTGTTAGTCCTAATGCTGCATCCAGAATATATTTTTTCAAGTCTTCGTCAATAGGATCAGGATAAATACTCTTAAGTCGACGATCTAAATCTCTTCGGTCTGGTAGAGGGACAGAGATGACTGTAACGTATTTTTCAATTTCATCAGGAAGCTGATATGATGGTGATAGAAAAATAATATGTTTATTAATTTTTTTCATCTCATTTGACAGTTTACGTAAGCTGACGATTACCTTCTCCCTATCAAAGTACTTGTGAAAATCTTCAATAAGGAAAATTTCCTTTGAGTCATCTTCCGATTTGCTAAGTCCTTTATGTAGGTATTCCAAAAGAGTTTCGCAATCTTGAGTACTCTCATACTCCGGATGTGACACAATACCTTCCAGTCGATTATTTTGGTTCTTGTTATGAGTTCTCAAAAAATCAACGCAATCCCATGTATGGAAAGTGTAATCGCCTTCAAATGCAATTTTTCTCAGTTTCTGGGTTACTCGGCTGTATTCAGAAGTAACTAAATACAATAAAGGAAACCCAGCATTGAGCATATCCTTAATAGTTCTAAATGTTTCTTCCATATTACTTAATGGTTTGAGTGTTCTTGTTTGTTATCTTCTTTTGCTCTTTAAGACGAGCAATCATTATATCATATTCCGGTTTCTTGGTCATGATACGTTTGTTGCCAAATGCCTCCTGTAAATCGTCCATGGCAGCATGAGCTCTCTCGTTAACATCATCTGGCAAATAGTTTGAATCAGTTACTACTGTGCCATCATTGAGAATCGAGAACTTTATCTCGTAACGTTTCTCCTTCTCATCTTCGAGCTTTGTATAGCCTACCATACAAAAACGATCGACCTCCTCAGCTGTAGGAGCGAAATCATATAGTTTCTTTAGCGTGAAGCCTTTCTTCTTGAAAGCATCTACCACAGTCTTCCTGGCATACTCTACATTAAGAGGAAAGAAAACAGATTGTAAATCTGCTACTAACTGCCCACCATTGGACAGATAGTAGCTATTATAGGTCACAGTTGATCCTGAGACTCTCAGAACATATTCACCATAGACCTTTTCCTTTTGCTTTGCATCGGTTACAATGAGGTCTTCACCCTGGACTTTATATGTCCAACCAAGTTTGTCACATGCTGCTTTGAGGATTTCCTTATTCATTGTCTTAGGATCCTTCACAAAGCGTGAACTTTCATACCTTGACATAATTATATTTTTTAATTTGTAAAATTACTCTTGCGTTGTTTTGCTGAGGGAATGCCCAATGATTCACGCAGTTGCTTCACAGGCTTAAGTTTGATATGAACACCGGATGTTTGGATAAAGGCCTTCCTAATCTCACCATCGCTTGTAGGTGAAGAGGAATCCTCCTCGCCAATCATCTTAACCAACAATTCCTTTAGCATATTTTGCTGTTCATCATTGAGAGACTCGATATCTTTGAGGTTGCCAGATTGAGAATTGCCACGTTCTTCGCCATCGGAGTCTATCAGTCTTATACATAGAGCATTATTAGAGTTCTCGTAAAGTTCAATCTCAGATGTGTATGCTTTACACATCTCCTTGAACTTTGTGTAACCAAAAGTGTTTAACTTGAAATCAGGCTTTATAGACTTAATCTCACTAACTAACTTAGCCACCAACACCTCGTCGGTCTCTTCTTTACAAGCATTATATGCATTTTTAATCAGTTTAGACAGAGTCTTAGGCATTGTTGCTTCTTCATTGCGAGAGCCACGACTCTGAACCTTCTTTTGCTCAGGTTCCTTTTTCTTCTCAGGTTTCGTGAGGTTGATTGACTTATATACATCTTCAGGAAGAAGGTCTGCCAATCCCTTAAATGGTATTCCCATTGATGCCGCACGATTTTGGAAGTTTATGTCATTGGTAATCAAGAACGGATTGTGATTTCTATATTTTAAGGCAACACTTAATATCATATTGTCCGGGTTAGTCTTATCAAAATCTTCCGGAAGCAATTTAATGTCAGCCAACTCCGTTTTGAATGTTTTTGACTTCATTCGGTTTTTTTCATTAATCGCTTTAATGGCTTCTCTCACATTTTGCTTCTCTTTTCCGCTAAGGGTAACTTTCAGTTTATCCAGTTCGTCTAATACTTTAGCAGAAACTATCGTTCTATCCCCTTTTCCAATGTAGTCCATAATCTTTGGAAAGAGAACAAATACATTGGTGTCAATAACATAGTTCTTTTGTAACAGTTCTTGCCTAAGGAAAGATTCTCGGCTATTCAGTTGAGATTCAAAAGATTTGATAGAATCGTTCAAGGCTAATACGATATCACTATGTCCGAATTCGCCATCTCTACTCTGTTCAGGAATAAGTTTTTCTTTAAAATCGGAAAATGATTTTTGCACTCTATTCATAGCTTCCAATGTCATAATCTCTTCTAATTTTGTATTAGCACGAAAATGGTCTAACTCTTCCATCTGGTTGACGGAATACTTCTCTACGAGTTCCAGTAATTGTTTGTCTCTAAGAGCACGCAGGCTGGTGAGTCTTTCATCATTACCAGTTGACTTTACATCTGTATCCGAGAACATAACGAGTTCATCTGCGCCTTTCAATTTTTCTATTCTGTCAATGATTTCGTCTGTTTCTTCTGTCAGAAGCAGTTCCTCATACTTATCTAATGCTTTAGGTATGAACTTTTTCGCATATAGTTCTATATATTGTTTTAATGTCTCTTCGCTTTCCTCTTGTTTACGCAGAAACTCTATGCAGAAGTTTGTATCACCGACAGAAAATACCAAATTTTCACAGCGGTATGAAACATCATTTAATATAAAAAGGGTATCAGAGTGAGCATCTCCTTTCAAAGCAAGAACATTATTACCGAATCTTGAATCAAAGTCTTCAACATCGCTACAAAAAAGCATTATTTTTATGTTCCCGTCTTTCGAAAGTGAACGAATTTCATCTTCTACGTCCTTAGTTAGCATAGGAAGGCTTATAAACAAATCATTGATGGCATTCTGCTTTATATTCAACTTAATATAGTTAAAAAAGTTCTGCTTCTCCATATATTCCGGCGACATCATGTAATTTGCCACAATCTGTAATGCTATTTGGGGCTTTTTGTTAAAAATGGCATAATCCGCATCACTCTGCACCTTGGCTATTATCTCTTCAAACTTTATTTGGGAGTCATTTTTCGATATGGATGTTTTTGGTTGCTTAGTAAGGAACAGTTGAAGATAATGGTGGCTATTGTCCTTTGAATTAATGTGATTATTGAGATATTCCGTGCTAATACCGCCATTGTCAATGACCTCAAAACGATAGGTTTCAGTAGAAGAGTCATATATCACTCCAAGTACAACTTTCTTGTAGAGAAATTCATTTGACGAAACAGACATATCAGTGAATGAATTTCCTGCTTTTTCACTATAGTATTGAGGTATCTGGCTCTCTGCATACTGTTTTACAAAGTTCTCCTCTTCATAGGGGAGTTCAGAGTTGTCCTGCTGTTCTTTACTTCCATCCACAGACAGTTTGCTGAACAGAGTCTTTGCTTTAGAGTGTTCACCTGCAGTGAGGTCAAAATACATCGTGAATCCCTTGGTTTCGCCTGACTTGAATTTTCTTCCCTTAGCATAGTATTCCTTGCCGATTTCAGTCAGTTCTACATAAGAGAATGAATCGTCAGAAGTCGTAATCATACCAAACTGATCAAGAGTTCTAAGTGTCTCTAATAGTATTTCTTTTTCCCCCATGTCCTGAAATTTCAGATTCTGAACATCGTTCTCTATATTTAAGCCCATAATGCGAGCCAAGTCACCTAGATAGACTCTCCCATCTAAGTTTACAATACCGCAGACCATTCTTTCCATAACGGTTAGTGGTAATGCCTCTGTACAAACAGCAGTATATCCGATTTTAGCAAAGTCCCAGTTGATGTCAAACGTACCCAAGAATAGCTCGCTTACCTTTTTACTCTTTGCTATTGCATTATATGCTTGTATATTATTCATTTCTGTACGTATTTTGTAAGGGTTTTGTAGTCAATAATCTCGTGATGCTTCTGCATCTCCTCAATTACATTGTGATAAAGATAATTTCCGCTATTGGCATCTTTGACATGATCGAAGAATTCGTTATTACCCACGACAATAAGGAGTCTTCTTGCACGGGACAGTGCTACATTCAGACGCTCAGGGGATTTTGCGAATCCAGGATCATTATTGGTAACAACTCCCTGTGCAGTCTTATATTTGTCGCTTCGTACGGTTGAAACGATTACGATGTTTCGCTCCATACCCTGAAATTTATCGACAGTGTTAAGCTTAATTCTCATTCCATTGTTCCTTGCAACAAGCTTTACTTCATTGAGATGTTTGACCTGTTGCCCATAGAAACTTATGACACCAATCTCTTTCTCAATATTTCGGCGTTCAGTGTTTCGAATATTGTTGTCCCAATATTGCATGTATTCTTCAAAACCTTTAGAGTGTTTAAGATATTGAAGAACCCTTTTCACTGCTTCCACCTCTTTCTCATTATATAGAGCTTTAGAGTCAGTACGTTGCTCCGGTTCATCTACTTTTATCCAAAGTACATGAACATCGGGAGAAATAAATCCCGGATGATAGAAACCATGATATCTGCTCTCCGGTTCTGCGAGGTTAGGACTGTCAACTTTTTTTAAATCCAGCCCACAAGACAAACCGCCTTCGTCATTCTTGTAAAATTGCTTGATGGCGTCATTTATCTGAGGATGCATACGGTACTGTTCAGTGAATACAGATTTAATTGACTTAGAGACCTTAGGGTTGAGTATTAGACGTGCAAACTGACTGGTATTAACAAACTGTCGGTCTATATCATCGGCCAAAGCCGCTGCTTTCTCATCATCAAGACTTAGAAGAGCCTCCTTGAAATCCTGCTCATAAAGCATTGGAGGTAACTGTCGATGGTCTCCTATGACAATGCTCTTTCTGCCAAAACATAAAGGAAGAACCAAATCCGGAGGAGTCGCCTTACTTGCTTCATCCATTATGACTGTGTCGAAATAGATATTCTTCGTCTGTTCAAACTGTTCCTCACTGTCAAACCCCAATCGCTCAAGTATAGTCTCAAACTTCTTAGGGCGTTTTGGTCTAAGAAGGGCTTTGAGGTCATAATCAAATAGGAAGTGTTTTACATTATCTGTTGGTTCGTCTAAAAGTTCACGAAGTTCATCTTCCGTTTTTATATTATTTTCTCTCATTATCCTCTTAATGATAGACTGTGCTGTATCCCGAAAAGAGCTGTCTTCATTGTTGGCTGCGACAATCAATCCTTTAATGTCTGAAATTGTTTGCTTATAGCCCTCTTTCTCTACAAATTTATCATAGACTGTAGAAGAATATACACTAGCATAATCAGCAGCGAAAGAGGGACTACCTGTACTGCTACAGGTACTTCCAATAACATTAGCGTGCTTGAAGTACTTTTCCTTAAAGTATCGTTTAGTGATACCATCAGGAGAAGAAAGAGATGTACTATACATATTTGTTAATTCTGCATACCTTGGGTTCTGTTCAGCATAGGCTTGAGCGCGCTGGGCAATCATTGTCATCCATTGTTGGACAGCATTGTTATTTATGTCGCCATCTTCTTGATTGTCTTGACTTTCTTCCGTAACATTTTCGAGACTTGAAAGCTCGTTTTCATATACAAATTCCTCTTCATATTCATCGTCAAGCCATTTTTCAATACGCTCGACTGAATATTTCTTGCCATCTTCTTCGAATTTAGAAGATTTGCCAAAACGTAATGGTTTGATGATACTAAGATAAGGAGACAACGCTTCGTTTACGTTTCTTGACCCCATCAACTTTTCCAACGCATTGTCAACGGCAAGATTGGTTTCAGAGGTAAGGAGAAGTTTCTTCGTTGGGTCTTTGAGGATGTGCTGCCAAATAAGCTCGGCAATTACTGTTGTCTTACCTGTACCCGGTGGGCCTTGAAGCAAACAGAGATCTTTTGCATAGAGTGCTTTCAATACAGCATTCTTTTGCGACTGGTTGAGAGCCAAAAGCTGTCTGCTCTCCAATTCTTTATACTCACTGAGTTCATGGAATTTTTCTTCAGCTATTTCCAGCTTATAAGTAGGTTCCGCCTTTGAAGAGTCAAAGATAAAGTCACGAAGACGAGGATTAACAGGCTTTTTGTTTGGCTCTTTTGAGTCAATCCTCTTCTCGTCAAGTTTTTTTATAGCCTCGTCAAGCCAAGAGAGCTTAACTTCATCACCCTTTAGATTCGCCTTCACACAATCCATCTTGAAATTCTCATCATCGCAAAGTCTTAGGATGCCTTTTGCTTTTTTTTGGTCATCTTTCCAACGATAAGGTATAGAGAACACGAGTTCACGTTCTGTTGATTCCCTAACATTGAGATTGCCAATGAACAGATTTTCACTCTTGTTTTTCATCTTGACACTTGTAATGAACTCAACGTTCTTAAGTTTTTCTTTCTTATATTCAAATGAGTCAAGCTTGTTCTTCTTTTCCACTTGAAAGAAGTGAACCTTGAATGACATATTATTAATATGCGCATTTACAAGCTTGAATATTTTGCTATCAGAAAGTTGGTCGAGTCTTTCCTGAAGCTTTTCAAAGCTCGTAAAATCGAAAAACAAGAGATTGTCTTTAGTTGATATTGAAATATCTAGCCCATAAAGGTCAGTTTTTACACCATTCCAAAAGTCATCATCATAATTATCGTTGATCTCATCGAAGGTATAAGTTTGACCAACGATAAAACTAACTTTTTTATAATCTTCCTTTTCCAGTTCCTTCTTTTTGTCGAAGGCTGCATCTCTCATCTTCTGGGCTTCCAAGTCGATTTTGTACATGTTCGGTGACTTGACTACCTGCTTCTCAATCTCAACAAAACGCTTGTCGTATTCATCGCACTTTATATATTTACAGAATACTCCTCTAAGCCTTAAACCATACTTATCAATGATTTCACGAGGAAGCTTTGCAAACTTGCCGTCACGACAAGATAAACACAAGAGATTATCTTCCTGGTCGTAATCCACGTTAATTTCCCATCTCATTGATTCCAAATCTGCCCTAAGCTTATCATGGATTCTCAAAGGCGCAATCTTGACGGAACAAGTAATTTTCTCCTGTCGCCCGATTTCTTTATTGAACTTGCGCTGAATCATTATATCAACACGATTAAGTTCTTCTTTTGTCAGATGTGCATAGCCATCCTTGTCTATTTTGACAGTGTTCTGGAAAGATTCCTCGTAATCTTTCATAAAATTGGTAAAAACCTCAGGAACTGAAGAACCGGAAGATTCTATTGGAACATATAACTTATAACGAATGGCATCTCCTTTGGCTCCATAAATAGGTTCAAGTCTGCACTTGCCACTGCAATAAAAAGGTTGCTGAAGCTTATTCACAATCACACGCTGGGCTTCGATATACTTTGTCCAAAGTTGACGCTCATTCTCAATAATTGTAGCAGGAGCAATCTCCAGTTTGGAAACCCGATCTCTTAAGTTATAAAGTTCGCTAATTGCGGTAAAATCATTGAACTGGTCTTGCATCTCCAAGAACATTATCTTACAACGCTGCTCGATTGTGTATTTAGGATCAACATTAAAAGTTCCAGCAACAAAGCGGGATTTGCACTCTTTGTTAACTTTTATTTCATAACTGTTCGTTACATGCCATTCTACATAGAAATCGACCTTGCCATTACAGCCTTCGCCTGACACAGGTATTGAAATGATATGCCTTCTGTCGTCTTTCCTAGAGAAAAAACATGGCATTTCCTTGCCATCCAAGATTGCTTTCAACCTATTGAAAGTTACAACCTTAGACTTCTTATCAAAGTTCTGTATGACGTAATCGCCATATCGGAGAACTAATGTTACGGAATCTTCACCGAAAATATCTTCTTCAAACATATCTAAACTTATTAGGTATGAGCAAAATTGTGTTAGAGGTATAGTCTAAATGCTTATAACCATAGGAAATTATTGTAAATATACTATACTAACATTCCTGTCAAACATATTAAGTTGTGCGCGAACTATCTCATCACCTTCAACCATAAGTATCACCCCATAATTTTCAAACGATGCAGCTTCCAATGGCGCACCCATTGCCAATGCATTCTCGTCATATCCATAACCTCGTAGTTCAACGATGTTATCATTCACATTTACTATCTTCATCCGTTTGGGAGCCATTTGCACATTATTTTGCCACAATGGATGTATTCCGTCAAGATTGTACATAGTGACTGTATAACCTTCATCCCCTTGAATGTTTTTTTCAATTACGAGTCGACGATTGCATCCGTAATTATGTCCAGATACATTTTGTCCATTTTGGAAACGTATATGATCAGAAGAGTTAAATACAACTTGTCCATTTGAAGGGTAATTATTTCCTTCTAAAAGGTATCTTACAAAAGAGTTGCTCATTATTGGAACTGTTTTTGAATTGTCAAATTTTGGACACAAATATAAGAAAAGAATCTCATACGATTGTTAGAATAATGGAAAATTAGACCTATTCTACTTCATAAAAGGTTTTTAGGCTTATTTTTTCCAATAACTT
>CALXXX010000040.1 GCA_944392795.1 uncultured Alphaproteobacteria bacterium | reverse complement strand
AATCCGGAAACTTAAACCCATATCCCGTCGGTCGTATCTGATAATACTCATCTATCATCGGCACATTCGAGGCACGTAACATCACATCGTGGATCGTCTCGTTCGCTTTATACTTGTTCATCGCATATGTAAATCCAAATAATGCCGCTATGCTCAATACACCCACAATAACCAGCACCCCCAGCATCTCTATCATGCTGCGGCCAGAATTGAATTTCTTTTGCAATTTACTTCTCCTTTAAAGAATTTTGAATTTTTTCTAGTATCTTTATCCCATTCCAGAGACCAATTGATCCTGCATATCAAATGTACCCATGACAACCCAAGCAACGATGGCTGCAATTAACAAAATGGCAAAACCATTTAAAACCGCTGCTTTTTGTTCGATATCACGAATACTATCTTCCAACCAATCATTAGCTAATTGATCTAAAGCTACCTGGAAGTTATCCAACTCCGCATAAATTTGCAAGTCACCGATAACTTCTTTATCCGGGAAATTTAATTCAGTGTGATATAAAGCTTCTCCCAAATTTTCACCATTATTTACATAAATAAGCGCCCGTTCAATACGATATAAAAGATAAGGAGAAGAATCTGTCCGCAATAAACGAAGAGCCTTGGAAACAGGTGTCCCTGCTTTTACTAAGGCTGACAATGATAAAAGCCATGATACACCCACAAAAATCCGATATAAGTTCCAAGGAGGAATACTATCAAATTTAGCTCTTAAATGCCCTTTCCACCGAGGCATAGTCCATGTGATAAAACTAAACACAATTGGTAAAATTGAAAACAAAATAAATGTATTATACCGTACCCAATTTGATAATCCGACCAAAGCTTTTGCTTGACCCCGCCATTGCAAATCAGGAACAGCATCGACCATAGGAGGCACCATAAACGCTCCGACAGCCCAAATAAGCAACACAACCATAACCATCAAGAACATCGGATAAGTTAATGCACCAACCAATGGTTCTTTCATACGCTTAGTCCCTTCAACAACATGAATAAGATTAGATAGTGCATCATCTAAATTAGCAATATCCCCCACAGAAAGCATTAATAGCTCACTCTGAGGAGCCCATCCTCTTAAAGCAGCAGAAAAACTCTCACCATTTTGTAAAGAACGCATCCAATGTGTAATCGCAATAGCTGTCGTATCCCCTGGACTCTTCCCATTATTCGAAGCAATATCATATAACCTTTCCAAGGCATCCATCAAAGAGAAGCGATTTCTTAACAATGAAGCCAGTTTTCGGTAAATTCGCAAACGCTCATTTTGACTAGCCTTCATCATAAACTTAGCATAAGCAACCTCGGCGCCACTCAGAGAACGACGTCTTTTAGCGACATAATGTTGACGATTTGTATCCTGTGCTGCCATTTAAAACTTTCCTTTAATAAGTTCCCCGTTCATCTAAAAGACCAGTCCAACGTTCGACTTCTTCAATATCAACAATCCCCTTCAACATGCGAGAAATAGCATTATCTTTTAATGTTCGGCCATTTAAATCTTCTGTCCAATAATTAATAGCCTTTTTAGTTTCGCCTTTTAACATTAAATCTAAAAAATTAGAGTCTGGAACCAAAAACTCTGCCACAACAGTTCGTCCGACAACCCCGCGATAGTCGCATTTTGGACAGCCTTTTCCGCGCAAATAAGCATGCTCTAATCCAAAATCACCCAAAGCTGATCTTAATCGTTGAACCGTTGGATTCTGCAAATCATCCTTTGCTGGTATACGACAATAAGGACAAACAGTTCTAAACAAACGTTGTGCTACAAGACCTCTAATCAGGCTTGGATCTTCTAATTTAAAGTCCTCAACACCCATATCCTTTAAACGAATCAAGGTAGCCGGTGCACTATTAGCGTGAACTGTTGTCCACACGCCATGACCTGACAAAGCACCTCTAAATGCCAAATCTGCAGCGGATAATGTTCGAATTTCACCGATCATTAACATATCAGGATCTGAACGCAACGCAGCAGACAAAGCTTTCGTAAACTCACGTTCTTTTGCTTCTTCAATACCTGCATTAGTCACCGGCATTTGCCGTGCACCGGGAATAGGATATTCCGGTGGATCTTCCACAGTAATCAGGTTAATTTCATAATTGCGCTCTTTTAGCATATTAATCATATTGCGTTGCAATGTTGTACTTTTACCACTTCCGGTTGGCCCCGAAACGAAAACCAATCCTATTGGCATAGCACGCAAACGGTAAAATATCTCAACTTCTTCCGGCGTAAAACCTAAAGAAGCTAAATTACTAGCCGGATCATTGATAGAAGCGCCAGTATCTGCATACAACAAACGCATGACAACATAGCGTGTTCCAAAA
The DNA here is from genome assembly GCA_944392795.1 of uncultured Alphaproteobacteria bacterium. Classification (GTDB taxonomy): domain Bacteria; phylum Pseudomonadota; class Alphaproteobacteria; order CAAHEQ01; family UBA3637; genus CALXXX01. The sequence goes on along the minus strand of CALXXX010000040.1, from coordinate 18,321 downwards.
GCAATTGGGTTGAACTGTAAACGAATAGCTAATACTTCAGGAGGCAACATCAAGCGGCCTTTTGATCCTCTTAACGGCGTTTTACCTGATTTTTGAGCAGACTGATATTCATTCTGTGCATAGTTAGAATCAGAAATATCCGCCGAAGCAAAAGCTGCTCGAACAAACGCTTCCCCCCATTCATTATTATATTCCATTTCAGCTTGCAACAAACCATTTATACGAAACATGACTGTTGTATGATCTGCTACAATAATATGAATATCTGATACTTTCATTTTAGCAGCGTGTGTGACAATCGTCACAAAGTCACGCTGCATTCGAATCTGATCTTGCTCATCAACAACTTCGGCCGTTGTTGACGGTCTTTTATTCGCATATTCATAAATATCCGAAATAACGGCCATAGAAACACATTCTGGTTCGCCAATTTGCAAATTGCGTTTACGCGCCAAAACTTGGAAAGAAAGAACACGACCATCATGTCGATAAGGTTCTGCAACTAAAAAACGACCATTAGAAAACAAAGCCAAAATTAAGCGTGTTTCATCTTTTACCGGAAAAGCGCCAGAAGGTGCTGTAATACATTCATTCCCATCAGCAAATAAAGAAGCAATAAATTCAGGCGAAGAAGTTACAAGACGACGAGGCCCTTCTTCATTTGAAGAAGCAGTCAGTAATTCTGCTACCTTTTCTGGAGGAGCAACACTCCCAGATGTTTCAGATTGTTCTTTGACTTCTTCGTTTGCCATCTATGACTCTTCAACTTCTTCTACTTCCACCGTTTCTTCTGTCTCCGTTTTGTCTTTGACAGGAACAAACGTTTCTATTGCTAACATCTCTGGTTTACCATCTTTTTCAAAGACAATCTCTGTCTTTTCTATAGATTTAACGACATGCCCAGATGGCAAAATTGAGCCGACCTTAACAGAACGAACTCGACCTTCTGCATCGACCAAACGAGCCGTTAACCGATTCTTCATTCCCTTAATATCCAAAATTGTCAGAGCCGGTAATCCTTCCGGTGCAATAACCGTTTCCTCTTCATAAACTTCGGATACAGTTTCTTCTGGAATTATCGTTCCCTCTTGTTCAGAAGAAGCAACTGATGTTTCTGTTTTTTCTTTCTTTGGTTTTAACAACTCTTCTTTACGCAACTCAGCTTCTTCTATTTCTTTCTCTAGCAACTCTGTTTGCAACTTTTTCTCTAAAATTTCTTGACGAATACGTTCTTGTTCCTGCATCCATTCAACACGTGTCCGAATAACATTCTCTCGTTTTTCAATTTCATCTAACCGAGCTTGACGATATGCAGCCTTTAATGTTTCTAAGTCATTTTTTAATTGCTCACGCTGTGTCTGAAGCTTTAAAAACACATTTCCTCTTTCTAAGTCAGCCATTTCATGAAAAACTTCACTTGTAATACGACCCAATAACTGCTCACTGGGGGGCGCTTTTTTAGAAACAACAACTCCCATTGGTGATGGACCCTTGATAACGCTATCTGTTAAATTAGGTAAGGTCGCCTCTTTCATCTCACCCAATGAAGAACGTCCTGGAAAATCAACAGGTGTAGGCTCTTCAGAAGAGACAAGTGCCGGAGTTTCCTGTGCATTCAGAGGAGAACAGGTGAAGATTAGCCCAAAGGCTGTCATAACCATTACATGTGATAAAATTTTATTTTTCATAGATTCTTCCCTCATACTTCCAGTTATTAGATAATGCTGATGATGATTGCGGATTATACTCGATTTTTACAAGCTCTAAAGCCGCAAACTTATCAAAAAATGACTCCCAAGCCGGTGGATCATACGACGACGTGAAAGAAAATGTCAGATACTTATATGTCTTTCCGACCGGAACAGGTTGACCTGCTGCTTGAGCTGCCTTTTGCTGCTCTGGTGTTGCTCCACCTACTGTAATTTGCTGAACAGACATAGCTATTGGTAAGTTAATTGCTTGTGAAATATCTGTTAGCTCACGACGTATCCGTGCAATTGACAAAGTCGGTGTAGAAGCAATAATTGGCAGATCATCAAACTTAATCGAAATAGTTGCGGCTGTTCCCGATTCATTAATACTTGGAACCTCAACAAACTTATATTCATCATAAGCCGCTGTTAACCAAGCAATACGACCTCCTGGTGTCCAAGATTTATTCCAACCTGTCGAGATTCCTTCTGGCGTGCAAACAATTTGGTTCAAAGCCCAACCAGGAACTTGCATAGACTTCATTTGATAGGCATAACTCCAACACCTCTCAAGAAATGGATTCACTTCCACCAATTTTTCCCATGGCTTTTCTTCTTCTCGCGTTGGTTCCACTGTTTTTATAGTCGCTTGAGGCACAACAGGAGCTATTTTCGTTGGTGTTTGCGTCGCTTTATCTAAAAGAAAAATAACCAAATAGACAATCACAGCCACCAGCAATAAAATCAAAGTTGCAATTGCTAATAAAATTTTTGTCCCACGCGCAGCACTTAAGCTCAAAAGCCGAGCCTGGAAGGTGTTTTTTATCAGTTCTTCCAGATCCATTTCTTCCGTGCCGTCAATATGCCATGTATCCGGAGCGATTTTATATCCCCAATCCGGAACAGCCATCATCGAAAAAAAGGCATCTTTTGCTTCATTTTCATTCTTATAAAGAACATCTTCTTCAGGCAATATCAAATCATTTCGAACGGCAATAAACCACCATCCTTCTTCTACCTTAAAAACGGCAACGAAAGAAGATTTATCCGATAATGCATCCAAAACAGAGATACCTGCAACAATTTGACCTTCTTGATGACCTTTTGATTTTTTACCAATCCCATATTGAGGAGCGCGCCCATAATGAATCGCATATAAGTTTGCACCTTCATCGGATTCCATTGTCTCCCGAATTTCATGAATAGGATCGTCAACATCTTGTAAGGGTTGCCAAAAAAGACCAACAGCATACTCTTGTCGTCCAATTTTAATTACAGAATGCTCTAATTGAGTATTTGCTTGCTCTTCGTCTTCTGTGACAGCTTCCGATGATTGATTTAAATCAGAAGCTGATGTATCCACCGTCTTTGCAGAAGAAGACGATGCAAAAGTGGGATCATCTGCTCCACTCCCCGATTTTGTCGGCGGTTGGAATAAAAAATTTTGTCCCTTTTCGTTTGTATCGTCCATTCTCAAAGTTCCTTATTAGAAATTTTCCATCCTTGTTTCTGGTGATAACGGAGATACTAAAATCTCAGGTGTTAATAATATCACTAAAACATTGCGTGTCTGATCACTAAAGGCCTTTCCTCCTAAAATCGAGATTCTCGGTTGACCTATACCAGAAGTATCTGTCTTGTTTTGAATAGTTTCAAAGCCTGTTAAAACCAATGTTGACCCTGAACGCATTGCAATTTCTTGAACAAAGCCACGGGTTTGCATTTTCGGCAACTGAACAACCGTTGTATCAGATGAATTACTGTTATACAAATCATCATTTGTATCACCTGTACCATCACCTGTACCATCATCTGTACCTGAGGTATTATCATCACCATTATTTCCAGACGATCCATCAGATGAGAATGTCGTTAAGGAAATCAAATCTGTTAATGTCATAGTAAATAAAACAATTAATCGACCGTTATCTAAAATTCGTGGCAAGATTTCCATTGTAAAGCCATAATTCAAAGTATCTGTATCCATCTCAACGGAAGTCGTACCATTGTCATTATTATAATTATCTCGCTCGATTGTTGTTTCCTTAACATAATTTTCTTGCGTTGTTACCTGAACAGGAGCAACTTTATTATTCAAAGTTGTCACAGAAGTACTTGTCACTAATGCTGTTTTTCCTTGTGTAGACAAAGCTTGAATAATTGCATTCGAATCCTTCCATTTAGAATCTAACAACGTCATTGTCAACATACCTGCTGTCGCAGATCCCTGAGGCGCAACAAAAGGACCAACCAATGTGCTGGAAATACTTCCAGAGTTAAAGACTGCATTCAAATTTAAGCCATATTGGTCAGAGTTTTCCAAAGAAACTTGCAAAACTTTCACAGAAATAGCAACTTGCCGAGACATTTTTTCATTTAAAGACTGAACATAACGAGCAATCTTTTGAATAGTAAATGGAGGCGCTGTCACAGTCACATTTCCTGATGTTGAGTCAATTAACATCTCACCTTGTGAACCCATAACTTGCTTAATTCCGTCCTCAATCTTTTGCCAAAGCTGTAATTCAACTTTCGTTGACATAGACAATTCTGTCTTTCCACCTTCAGAACTCCCTTCCCCAGAGTTGATCGGTGTTCCACTCAAAGAGGCACTCATTGAACTTTCCACTGGCAAAGCATAAATAGTAAAGACTCGTGTTTCCATCTTATAAAAGGAAATTTGGCCTTTACTATGACGCCACCAAATAGAATATTTGTGAGATAAATAATCTAATAAACCGCTCAAACTTCCGGTATAATTGATGCGCAGCTCTTCTTCCGGCAATTCATTATTCGCTCGTAATTCATCAATTGAAAAACGCAAACCTGTCATTTCGCGTAATTCATCTATTAAAGGAACAAAGCCTATTGGATCACTATAAGAAACCGTCAATGCATCTTTTGTTTCTAATGCGATTGGAAAAGGTTCTCCACCGGTAATTTTAAAGCTATCCTCTCCTAGCCAAATATCATCTCGGCTGATAACTGTATCAATTGGTTCCGGTGTATAAGGAATCTTAGCTTGTTCCGAGTAAACTTCAGCTTCATCCAAAATCATCTGAATGTTATCATTGACTTCATTCACATGATCATTTTTACAGGAAGTCATGAAAAGGCAGCTGAGCATTAAGCCCACAGCCAAAACAGGACTTATACTTTTTTTATTCCGCATTCTCATCCTCCCGCGTGCTGACGACTAAGACTTTATTTCCCTTATAGAAAACACCTTTCGGAGCTGGCGTTGCTCTTGCAAAAGAGCGTAATAAAGCAGCTGAAACATCCAAGAAACGTCCACGGAACACAGCACCAGCTTCTAATGTATAATCACGATCCATGTTCCAGACGACTCTCCAACCAGATTGATCTCCCCATTCTGTCAGTAATGTTCGAAGCGTTGTACCCTCAGCCGCAACCCAATCTTTTACTTCATCACAAACTTTAGCTTCGGCACGCATTTTTTCGATTCGAGCTTTTTCTGCTTCCAAATCCATCTGTTGTTTTTTCAAAGCATCCATTTCGGCTTGCAAACGAGCTTTTTCGGCATCCACTTCTTCTTGTGTCGGACCTTTTTCTTCTTCCACTTTTTCTTCAACGACTGTTTCTTCAATTACCAAAGGTGGTTCTTCACGTAACTCTTGAACAGGCTCACCAACGACAGCTTGTTTTATTTTAATTTCTTTTACATACCCATCTGAACTCTCTTCAACTGCAGGTTTCTCAACAACCGCAGGAGGAAGTGGTGGAGTAATCTCTTCGATAACGACCGGTTTTTCCGGAACAACCGGAGCAACGACAGGCGTTTCTTCTTCAGGAACTTCTGGCTTACGTTTCACTTCTACAGGCGGAACAGGCTTAGGTTCCGGCGTTTTTTGAATCTTAGGCTGTTTTACTGGAACAACACGCTCCTCCAACCCAGGTGTAGAAGACGAAACAGGCCTATTCTTAAAACGTATTGCACTAGGATCTTCAATAATGACTTCTTGTACCTCTACCCGTTCAACCGTTAATGCTTCTGGAAAAGTTGTCTCTGTAGGAAAACATGGCTCTATTGGCTCAGCCATACAAGGATATTCATACGAGCTCTGTTGTGAACCAGTCTCTCCAGCACAACTAGCTAAAAGAATAGCTGTCATTGTTAATGTTGCCTTAAAAAACGTTTTGTTAACTGCCTGTTTCATGAAGTCATCTCCAACCTAAAAATTAAACCGATCACCTTTGATATACGTGTTCTTTTCTTAGTTATAAGGCAGAAATATTAACAATTCGTATATTTTTTACCACTTTTGAATTATTTGTGGTGTATAGGTGCCATTTTGTTGCCTTTCATAGAAAACCTCACGTTCAGGCTGCACTTTTACATTCCTTAGAACAATACTATCAGGATCACGATCCGTTAAAACAAATCGAATTTGTCGTGGAGCTAATCCATTACTCAACAATGCTCCTTTAATCAGAGCAAAACGTCTAGACTGCAATTCAAGATCCTTAGCAGACATCCGAATCTCAACTACATCAGCCATTGATTTCTTTGGATGATATGAAAAAGCCTTTATCCACTTAAATGACTGTGTTGAAATATCGGCACTATTCGGCAAGAAATTTAATTTTAATTCTTGGGGGATACTACGCAAGACAAGATCATCTGATTCGGAATAATTAACTGCTTGATTGTTAACGCGTTCCAAAACAGACAGAACATAATCAATATATAATACTTTATCTGGTTGGACACGCACAGGTTCAATCGCAGCCTTTTGAGACGTTGTTTTTTCAGTCTTAACAGGTGCTAAAGGCAACAAGAGCGGTTGACGACGAACCGATTCTTGAGCAGCAGGCGTCACTGAAGCTGTTTGAACAAGTTGAGTATTTTTTTCCTTTAAATCATTAACACCACTTTCAAGAGCTGCTAATCGTTTGGCGGTATCAGCCAACAGTTGTGTAGTATCTTGATATTGTTTTTCAATATTTTTCAAAAGTTGTGTATCTACATTTTGATTTTGTTGCACATTTGGTTGAGATGCCGTAGTCATCCCAGCAATTTTAATAGCATCTGCTGCTTGAGCTGAAGAAGGAGTTGAAGAGGCATCGTCCCCACGCCATGGGTTATTTGTATCAACGGGAGCGACTGTATTAGCCACCTTCTTTGTATCAGCCTCAGGCAAAACATAAGTTGGCAACAAAAAACCACCTTCAGCTGTAATTGTCGGGATTTTCTCATCTGATACCGTTTCTGCTTGCACAGAATTTGCTGCTGCTTTTTGCATTTCCTGAGTTTGAACCTGCATTTCCTCGTCCGTCAACAAAAATTCTGCTGGCACTTCCTCAGCATCACCCTGAGCAATTGAAGAACGATAATCATCTTCTTCCAGCCAAAGCGTCTTAGCCTCAGCAGAATTATACCCGATTAACCCCAAAAATGACGATAAAATTGAAGTTGCAAAAAGAAAAGATTTTAAATGTATCATGATCCCATCCTTATTTCATTTTTAGCAAGTATATTCTATCTATATAAAAAAACGACGACTCCGTCAATCATCATTTCAAACTTTTATAAAAAAAAATACTTTACAGAGTAAAAATAAAGTAGTAGACATAAAATACTTTTTTTAGTATAATATAAAAAGAGTAAGGGTAAGTAATTATTTTTGGAGGTAAAAATGTTAAAAAAATTATTCTCATTTTTGATGTTGGCTGCTGTTGTCGGCCTGTTCCTGTGGGCTGGTGATGCTTTAGCTCAACAAGCAGTTCAACCAGGAGGAACTGGTGGTAGTACTCAAATATGGTCGCTTGCTTTTTCAAGAACATTAAATGCATTCATTAATGCACGAACTGTTATTTTTATTGTTGGTGGCTTTGGTTTAATTGCTTTAGCCTTCTTTGCCATTTTCGGCAAGATTCAATGGAAATGGTTTGCAGCCTTATGCGTCGGATTAGCTATCGTTGCTGCGGCTGGATATATTGTTGAATATGCAACAGGTGCTACAGGTTCAACTGCACAAACAGGTGCTGCAACCGGTTTAACAAATACAATTACAAATTAAAAACAATTAAAGTACCTACTTTAAAGACGTCGAAGAAAACTTCGGCGTCTTTTTTATAAAAATAACATATTTAAATTTTAAGAAAAAAGACTTGTCAGGAAAAAGTAAATTGTTTATCTTTAAGAAAAAGAGAGGAATTACTATGAAAGAACCAATCTTAAGAGCTGTTGCAATGCCCCCTCGCTTATTTTGGGCCCCCATGGTTCCTGCCATGGCAAATTTAGGAATTCAGTTCCCGCTGGTTTTTATGTTTATTGCTATGTGGGATATTAACCCGTTAATGATGGTTGTTTCTATTCTAATTATTCATTTAGGACTCATTGCAGCAGGAGCTAAAGAACCACACTTATCAAATATGATGAAGTCACGAGGACCCTTTATGAAAACATATAAAAATATTTATCCGGAGAGAGGGACAAAACTTGCCCCATAACTAAAGAGGAAAAAAATGGACGAAGCAAGCGTTCTTTCTATGATTGTTAACACTGCGACAGCAACGAGTACAACCGTTGTTTTAATTGGTATTATTGCAGCCATTTCTTTTGCCGCTATTTTAGCAACAAAATTCGGAGAATGGGTATTACCTCGTCCTCGAGAAACACGAGTTTCTGATTTTTTACCTTTTTCAAGACTTGAAGAAGATGGAGCAACAATCAGATGTAAAAATGGCTCTATAGTAAAAGTTTTTGAAATTAAAGGAGCCGATACAACACTTCTTTTACCAGAAGAACGAAATGCTTTAATGGAAATGCGCAAACGTTGGATTGATAGTATGGCTGAGCTTGAAATCACTTCTCGCCTCATTACAATCCGAGAAAAGATTCCATTAAGTGAAGCTGAAACACACAAAGATCCTTTATTACAACGAATTGCCTCGACTTGGATAAAAAATCTAAATCGCATTTATAAAAACAAACATTATGTTGTTTTATCAGTCAACGACAGAAAAAATGCTGAAAGAGACTTAAACCAAGCAGCTCAGGCATTATATGCTATTTTGGAAAACTATCATCCCGTCTTAATTTCAGAAAAGACACCTCATAAGCATGATGATAAAAGTCCTTTCTGGTTGTTTGCACAACTATCAAGCCCATTAACACGTCCAAAGCCTATTGTAGGGAAACAAACTGGAGATGATTTAAATTCCTTATTAACATCAGATTATGTCCACTTTACGAAAGATGAAGGAATTGTTCGTTTTTTTGCCGGAGACCGTGAAAAACTAGGAATTGTTATGGGCATTCGAAAACCAGGAGATTTCATGGATGAACAAATGATAGCGGATCTCCTCTCTATCGATGTAGAACTAAATGTTGTTCACAACATTCAAGCCATTCCTTATGTCAAAGCAAATGCTTTACTGATACAACAAATGCGGCAAGCCCGACTGACAAGTCCCTCTATGGGCGTACAAGAGCAATATGCTTCAGCAATGGAAATGCTGGATGCTTCTGATGTCAATGCGCAAACATTAAACCGTTATGCCATGACGCTTTATATTTTTGGAGACAGCAAAGAAGAGCTAAACTTTGGACAAGAAGAAGTCGAACGGATCTGCCGCTTTTATAATGTAACCCCGGTTCGAGAAGGCTGGGCAGCTCAAGCTTCTTTCTTTTCTCAATTTCCGACTTATGATGTTTATCCAAAAACTTTCTTATACTTATCTCGTGTTGTAGCATGCGCTATCTGTATGGATAAAACAGCGGAAGGTTTACCTCGTTCTGATTGGGGACCTGGTCCGATTTCATATTTCAGAACGATTACTGGAACAGCTTATGCTTTCCAATTCCATGTGTCGACAGAACCTTATGCGGTTGCGCATACGGCTCTTATTGGTCCGACAGGACAAGGTAAAACAACCATGTTTTCTTTCTTAGCCGGACAAGCCATGCGTCATCCAGATTTAAATGTGTATTTCTTTGACCGTAACAATGGTGCTAAAGTTTTTGCGTTGGCTTTAGGAGCTCCATATATTCGTTTTGATGGTGGTGAAGGCTCTACGACACTCAATCCTTTTGCAACGCCGGATAGCTCTGACAACCGAGCATTCCTAAGAACATGGCTGAGAGATATTACCGGATGTACCGATGCTTTATCAGAACAAGAAATTGCTCGTGCTGTCACCACAGCCTTTGAATATTTGCGCCCGGAAGAAAGACTCTTAAAAAACTTATATAAGAGCTGTTTTTCTCCGGCTGGTCAAATGCGCCGAGAGTTATTCCGTTGGGTAAACAACGACCAATATGGACGCATTTTTAACTCTGTTGAAGATAACTTAGATATGACAGCTCACCAATACATGGCTTTTGACTTTACAACAATTTTCCAAGATGGAACTTTATCTCCGGCTGTTATTAGTTATTTGATGCATCGTATTCATACTGTTGCAGCAGCTCAAGGAACACCCTCAATGATTATGATTGATGAAACGGCGCCCATGTTAGAGCATCCGATGTTTAAAGACAGTTTTATTGTCGGTTTACGTGAAGGTCGTAAAAAACGTCAAGCATTCTTGTGTGCTTTCCAGCAACCGAACTTTTTGGAAGCCAAAGGGTTGGGTGATGTGATTCGCGGTCAGTGTCAAACTGTTATTTTCTTCCGAAATCCACAGGCGACAGAACGTGATTATGCCAGCTGGAATCTCAGTCCACGTGAAATGAATTTTATTTTAGGAAAAGAATTTGCAGACAGGAAATATGCTATTTTGGTCAGTCGCCCAGCTATTCATGAATCTGTCATTCTAGATGTGGATTTAAGCGGATTAGGACCTTTATTGAAAATTTATTCATCAGGTAATAAGCACGTTTTATTAGCAGAACAATTAAAAGCGCAGATTCCAGAACAAGAAGCCTTTATCAAGGCTTATTTGGAAAAAGCATAATGAAAAGTATTTTATGTCTATTTTACATACCTCCCCCAACGATCAATCTGTTATTTTTCCCTTTTCAAAAACAAAAAAGATAAGTCAGTTTTTGACTTTTCCTAAAGTAAATCTTTTTATTCTTTTTTGTTTTTTTATAGCTAGTATTCCCGGTATTTTAAACGGAGATCTGATATGGTATGCTATATTACAAGGGAAACAATTTCTACGCACACAAGAACAATCTCTTATAACAGATTGGAATGTAAAAGAATCAACTGCACTTTTTGCGCCTCAATATATTACTCCTCAGGTTGTATCGGATCTATTTCAGACAGCGCAAAATACTCTTGGGAGCTGTCAATTTATAGATATCTCCTTCAATCAATGGAAAAGAAACGGTATTATCAATCTACAGACTGGCACGCACACTGATGAGTTATTTCTTTCCTATCATACACAAATCAAATGTGAAAAAAAAGCTTTCCCATTCTCCGCTGATATTACTTTAGTGAAGCAAAATAAAGGATTTCTTATAATGGGTTTTTGGATGCACATTCAAAATGAAGGAAAATAAAATTATGTGGAAAAAAGAATTTAGAAATCGTTTTCTACCCCTCGGCCGAATCGGACGTATAGACTATATCAGAAGTTTTCTGTTTATTACTTTCACAGCTTTTTTAGTTTTCTCTTTAACCTCATCTGTATCAAATGGATATATTTGGATTTTTATGATCTGTTATATTTTCTTTTTAATGTGGTGCGTGTTTTGTTTGGCAGCCAAAAGAATGCACGACATCGGATACAGTGCTTGGATTTTTGCTTTACTTTTTCTTGGCCTGTATATTTTCAGCAATCTTGGAGCCTTTATCAATGGAAGTATAGGTCGTTCCTTATTTGTTTTTCATCTAGAACAAAAGATGTCATATTTTTTGTTTGTTCTATTACCTTTTATTTATTTACTTTTAAAGCCTGGTAACACTGGAGAAAACAAATACGGAAAAGATCCTTATTCTGATTGAACAAGATTATCTTGTGGTTGATAAAGAGGCCATTTTCCCTCAATGAGCGCATCTAACGAAGGAACGGGTTGATTCATTAGTGTCCGGTAAATCCAAAAATTAGCCATAATACGTTCAACGAAACCTCGTGTTTCTTTAAAAGGGATCGCTTCAATAAATAATAAAGGGTCATTGTTATAAGTTTTCCGTTCTTTTAACTTATATAAATTTCCGGGCCCTGAATTATAGGCAACTGCCGTAAATAAAAGATTGTTTTGAATTTGCTTATCATTCAATAACCAAAGTAAATATTGCTGTCCCAACGCTAAATTATATTCAGGTTCCGTCAATTTTTTACGATCCCAATCTAACTTTAATCTTCGAGCGAGTTCTTTAGCATTATCAGGCATTAACTGCATTAATCCCATTGCGCCGACACTACTTTCAGCTCGTTCATTAAAACATGATTCTTGTTTAACGAAAGCAAAGACTAAAGCTTTATCGACCTGCCAACCGGTTTCCGGTGTCCACAGCGGAGCAGGATAACGTGGTGCATCTTCTCCATCTAAGTTACCAACAATTTGTGTTATCCCCGCCGCTATTCCGTTTTTTTCAGCCACAACAGATAGCAAAGCACGCGTGTCTTTATCTGCTTTCAAAAATAAAGCCGTTAGTTCCGCCTGAGCTAACTCTTCTTGCCCGATTTGTTTTAAAGCTAAAACACGTTCGAATGTCGGATGAGAGAAAGATTCCGTAATTTCATCTTCACTGCTGACTGGCTTTTCCCAAGTATGATTTAAGTCACGCCCCAAAGCTCTTGTCGCCATAATACCATAGAAAGTTCGAGAATGTTGTGCTGCCATTTCCAAATAAGAATTAACCACAGCAAAATTACCTAATTTTAAGTTAGCACGACTAGCCCAAAAAGCACCGGCCGACTTTAACAATGGATAAGCTTTCGGATGATGTGCCACTTTATCAAAATGATAAGCCGCTGTTTGAATATCTCCTGTTCTCCAAGCAGACAATCCCAAAGTCCAATGTCCCAACGGTAATTTATCTCCGGAACGTTTAACAGCTTCAGAAGCTGTCTGAACAACTTTTTCATCCATTCCGTCTAAGAAATATGAGAAAGCCAAAGCTATCCGAGCCGCATCATGATCACGGTATGAAAATAAAAGTTTAGCATCTTGACCTTCTATCAATTGACGCGCATTCAAGGTTCTTCCCGCACGAATATAACGTGCTATTTGATTCATGACTTTTTTTGCTTTAGTGCGTCTATCCTTGCTTAAATAAGAAAATGAAAGCCCTTCGATACTGTCTATTGGCTCTGCTCTGAAAATAAATGAACATGTATTGCTCCGACTTCCAAATAAGGGAACAGGTTTTTTACGGGGTAACTTTGCTTTCTTTTTTTGACCCAAAGCATACATTCTGGGAGCTTCCGGATGATCTGCGTATTTTTGAAACCAAGCTTCTATTTCAGTTGGTTTTGTGCGATACGTTTTGGAAAAATATCTCTGAGCTAAAACATGTCCCATCAAAGAACGATCCTGTAATTTCTTAATCAGTTGATCTGCTGACTTAAAATCTTCTTTTTGTTGTAAATCAAAGATTTTTTGATAATTTTCTTGATCAGACAAAGTCAGGACAGTAACACCCTTTGCGCAAACAGGGGCGGACAGATAAAAGAAAAAAAATAATAGCAGAAAAAATTGCTTCATTTCTTTTACAGCATCATTAACCGTGATTTACATGCCTCTTCGGACAAGTTGCCTAATTCACAGTTGATCACGCGCAAACTAGGCTTAGATGTAATAACGCGACACGCTTCTCCAGCCATAGCTATTCGTGTTCCACCGACAGCGCCAGCTGCGATTGTTGAGAAATCAGCATAAGTTTCACTTTCGCCAAATTTATAGTAGATAAACAAGCGTTTTAACGGCATTTTTGTTGTATTCAAAACTGTTGTCTCGAATGAACAAGTAGGAGGCGTTACACCTCCATCAATAACTTGAAATTTTTGTAGTGTGATAATAATTTTATCTTCAACCAGTTGTTTAGCGAGTTGCTTTATTTCTTGTTGTGTTAAATCTTTTGGAATAGTAAATGTATTGGCGCCCATTTCAGATCTTTCAAGAGGAAGCGCCTGCATTGGTTGTTCAGGAGAAGTTTTCGTTTTATCTTCGTTTAGTTCATTTTGAAGACGTTGCATCTCTTTTTGCATCAGTTCAGGCGTCATAACGGGAACTTCATATCCTTCTCCACGTGACCGCAACATTTCGATTTGTTGAGGTGTTTGAGCAGCCACCGGCATAACGCTTAATAACAAAGCCAAAAAAGATAAATATTTCACCATCATAAAACTCCTTCTGCTTTACTTTTTCTATTTCTTTTGTATACTACAAAAAAATAGAGCGTTCGTAAAGGAAGAAAAAATGAATTATTTTTTTTGTGGGATTGGGGGCATCGGAATGAGCTCGATCGCTCTTTGGTTAGCTGAAAACGGACATACCGTCAACGGGTCAGATCGAGGATTTGATAAAGGTGAAAATCTAGTCATAAAAAAATCACTCTTAGACGCAGGCATTCAAATTTATCCTCAAGACGGCTCTGGACTTTCCACAAAAACAAAATGCCTGGTTGTTTCTTCCGCTGTTGAAAATACAATTCCTGATATTCAAATTGCTTTAAAACAACACATTCCCATCAAAAAACGCTCAGAAATACTTGCCGAAATTTTTCACTCATATCCTATTCGGATCGCGGTGGGCGGAACAAGTGGCAAAACAACAATTACTGCTATGATTGGACATATTTTATATAAAACAGGAAAAGAACCGACTGTTATTAATGGCGGAATCATGTTAAACACATACGGAAAAGAAGCTTCTAATTTGATACTCGGCAAAGGAAAAATTTGTGTGATTGAGGCGGATGAATCAGACGGTTCTATTGAATTGTATCATCCTACTGTCGCTGTTGTTTCTAATGTTTCCTTAGATCATAAACCAATCGAAGAATTGATTCCTCTTTTTAAAAATTTTATAAATCGTGCTCAAACAGGAAGTGTCCTGAATGCAGATTGTTCATATACTCATCAACTTATCTCTTCTGAAAATAAATCCGTCACTTTTTCAATCTGTGGACAAAAAGCCGATTTTATTGCTGAAAAAATAACACAAAAAGATGGTCAAACAACATTTCAAATGAATGGCATAAATGCTGCTCTATCCGTTCCCGGTCGGCATAATGTAGCAGATGCGCTAGCAGCAATTGCAGCGACATCACTGATCGGCGTTGCTCCAATAGAAGCTTTACAAGCTCTCGCTTCTTACAGAGGAACAAAACGACGTTTAGAAAAAATAGGAACTATTCATGAAATTTCTGTTTATGATGATTATGCTCACAATCCGGAGAAAATAGCAGCCTCCCTTGAAACAATAAAAGCTAATGGGGGACACCTTTTTGCCATTTTCCAACCGCACGGATTTGCTCCGACACGTTTAATGAAAGATGATTTAATTAGCACATTTATTCAACACACCAATGAAGAAGATTTTTTGTTATTTCCTGAAATCTTCTATCAAGGTGGAACTGTTTCAAAAGATATTTCTTCTGCTGATTTAGTAAAGGCGCTATCTGCACAAAAAAGAAACGCTTTCTTTTTTGAAAAAAGAGAAGATATTATTCCTTTTATCATGAAACATGCTCTTCCTAAGGATCAAATTTTAATTATGGGCGCCAGAGATACCTCTTTAACTGACTTTGCGAAAAAAATATTAAATAGTTTGGGAGAACTAAAATGAAAACAGTTGGTCTTTTTAATCCATCCAGTCCATCTTCAAGGCCCATTGATTTACAATGTATCGAAGGGTGGTTTAAAGCCCATGGTTTTCAAGTTATTCTTGCCCCCCATGCTCTAGACAAAGAGCGTTTTTTGGCGGGAAAAGACATTGACAGAGCTCAAGATTTCAATGAATTAGTTAAAAATCCAAATATTGATATGCTTGTTGCTCTTAAAGGAGGATATGGTTCTCCAAGATTGTTAGATAAAATTGACTATGATGCAGCTCGGAAAAATAAAAAACCTTTATTTGGGTTCAGCGATACCACGGGATTACAATTGGCTCTTTGGGCTGAGGCTGGCTGGTCTTCCTTTACAGGTCTTTCTCCAGCTAGGGATATTACCCCAGCTGGATTAGATACCTTGATTGAAGAAGGATTTGTTAAACGTATTAAAGGAGAAAATTTAACTTACCCTTTATCTGTACTTTATCCTGGAGTAGCAGAAGGAACAGTTATCGGCGGCACATTAGCTTTGATAGAGACTCTCATCGGAACACCTTATCAACCGAATTTCAAAGACACGATTTTGTTCATTGAAGATGTTCGGGAAGAGCCCTATAAAGTTGACCGTATGTTAACACATCTACGACTGGCAGGCATTTTTGATATCATAAAAGGCTTAATTTGGGGAGATTTTTTTGAATGTATTTCCTCTGATCCAAATGACGGGACAATTGAAGAAGTTCTTTTAGATACAAGTGCTCAAATACACAAAGACAATTCAATCCCAATTATGATGGGGCTTCCTTATGGACATGCCGTTTCGCGCACGGTTTTGCCCATTGGTATTTCCGGTTTACTATCTGCCGCTGAAGGGACTTTGCGCGTTTAAACAACTTTTAAAAGAAAGGAACAATAATGAACAAATATGATGAAATTGAAAAATTAGCTCGACTGAAGGAAAAAGGTGTCATCACTGAAGAAGAGTTCAAACAGCAAAAAGAAGTTCTGCTCGGTCAGGAAACTCCGTCTAAAGATTACTCTTCAAAATCAATGACAGTTTATTTGTTGTTGGCTTTTTTTCTTGGCATTTATGGTGTCCATCAATTCTATGCGGGTCGAATTAAACGCGGTCTTTTCATGTTGATTTTATCCATTTTTCCTTTGATCTTAGGGATAGTTTTACCAGGATTTGCAAGTGCTTTAAGCTTTTTATTCCTAGGTATTTGGTATATCATAGCTTTCATCTGGGTCTTTATTAGCATTTGTGCTAATGAAACGGATAGTTCTGGCAAATTTATGAAGCCTAATCCGATTCTGCGTGTTGTTTTAATTGTCATTGAAGTTTTCGCTTTTCTTCTGGGCTTTATTGTTTTTATCATCGGTGGATTAGCAGGTTATACAATGGCCATGAACAGACATAGAGCAAATCAATTATTAGATTACACTGCCAATACGTTTATGGCTGTTTCCATAAGCGTACCAAAAACAACTGTTATTTACAAAGAGGATTGTACTTCTTTCATGGACGGTAAACCTGTTCCTGTCGAGGGTATTCATTGTCTGGTTTCCAAAGATCAATCTGAAGATCCAATTGTCTATTTAGAAAATGTACCAGAACGTGTCTCTGATAACTTAATCAATCGCTTCAATGAAGCGTTTTGCGTCAACCGATTAGGATCAACTGTCATGATTGACTTTTCAACAGGCTGCTAAATAAAAAAGCCGGTAAGAAACCGGCTTTTTTTATTTTAAAAAACTTTCTACCGTAGCAAAAAACTCAGGGATAGAAATCGGTTTGGCAATATAACCATCGCAACCACCGTCAATGATTTTCTGCTCGTCACCTTTCATAGCAAAAGCTGTCACAGCAATAATTTTTGTTTTGGCAATCTCAGGAGTTTGACGAATGAGTGCGGTCACTTCCAAACCAGAAATTTCCGGCATTTGGATATCCATTAAAATCAAATCCGGTCGATTATTTTTAGCAATTTCTAATGCTTTTTTCCCATCCAAACACTGAATGACCTCATATCCTTTTGAGCCTAACAAATCAGCAAATAATCTCATATTCATTTCATTGTCTTCGACAATTAAAATCTTCGCCATCTTCTTCTCCTTGCAAAGGGCTTCTTTTTCTTTTATCATACTGTTCATAAGATGAAGATACAAGGATTTTTTATCATGGAATGTACACGTTGCCCGCGCTTAGCTGCTTTTATTGCTGAAAATAAAATCAAATTTCCTTCTTTTTTTAATGCTCCCGTACCACCATTCGGAGATTCAAACGCCTCTTTATTGATTGTGGGATTAGCCCCGGGACTTAAAGGAGCCAATCAAACAGGCCGCCCCTTTACGAAAGACTATGCCGGTGATTTATTGTATCCAACATTGATTAAATACGGCTGGGCGAAGGGAGAATATAAAGCAGATCCCCATGATGGACTTAAATTGACAGGAGCATTAATTACAAATGCTGTTCGATGTGTGCCTCCACAAAACAAAGTTACGCCGGAGGAGATACGCACCTGCAATTCTTTTTTACAAGAAACAATTAAAAAACTGCCTAATTTAAAAATTATCTTATCTTTAGGCGCCGTTTCACATAGTGCGGTCTTAACTGCTTTTGGTCTCAAAAAGAGCGCTTATCCTTTTGGTCATGCCACTATACATAAATTACCAAACGGAATAATTCTGATTGATAGCTATCATTGTTCACGCTACAACACGAACACTGGCGTCTTAACAACTGAAATGTTTGAAAATGTTTTTGAAAAAATCAAAACGTTTTTTTAAGCTAAATACACATTTCATAATCCCCGTTTTTCACCACCGTTCCAACACAGCATCCTCCTTTTGTTGCTGAAATACGATAAGGGATACATCCACCGGCAATATAGCTATATGCGATTTTATTACAACGTCCATTGACATAT
>CALXXX010000039.1 GCA_944392795.1 uncultured Alphaproteobacteria bacterium | reverse complement strand
TAAACCTTATGGGCATATCTTACCTATACCCTATCACCTCTTCATATATTGTCAACTCATTTTACAAATAAAGCACCTGATTAACTTGTTTGAAAATAAAAAAAAGCCCCTCTTTATAGAAGGGCTTCCCTTTATAACAAGATTTTACTCTGCAGAAGGTGCAGCACCTGCTAGTTCTGCATCGACAGCCGCCAGCTCTGCAATTTCTTCTGTTTTTTCTTGACTTGCAAGCAGCTCTTTATCTCTTTCTGCTGCAATCTCACGCTTCATGTTTAACATTGCTCCTGTACCAGCAGGAATTAAACGTCCAACGATAACATTTTCCTTTAAGCCGGATAAAGTATCCCGTCGACCTTCCACAGCAGCTTCTGTTAACACGCGAGTTGTTTCTTGGAAAGAGGCTGCAGAAATGAATGATTTTGTCTGCAAGCTTGCTTTTGTAATACCAAGTAATACAGGAGTTGCTTTTGCTTCACGTCCTGCATTGGCTAAAGCTTTCTTGTTCTCGTTTTCAAGAGTATCAAGATCAACTTGTTCTCCAACCAGTAACGTTGTATCACCTGGATCTGTCACTTCAACTTTTTGCATCATTTGACGCACAATAACCTCAATATGCTTATCGTTGATACGAACACCCTGCAAACGATACACAGCTTGAACTTCTTTAATCAAATAATGAGCTAAAGCTTCAACACCAAGTACGCGCAAAATATCGTGAGGCACCATATTCCCATCGACAATCACATCGCCTTTTTGAATAAATTCACCTTCATGAACAGCAATATGCTTCCCTTTAGGAACAATGTATTCAATACGATTATCATCTTCGCCAACAATAAAAATCCGACGTTTAGATTTATAATCTTTACCAAATTCCACACGACCATCAATCTCTGCAATAATTGCAGCATCTTTTGGACGACGCGCCTCGAATAATTCAGCAACGCGAGGTAAACCACCCGTAATATCTTTTGTTTTCCCTGTTTCACGAGGAATACGAGCCAAAACGTCACCCTTGCTGACCTTAGTACCTGCATCAACTGAAATAACAGCATCAACTGGCAAATAATAACGAGCTTCGACATCCTTACCAAATGTCAAAACATTTCCATCATCATCAACCAAAATCAAACTTGGTTTCCGTTCACCACCCTTTGCATTCTGGCGCCAGTCCATAACGACGCGAGATGTTAAACCCGTTGCTTCATCAACGACTTCACGCATTGTTTCGCCAAGGACTAAGTCATCATATTTAATGATACCGTCTTTATCAGCAATAATTGGCATTGTATACGGATCCCATTCAGCCAAACGATCGCCTTTAGAAACTTTTTGACCGTCTTTAACAACTAAGGTTGCACCGTAAGGCACCTTATGGCGTGCTTTTTCACGATGTCCTGCATCGATCAAAGAAATCTCACAGTTACGAGATAAAACAATCGTCGCACCAGCTGTATTTTTAATTACATTAGCATTCTTTAACCGAATTGTTGCGTCAAAAACAGCCTCAATACTAGATTGTTCTGCGCCACGTTGAGCCGCACCACCGATATGGAATGTCCGCATAGTTAACTGAGTACCAGGCTCACCGATGGATTGAGCTGCGATAACACCAACAGCTTCACCAATACTGACCGGTGTCCCATGAGCCAAATCACGTCCATAGCATTTTGCGCAAATACCGTTTTTAGATTCACATGTCAAAACAGAACGAATTAAAACAGATTCAACACCAGCAGCATCAATTTTTTCAACATCATTTTCGTCGATTAACTTACCTTTTGGAACAATAACTTCTCCGGTTTGAGGATCTTTAATATCTTCTTGAGCAGTTCGACCTAAAATCCGTTCACCGGTTGTCGCAATAACATCACCGCCTTCAATAATAGGCTGAATGGTAATACCACGTTCTGTTCCACAATCTGCTTCGGTAATAATAGCATCTTGAGCTACATCAACCAGACGACGTGTTAAATAACCGGAGTTTGCTGTTTTTAAAGCCGTATCAGCCAAACCTTTACGAGCTCCGTGAGTAGAGTTAAAGTATTCCATCACGGTCAAACCTTCTTTAAAGTTTGAAATAATCGGCGTCTCAATAATTTCTCCGGACGGCTTTGCCATCAAACCACGCATACCAGCCAACTGCTTCATCTGAGCCGCAGAACCACGAGCACCAGAATGTGCCATCATATAGACAGAATTGACAGGCTTCCCAGGCTCTGCTTTAGAAATTTGTTTCATCATTTCATCGGCAACGACATCTGTACAAGCTGACCAAGCATCAACGACTTTATTATATTTTTCACCTTTCGTAATTAAGCCGTCTTGATATTGACGTTCAAATTCCTTCACTTTTGCTTCTGTCTCTGCAATTAACTGTTTCTTTGTCTCTGGAATGATTAAATCGTCTTTACCGATAGAAATACCAGCCAAAGCAGCTTGACGATACCCCAAAGCCATAATCTTATCAGCAAAAATACAAGTTGCTTTCTGCCCGCAATGACGATAAACCGTATCAATAATATCCGATACTTCTTTCTTCCGAATCAATCTGTTGATTAAGCTGAAAGGTGTTTTGTTATCATCCGGCAACACCTGAGATAAAATAATTCGTCCTGGTGTTGTTTCGACTAATTTAGTCACTTTTTCAGAAGCACCCTCTTCCCAAATTGTGAGACGAGCCTTAATCTTAGCATGTAAAGAAACAACTTTTTGATTCAAAGCATGCATTACCTCAGGAATACCGGAGAAAATCATACCTTCGCCTTTTTCTCCTTCTCGTTGAAGTGTCAAATAATACAAGCCCAAAATAACGTCTTGTGTCGGCACAATAATCGGCTTTCCGTTTGCCGGAGACAAGATGTTATTTGTTGACATCATCAAAACACGAGCTTCTAATTGAGCTTCTAAGAATAATGGAACATGAACAGCCATCTGGTCACCATCGAAGTCAGCGTTAAATGCGGTACAAACCAATGGATGTAATTGAATAGCTTTACCTTCGATTAAAACAGGCTCAAACGCTTGAATACCTAAGCGGTGCAAAGTTGGAGCACGGTTTAATAAAACAGGATGTTCACGAATAACTTCAGATAAGATGTCCCAAACCTCGGCACGTTCAGCTTCAACCATACGTTTAGCCGCTTTAATTGTCGAAGCTAAGCCATATTGTTCAAGTTTAGCATAAATGAATGGCTTAAATAGCTCTAAAGCCATCCGTTTCGGCAACCCGCATTGATGTAATAACAATTCCGGTCCAACAGTAATCACAGAACGACCAGAATAGTCAACGCGTTTACCTAATAAGTTTTGACGGAAACGACCTTGTTTTCCTTTCAACATATCTGCCAAAGACTTTAACGGACGCTTATTGGTTCCCATAATAGCACGTCCACGACGACCATTATCGAATAAAGCATCAACAGACTCTTGCAACATACGCTTTTCATTGCGGATAATAATTTCCGGTGCACGCAATTCCATCAAACGTTTTAAACGATTGTTTCGGTTAATAACACGACGATATAAATCATTTAAATCTGATGTCGCAAAGCGGCCGCCATCCAATGGAACCAACGGACGTAATTCTGGTGGGATAACAGGTATAACATCTAAAATCATCCATTCAGGACGACTGCCAGATTCAATAAAGGCTTCCACCAATTTTAAACGTTTAACTAATTTTTTACGGCGCATTTCAGAAGTCGTGCTCTTTAACTCGGCACGCATTTCTGCCGCTTCTGCTTCTAAATCGATTTGACTTAAATATTCTTTTAATGCTTCCGCACCAATTCCAACATGGAAAGAATCCTCTCCGTATTCTTCCACAGCTTTTTCATATTGTTCATCTGTCAGGAGTTCATGTAACTTTAATGGAGTTAATCCTGGCTCAACAACCATATATTTTTCAAAATACAAAACAGCTTCCAAATCTTTAAGGGTCATATCGACTAATAAGCCAATCCGACTTGGCAGAGATTTTAGAAACCAAATATGTGCTACCGGGCAAGCTAATTCAATGTGTCCCATACGTTCACGACGCACTTTAGATAATGTAACTTCTACGCCGCACTTTTCGCAAACGACACCACGGTATTTCATGCGTTTATACTTACCGCACAAACATTCATAATCTTTTACCGGTCCAAAAATCTTTGCGCAGAAAAGACCGTCCCTTTCCGGCTTAAAGGTTCGATAGTTAATGGTTTCCGGCTTCTTAACTTCACCGTAAGACCAAGAACGGATTTTCTCCGGAGAGGCTATAGAAATTTTAATATCATCAAAGGACTGCGGATTGCTCACTTGTCCAAAAATCTTTACGAGTTCGTTCATGCTTTTCCTCTTTTCTAAAAGGGTTGGAAAGCCGGCCGAAACCGGCTTTCATTCTTTTCTTACACTTCTTTTTGGTTTAATTCAACATCGAGACATAGAGATCTCATTTCCTTCACTAAAACATTGAAGGACTCTGGAATACCTGACTCGAAATTGTCATCGCCTCTGACCAAAGTTTCATACACTTTTGTTCGACCAGACACATCATCAGACTTCACCGTCAGCATTTCTTGCAACGTATATGCTGCGCCATATGCTTCCAAAGCCCACACTTCCATTTCACCGAAGCGCTGGCCACCGAACTGAGCCTTACCACCTAACGGCTGTTGTGTCACTAAGCTGTAAGCGCCGATGGAACGTGCGTGAATCTTTTCATCAACCAAGTGATGCAATTTTAACATATACATATAACCAATTGTCACTTGTCTATCAAATGGTTCACCTGTTAAACCATCATACAATGTCACCTGACCTGATGTGTTCAACCCAGCTTTTTCAAACATCCGATTGATATCGTCTTCATGAGCTCCATCAAAAACCGGAGTAGCAATAGGAACACCAGCTTTTAAATTTTGTGCCAATTCCAAGACTTCATCATCTGTCATCTCTGCAATTTCTTTCTGATATTCTTTCTTTTCATAAATATCATCCAGTTTGTTGCGTAAATCAGCCATAGAAGCTTCATTTTTCTGGTAAGCTTCAACAACTTTTCCAATTTGGACACCTAATTCATGGCAAGCATATCCTAAGTGTGTCTCCAAAACCTGCCCCACATTCATACGACTTGGCACGCCTAACGGATTTAAAACAATATCCATTGGAGTTCCGTCCTCGGTATAAGGCATGTCCTCAATTGGTAAAATCCTCGAAACAACACCTTTATTTCCATGACGACCGGCCATCTTATCACCCGGTTGTAATTTACGTTTTACTGCAATAAAGACCTTAACCGTCTTTAAAACACCTGGCAACATTTCATCACCGCGTTGTGCTTTCTCAACACGATTTTCAAATTTAGCTTGTAAGGCCTTTTCTGCGGTTTCCAAAGTCTCTGTCATTTGTTCCAACTGCTTCATAACAGCATCATCGGCAACAACTATTTTCTTCATCGGACCAACTGATAGTTCAGCCATGTTCTCGTCTGTTAAAATTGTTCCTTCAGCAATATGCTCACTTTTCAGAACCTTCTGACCTTTTAACAAAGCACGAGCACGATCAAGGAAACTGCCTTGTAAAATCTTTCGTTCATCGTCACGATCTTTTGCCAAACGATCAATTTCCGCCTGTTCAATAGATAAAGCGCGTTCATCTTTTTCCAAACCACGACGTGTGAACACACGAACATCAACAACCGTTCCTTGGACCCCGGGAGGAACACGCAAAGATGTATCACGAACATCTGCTGCTTTTTCACCGAAAATTGTCCGCAACAATTTTTCTTCCGGTGTCATAACTGTTTCACCCTTTGGCGTCACTTTTCCGACCAAAATATCTCCGGCTTTGACTTCGGCACCGATATAAACAATACCTGTTTCGTCCAACTGTTTCAAAGCTTCTTCACCGACATTTGGAATATCGCGAGAAATTTCTTCCGGTCCTAACTTTGTATCACGAGCCATTGTTTCGAACTCATCAATATGAATAGAGGTGAAAACATCATCTCGTGCAATACGCTCAGAAATCAAAATTGAGTCTTCAAAGTTATATCCATTCCAAGGCATAAATGCGACCAAAACATTCCGACCCAAAGCTAATTCGCCCAAATCTGTCGCAGGACCATCAGCAATAATGTCTCCTTTTGTGATAATATCGCCAACCTTTACTAAAGGACGCTGCGTAATACAAGTGCTTTGATTGGAACGTTGGAATTTCAACAAATTATAAATATCAACAGCAGAATCTGTCGCAGCTACTTCACCTGTTGCTTTAATAACGATACGAGTCGCATCCACTTGAGAAACGACACCATCTCGCTTTGCCGTAATAGAAGAACCGGAATCTTTAGCAACATGAGCTTCCATACCCGTACCGACCAACGGAGCTGTTGATTTTAATAATGGAACAGCCTGACGTTGCATGTTCGATCCCATCAATGCACGGTTTGCGTCATCATTTTCCAAGAATGGAATTAAAGCCGCAGCGACAGAGACCAATTGTTGAGGAGAAACATCTATTAAATCAACTTCTTCAGGTTTAACCAACAAAACTTCACCATCTCGACGACAAGTAATGAGATCTTCTGTGAACTGACCATTCTTATCAACTGCTGTATTAGCCTGAGCAACTGTATGCCCTGCCTCTTCCATAGCCGACATATAAACTACTTCATTTGTCAACTTACAGTCTTTAACACGACGATACGGACTTTCGATAAAACCGTATTTGTTAATACGAGCATAAGTTGCTAATGAGTTAATTAAACCAATATTCTGACCTTCAGGAGTTTCAATCGGACAAATTCGCCCATAATGGGTTGGATGGACGTCTCGAACTTCAAAGCCAGCACGTTCACGCGTTAAACCACCTGGTCCTAAAGCAGACAAACGCCGTTTATGTGTCACCTCAGATAGGGGATTATTTTGATCCATAAATTGACTGAGTTGTGAAGAAGCAAAGAATTCACGAACGGCACTGGACAACGGTTTTGCATTAATTAAATCATGCGGCATAACCGTATCAATTTCAATAGAACTCATCCGCTCACGAATAGAACGCTCCATCCGTAATAATCCAATCCGATATTGATTTTCCATCAACTCACCAACAGAACGAACACGGCGGTTTCCTAAATTATCAATATCATCAACTGTTCCTCGACCATCTTTTAAGTCTAACAAAATTTTAACAATCGCCAAAATATCTTCTTTGCGTAAAACACGAATGCTATCAGGAACCTGCTCATTTGTGAAACCTAAACGCGCATTCATTTTAACACGACCAACAGCTGACAAATCATAACGTTCCAAATTAAAGAACATAGAACGGAATAAATTATCCGCCGTTTCAACCGTTGGAGGCTCACCAGGACGCATGACCTTGTAAATATCAATTAAAGCTTCTTCCCGTGTTGTATTTTTATCTGCTGCCAAAGTATTTCTTAAATATGGACCGACATTCACATAATCAATATGTAAAATATCAAGTTGTTTAACCTTAGCATCCGTAAACGCTTTTAATTTATCTTCTGTAATCTCATCACCAGCTTCAATTAAAATTTCACCTGTCGTTTCATCAATCATATCATCAGCGATAAAACGACCGATTAAAGCATCATCCGGAACTAAAACTTCTTTTAAACCATCTTTTTGAAGTTTTTTAGCTTTAGCTAACAAAATTTTCTCGCCAGCAGGCACTAAAACCTCTTTTGTATCTGCATTGACTAAATCAAAAGGCAGCTTCCGTCCTTTTAACTTGTCTGGTTCAAAAGCGATACGCCAACCTTTTTTATCACGAGTAAACGTATCTTTTCCATAGAAAGAAGATAAAATTTCTTCTTTACTCATACCAAAGACATCGGCAAAATCTAATTGCTTACCCTTTTTCTCAGCAGCAGCACGTTTTTGAGCTGTTTCCGCACTATCTAAAGCATATAAGAGAGTCGTAATGGGGAGCTTACGCCGTCTGTCAATACGCACATAGACCAAATCCTTTGCGTCAAACTCGAAATCAAGCCAAGAACCACGATAAGGAATGATTCGCGCAGAAAACAAATACTTACCAGAGGTATTTTTACCACTATCATGATCAAAGAAAACACCAGGAGACCGATGCATTTGAGAAACAACAACACGTTCAGTTCCATTAACAATGAACGTTCCGGTTGCCGTCATCATTGGTAAATCACCCATATAGACATCCTGCTCTTTAATATCACGAATAGTCCGGGCTCCTGTTTCTTCATCAACATCCCACACAACAAGTCGCAAAGTTGCACGAACAGGCGCAGCAAAAGTTAATCCACGCTTGATACATTCATCCACATCATATTTGGGTTCATCCAATTCATACCGAACAAATTCTAAATCTCCGCGCCCTGCAAAATCATGAATTGGAAAAACGGACTTAAAAACTTCTTGCAAACCTGTATCAGTCCGATCTTGACTCTTTACGCCGGTTTGAAGAAAATTAGCATAAGAAGCCTTTTGTACCTCAATCAAATTAGGCATCGGTGCAATACTTGGAATTTTACCAAAATTTTTTCTGATACGCTTGCGATCCATAAAGGATTGTGACATGTTGTATTCCCCTAAAATTATACCACCGTCTAAGGGACGGAACCTATAAAACTTAAAAAACCGCTTTAGGTCGAGGTGCTAAAGAAGAAAAATCTCCCTTAACACTCGACCCAAAACTTCATTTCAAACAAAGGTTATTTCAATTCAACCTTTGCGCCAGCTGCTTCCAGCTTTTTCTTCATTTCTTCAGCATCAGCTTTTGCAACACCTTCTTTAACTGTTTGTGGTGCACCTTCAACTAAGTCTTTAGCTTCTTTTAAGCCTAAACCAGTAATTGTACGAACTTCTTTAATAACATTAATCTTGTTTGCACCAGCATCAGCTAAGACGACTGTAAATTCAGTCTTTTCTTCAGCAGCAGCACCACCAGCAGCACCGGCAGCAGCAACAGCAACAGGAGCAGCAGCAGAAACACCCCATTTTTCTTCTAACATTTTTGCGAGTTCTGCAGCTTCTAAAACTGTCAGAGCAGATAAATCTTCAATAATTTTATTTAAATCAGCCATTTTTTATTTCCTTTTTTCAGTTATGCCCGAAGGCAAGTTCAATTAAAGTTAAGCAGCTTGTTCTTTTTCTGAATAAGCTTTTGCCAAACGAGCCAATTGTCCAGCAGGAGCTTGTAACAATCCGACAAGTTTTCCACGCAATTCGTCCAAAGACGGCAACGCAGCCAAATCCATGATAGTCTTTACATCAATTTTTTGACCATTCATAACGCCGCCGATAATTTCCAACTTATCGTTCGCTTTTGCCATTTTAGCAACAGCACGAGAAGCGGCAATCGCATCTTCGGAATAAGCAATTGCAGTTGGTCCAACAA
Organism: uncultured Alphaproteobacteria bacterium; assembly: GCA_944392795.1. Classification (GTDB taxonomy): domain Bacteria; phylum Pseudomonadota; class Alphaproteobacteria; order CAAHEQ01; family UBA3637; genus CALXXX01. The sequence goes on along the minus strand of CALXXX010000039.1, from coordinate 3,118 downwards.
ACATTTCTGCAAGTGCTTCACATGGTGTTCCTGCAAGAGCAAACTTAGCTAAACGATTTTTGGCAACACGATATCCTGCACCGTCCTTATGAATATTGTTTCTCAACTCCGTTACTTCAGCCACTGTCATTCCTTTATTCAAAGTGACAATCACCAACTTGGAAGTATTGAAAACGCCATTCAACTCGGTAATCAGTTCTTGTTTTTCTTCACGTTTCACTTTTTACTCCGCTTTATATTTAAGAACTCAAGTTAACCTTAAATTCTTGGTTTCCACACATGGACTTCAAAATATTGAAATCCAACTTTACCTGTCCAGAAACCTTAATCTTTTATCCCTCGGATAACTGATTTTCAGCTCTGTCTATGTGGGCGGGGTGCTCCCCTTTCATAAAACGCCGTCGTTTTAACCAACAGTCTTGGACAGGAATCTCTTTCAAGGCTTATGCCAAGCTGGACAATGTCAGCTTTACACCTGGCCCTTGAGTTGAAGACAAAGATACTCTTTTTAAATAAACGCCTTTAACTCCAGCAGGCTTTGCCTTGTTAATTGCTTCCACAAAAGCTTTGACATTCTCTACAATTTTTGTAGCATCAAAAGATGCTTTGCCAACAACTGCATGAACAATACCTTGTGCATCTGCACGGAATTGGACTTGACCACCCTTAACTGCTTTAACAGCACCAGCAACATCCATTGTCACTGTTCCAAGCTTTGGATTTGGCATCATCCCTTTAGGGCCTAAAACCTTACCCAAACGGCCAACAACACCCATCATATCCGGAGTCGCGACCACACGATCAAAGTTAATATTTCCGTTTAAAACTTCTTGCATCAAATCTTCATCGCCGACCAAATCTGCCCCAGCCTTACGAGCTTCTTCAGCTTTTGGACCTTTAGCAAAAACAGCAACGCGAAATGTTTTACCTGTTCCGTTTGGTAAAGAAACAGCTCCACGAACAATTTGATCAGACTGACGAACATCAACATTTAAATTCATAGCAATATCAATGCTTTCGTCAAATTTTGCTTTTGCGTTTTCTTTAATAATTTTAACTGCTTCATCGAGATCGTATAATTTTGCCGCATCGAAAGAAGCATAAGTTGCTTTTAATTTTTTACCTAATTTAGCCATTTTTCTTATCCTTCGACTACGTCAATACCCATAGAACGAGCGGAACCGATTACCATCTGAGAAGCCGCTTCTATATCACGAGCGTTTAAATCCGCTAATTTCTTTTCAGCGATTTCACGCACTTGTGACATTTTCAATTTTGCAACTTTTGTTTTACCTGGCTCTTTAGAACCATTTGTCACACCAGCCGCCTTCTTAATCAAGTAAGTCATCGGAGGCAACTTTGTAATAAAATCAAAAGTACGATCTGCATATGCTGTAATCACAACAGGAATCGGCATACCTGGTTCCATACTTTGTGTCTTCGCATTAAATGCTTTACAGAATTCCATAATATTTAACCCCTTTTGACCCAATGCCGGACCAACAGGAGGAGATGGATTTGCTTTACCGGCTGGAATTTGCAGCTTAATAAAGCCAATAATTTTTTTTGCCATTTATAACCTCTTTATATTCTAGATTCCTTTTAAAGGTTCGTGGTCTGAGGTTGGCGCCTCCGCCACAAGAACAAAAAGATCGGAACCTCTTAAATCTTTTTGCTCATTAATTTTTTTCAACCTGACTGTATTCCAATTCCACAGCCGTTGGACGACCAAAAATCGTCACAGAAACTTTTAAACGAGACTTTTCTGTATCAACCTCATCGACAATTCCCGCAAAAGAAGCAAAGGGACCATCTATCACACGAACTTGTTCCCCTACTTCATAATTAACAGAAGACTTCGGACGATCAACACCCTCTTGAATTTGCCGACGGACACGTTCAGCCTCTGCTGAGGTCATTGGAACAGGTTTTTTACCACCTAAGAAACCAGTCACCTTAGGCGTATTTTTAACAACATGCCAAGTATCGTCATTTAAATCCATTTGAATTAACACATAACCAGGGAAAAACTTACGTTCTGATTGAACTTTTTTTCCTTTTTGGATATCTACAACTGTTTCGGTTGGAACCAAAATATCTCCGAATTTTTCTTCCAACCCTTTTTTAGCGGCTTGCTCTTTAATCGAATCGGCAACTTTATGCTCAAAACCTGAGTAAACATGTAAAACATACCAACGCATTGCCATTTTTATGCTCCAATTCCCAAAATAAATTTAATAAGGGCAGCCGAGATGCGGTCCGTCACAAAGAAAAAGACCGCCAAAACAAGACACATCACCATCACAACCATTGTCATTTGAAAAGCTTCTTTACGTGTCGGCCAAGTAATTTTAGATATTTCTTGTTTGACTTGTCTTAAAAAAGCTGCTGGACTTGTTTTACTCATAAACACACCTTTTTTCTATAAAACTGCTTTTCCCTTGGCAGGGGCGACAGGGATCGAACCCGTGGCCTTCGGTTTTGGAGACCGACGCTCTACCAGTTGAGCTACGCCCCTTCAAAGAAAAAAACTCACTCTCCGACTCCCTTTAAAGAGCCTAGACGCGCAATTATAGCGATGCTTTTAAATAATTGCAAGTCTTTTTTTAAACTTTTTTAACCTTTTATGAAAAGAATTTAGAAAAATGTAGAAAAAACTTTTAAAGCTTTCTCACTTATTTTTATCTTTAAACTTTCAATGAATAAAAAAACACTTTCGCCGGAGGCTTTATAAAAAGTTTAACTATTTTTTGACACCACTTAAGCCAAAAAACTATACCCATTGCCACCTTCATCAGTGTTAACTAAACGGATTTTCTCAACCTTCATAAAATGTTGCATTGTAAATTTACCGCTTTTTCTAGAATTTAGATAGCTTTCTTTACTAGAATTCCTTACCCTAGGAAACATTTATTCTACTTTTCCATAAAAACATAAAAGGAAAGGAGGGTTTCGTTAGAGAAGCCCTCCTTTTATTTTTTGGTCAGAGAAGAATTATTTCAAAATCTTTGAAACAACACCAGCTCCAACAGTATGCCCGCCTTCTCGAATAGCAAAGCGTAAACCTTCGTCCATCGCTACTGGAACAATCAAACGAACGGTCATCTTTACATTATCT
>CALXXX010000038.1 GCA_944392795.1 uncultured Alphaproteobacteria bacterium | reverse complement strand
TAAACCTTATGGGCATATCTTACCTATACCCTATCACCTCTTCATATATTGTCAACTCATTTTACAAATAAAGCACCTGATTAACTTGTTTGAAAATAAAAAAAAGCCCCTCTTTATAGAAGGGCTTTCTCTTTCTACTTTTGTTCATCTTTTAAATATTTAGATCCTGACTTCCAATAATCATATCCTGTGATTACTGTCATAATTGCTGCAAACCATAAAGCAATAACACCTATCCAATCTAAATGTAAGACAGCTGGAGCTTCTCCAGGCTTTGAAACCATCAATACTGGAATAGCTATCATTTGAAAAGTTGTTTTCCATTTCGCAAGCTTTGTCACAGGTAAACCAACTTTAATTTCAGCAAGAAATTCTCGCAAACCAGATACTAAGATCTCACGGCACATAATAATCACCGCCGGAATAATGGCAAATCCTTCTAGACGACCTGTATAAGCCAACATCAATAAAATAGCCCCAACCAACAACTTATCAGCAATTGGATCCAAAACTCGACCAAAAGCGGATAATTGATTTAAATGACGAGCCAAATAACCATCCATATAATCTGTAATACCTGCTAAAGCGAATAAAATGACTCCTATCCAAGCCGAAAGAGCACCCTCGAAAAAAAATGTAGCGACAATTAAGGGAATTGCCCAAATACGACCAATTGTTAATAAATTAGGTATATTAATTTTTTTCTTATCTTTTCCCATTTTATACTCCGTTCACAACTCTTTTTCTTCATCATACTCATTTGTGCGAAAAAGTATAGATTTTTTTTGCAATATTTTCACTAATCCCTTGAACTTGCATTAATTCAGGTAATGAAGCTTCTAAAACCGCTCGAGGTGAACCAAAATGTTCTATCAGCATTTTTCGACGATGTGGACCTATTCCCTCTATTTCATTTAAAAGAGTTTTTTGCGTATTTTTGCTCCGTTTAATACGATGAGAACCGATAGCAAAACGATGCGCTTCATCTCGAAGACGTTGAATAAAATGCAGTAAAGAACTATTATGTTCTAATAAAATCGGTTCTTTTGAGCCAGGGATAAAAAGTTTTTCATTACCTGCATCTCGCTCTGGTCCTTTTGCAACTGCCATCACAGGAACATAGATATTCAATTCATTCATTACGTCTGTTACAGAACTCAACTGTCCTAATCCACCATCAATTAACATTAAATCAGGTAAGTTGTCCTCTAGTTTGCCTCGTTTAAGACGACGCAGCATAACTTCTCGCATCATAGCAAAATCATCTCCAGCTTTAGAACGCTCAATATTGAAACGGCGATAGCTATTTTTAATAAAACCATTTTTACCTGCAGCAATTAAAGCTCCAACTGCCGATGTTCCCTGGATATGACTATTATCATAGACTTCAACTTTTTTGATTTCATCAATTTTCACTAATTTTGCCAACTCTGTTAACATATCCTTTTGAAGCCCTGTCTCTGTTAAATGGCGCATTAAAGATTCTTTTGCATTAATTTGAGCTCTCTCTAAAATCTTACGGCGAGCTCCTAACACTCGCGTTGTTAACTTGACAATATGTTGATTCTTATCTGTCAAAGCTTTTTCTATTTCACTTTTTTCACTTAACTCATGGCTTAAGATAATTTCATGTGGTGCTGGTAAATTTTGATAAAACTGGCCAATAAAACTTTCCAGCAATGTTTCTGAAGTTTCTTCTCCAACATCATTTAAAAAAACAGCGTGCGTTCCGCCATTCTGTCCTCGACGGAAAAAGAAAACTTGAATAGCGGCATCACTTCCTTCCTGATAAACGGCTATAAAATCAGCATCTATACTTTTATCAAGCGTTCCATCTGCATAAGACTGCATTTGATTCAGTGCTGCTATACGATCTCGTAAAGCCATCGCTTGTTCAAATTCTAATGCTGCACTATGCTTCTGCATTTGATGAAGTAAGTGTTTTTGAACTTCCGTATTTTTACCGTTCATAAAATCCTTTGCTTGTTTCACACTTAAAGCATAGTCTGCTTTAGAAATCAATCCCGCACAAGGACCTGAGCATCTCTTTATTTGATATAACAAGCACGGACGCGTTCGATTAGAAAAAACATTGTCTGTACATGTCCGCAAAAGAAAAACTTTCTGTAAAGTCTGCAAAGCTTCATTAACAGCCGGAAATGAAGCATAAGGTCCCCAATACTCTCCTTTTTCAACACGAGAACCACGATATTTCGTCACACGAGGAAAATCATGATTCGCCGAAATAAAAATATATGGGAAACTTTTATCGTCCTTTAACAAAATATTATAATAAGGACGATATTTTTTAATCAATTCATTTTCGAGTAAAAATGCCTCAGCTTCTGAAGCTGTCTCCACAACAACCAAATCCGCAACTTCTGAAACCATTCGTTGAAGGCGAACAGGCAACTTATCATATTTTGTATAAGAAACAACCCTCTTTTTTAGATTCTTAGCTTTTCCGACATACAAGACCTTTCCTGCAGCCGAGAGCATCCGATAAACACCCGGACGCCCCGGCAACAGAGCAACTTTTTTCTTTAAAATCCGAACACCTTCTTGAGCTGTCATTTCTTAGAGCGAATAGTCGTTTTCTTCGTTTTAGAAACAGTTTTGCTCTTCACTTTTCTTTTGACAGTAGATGAAGCTTTTTTCTGAGCAACAGATTTCATAGGCGCAGAAGCGGGCAGTTTCCAAACTTCATTTGAACGAACCAGACGCAAAGACAAAAGAGAAACCTCATTGATAAACTCAGGAGGTAATGTCTTTTTAAACTGTTTGAAATATTCAACCTGAGACAAGGCCTCATTTAATCCTTGAACCTTATCTATAGCCATCAAATCAACAAACTGTTGTTCACTAAAATCTAATCCCTTCCATGTTAAATCTGCATATGACGGCATCAAGCCTAAAGGACTTTCAACTGCGCCTATCGTTCCGGCGGTTCTTTTAAAAATCCATTCTAAAACGCGCATATTCTCGCCAAATCCTGGCCAAATAAAATGCCCATCCGTATCTTTTCTAAACCAGTTAACACGGAAAATTAACGGCATCATTGATAACTTGCGACCAATATTCAACCAATGTCCAAAGTAATCTCCCATGTTATAACCACAGAAAGGCAACATAGCAAATGGATCTCGGCGAATTTCGCCTGTTTTTCCTTCAGAAGCTGCTGTTTTTTCAGAGCCAACCGTTGCTGCCAAAAATACACCGTGAGCCCAATCAAAAGATTGATAAACTAAAGGAGCATTGGTTGCCAATCGTCCCCCAAAAATAAAAGCGGAAATCGGAACGCCTTCTGGATTTTCCCAATTAGCATCAATAGAAGGACATTGCTTAGCAGGCGCTGTAAAACGACTATTTGGATGTGCCGCAGGACGACCGCAATCCGGCGTCCAATCAGCCCCCTGCCAATCAATCAAATGTTTAGGAGCGGTTTCCGTCATCCCTTCCCACCAGACATCTCCATCATCCGTCAATGCCACATTCGTAAAAATAGTATTAGCAGAACAAGAAGCTAAAGCGTTTTTATTAGTTTTTGCCGAAGTTCCGGGAGCAACACCAAAGAAACCGGCTTCTGGATTAATCGCATATAACTTGCCATTCTTGGGCTTTAACCAAGCAATATCATCTCCGACGGTTGTCACTTTCCAATCACCTAAAGCTTTAGGAGGAATCAACATAGCCAAATTTGTCTTACCACAAGCACTTGGGAAAGCTGCCGCAATATAACGTTTTTCACCAGTCGGGCTCTCCAAACCAGAAATCAACATATGTTCTGCCAACCATCCTTCATCCTTTGCCATCTTAGAAGCAATACGAAGTGCCAAACACTTTTTCCCAAGCAAAGCATTGCCGCCATAACCGGAACCAAAAGAAATAATCTCACGCGTTTCCGGGAAATGTGTAATATAAGTATTATCCGGATTACACGGCCATGCTACATCTTTTTTTCCCTTTTCCAAAGGCATTCCAACAGAATGCATACAAGGAACAAAGAAGCCTTTTTCCCCCAAGACGTCCCAAACTTTTTCTCCCATCCTGGTCATAATTCTCATATTTGCAACAACATAAGGACTATCTGTAATTTCAATACCGATTTGTGCAATATCTGAACCTAATGGTCCCATGGAGAAAGGAATAACATACATTGTGCGCCCATGCATACACCCCTTCATTAAGCGTCCTAATTTTTTCTTCATCTTCTTTGGAGGAGCCCAATTATTTGTCGGACCAGCGTCTTCTTTCTTTTCGGAACAAATAAAAGTTCGAGCTTCTACACGAGCGACATCTTTCGGATTAGAACGAGCCAAATAACTATTCGGACGCTTTTTTGGATTTAGTCGAATAAAGGTTCCTTTATCAACCATTTCTTGACACAAACGCTCATATTCTTCTTCCGTACCATCGCACCAATAAATATGATCCGGCTCACATAAAGCCGCTGCACGATTAACCCATTCAATCACTTTTTTATTTTTTGTCGGAATTTGCTGCATAAAAGCCCCCTTTTTTATCATACCTGCTTTTCATCTTAGCAAGTTAATCGCCAAAAGCAAGATGATTTTCAAGATTTAACCTGCATTAAAAAAACGGACGCGGATTTTGACTACGCGGTTTCCAATTTTTAACAAACTCTTCCAACGCTTCATCCGGGTGATCCGGAAGTAAGACTTGTATTTTAACGAGCAAGTCTCCCTTTCCCGTCACACCTTTTCCTTTTAAACGCAAAATCTTATCCGAGCTTGTATTCGGCGGAATAGTTAATGCAACCTTCCCCGTCAATGTCGGAATAGTAACTTTAGCTCCTAAGACCGCTTCTTTTAATGTAATTGGCAGCGTCATTAAAGCATCATTACCCTCACGTTTAAAAATAGGATGAGACGCAACATTGATACGAATAATGGCATCCCCGGGTTGAGCTCCGACACCTTGTCCTGGCTCACCTTGACCACGCAATCGTAAATTAGCTCCATCTGTAATGCCTGCTGGTATTTTTACTTTTACCTGCTTACCGCTTGAAAGACGAACAGAAGTCTCTCCGCCCGTCATAGATAATTCAAAAGGAATTGACAAACTATAGGAAACATCTCGTCCCGGTTCCCCATAATTCCTTGCTCTCCCTTGAGAGCCCGAACGAGCACCACGAAACAAATTCTCAAAACCGCCGGCTCCGCCCCCAAATAAATCAGCAAAATCAAATCCTTCAAAACCGCCTGAACCACCGCCCATGTTTGTATAGAAATATTGTGAACCGCCCGGACCTGCACCATAAGAACCATATGGATTTCCTCCTGCTCCGCCGAATCCTGCTCCAAACGGTGCACGTGGTTTCCCTTGATCGTCAATTTCTCCAGCATCATACTGACGCCGTTTCTTCTCATCTCCTAAAATATCATAAGCACAAGACGCTTCCTTAAACTTATCCGCTGCTTTCGGATCATTCTTTGCCACATCAGGATGACACGTCCGCGCAATCTTATGATATGCCTTCTTTATTTCAGCGGCTGTCGCATTTTTAGAAACACCTAGTACTTGATATAAATCTGCCATATTTAATCCTCTTTTACATACTTATTTAAAATATAATCCTTTTCTTAAAAAAATCTATAGCCTTTTATAAAAAAAAAGTGTAAAAAAGCTCCTATGATTAAAAGTAAGAAAATAAAAAACTTTATCGCTCAACACAAACATTCTCTGTTCAAAGAAAATAAAACTTCTTTGACTATAAAAGAAAATTCATCTCAAAAAGGTTTTATCGCCCTCTTCTTACAAAAACATTTAAAAAAAATCTCAAATGCATCGTTGATGCGATTAGCTAGCTATTTTTCGGTCTTTACTGCTTTGCTTTTAATTGCCATCAAAATTTGTGCTTTCTTGATGACAAATTCTCTAGCTTTACTTTCGAGTTTGATGGACTCCTGTCTAGACTTAGGCGCTTCTTGCGTTAACTTACTAGCCATCCATCAAGCCCTTATTCCCGCAGATAATAATCATCGATTTGGACATGGCAAAGCTGAAGCTTTGGGTGGATTGTCTCAAGGAGTGATTATTGTTATCTCTGCATTCTTTCTTTTGTTCGAAACAATTGATAGTTATCTGAACCCTAAGCCTTTGCAAAGACTAGATGTCGGGTTATGGATTATGATGTTTTCAATTATAATGACATTTCTTTTAATTTCTTTTCAACGTTATGTCGTTCACAAAACAAACTCGGTTTCTGTAACAGCAGATAGTGCTCATTATACCGGTGACATCCTGATGAATGTCGGTGTCATTTTATCAATGTTTCTATCCTATGCGTTTGATTTTACGCTTATCGATTCTTTATTCGCGTTATGCGTTTCTTTATACTTATTCTATACTAGTTTTCATGTCTTCTACCAATCACTCTCTATTTTAATGGATCATGAGCTGCCATTAAACATCCGACATCAAATCAAAAAAATTGCTTTAAATCACCCTGAAATTAAAACCATTCACGATCTACGAACCCGAAATGCTGGTCTTCATTGCTTTATTCAATTCCATATTGAAATAAAGGAAAACCTCTCCTTAGAGCAAACACATCAAATTTGTGATCAGCTTGAAAGTGAAATTAAAGCAATCCTACCTAACTCCGAGACTTTTATTCATCCTGAACCTTTCAATCATCATGAGAGAAAGGCTTGACTTTCAACATACAACTTGATAAAATAGGATAAATAAATATCCGAAAGCAAAAAATGATGGAAACAGAAACAAAAAGATTAGGAAAAACACCGTCTATTAGACGAATGTCTCTTTATTTAAGCACCTTAAAATCCTATCAAGCGAAAAAAATAGAAATTGTCACATCCGCTGATATTGCTGCTGATATGGATATTTTACCAATTGTTGTAAAAAAAGATTTACAACTAGTCCACCCGCCCACAAAAAAAAGAGCAGGATACCTTGTTAATGGCACAATTAAAGCAATTACTACTTTCCTCGGGTGGAACAAACCGAAATCTGCTATTTTAATTGGTGTAGGTCATCTAGGCTCCGCTTTACTAGGATATCGGGGATTTTCAGGATTAACCTTTGTCGCTGCTTTTGACACAGATGTCAAAAAAATTGGAACAACAATCCATCATATTCCTGTTTTAAATATTAGTAATCTATCTCATTTTTTAAAAAAGAGAAAAATTGAAATAGCTGTTTTGACAATGCCTTCAGAACAGGCTCAATCAATCGTTGACATTCTGTCACAAGAAAATATTCTAGCTATTTGGAATTTTACTCAAACTAAAATACATGTCCCTTCTCATATTGCACTGCAACGTGAGGATTTATCAGCAGGTCTTGCTGAATTATCTGCCAAAATTAAAAACAATCAATAAACTAAAGGAGTTAAAATGATTGAAGCAAACAAAGCTGCAAGCTTTAAAAAAGATGTTCTTGTTCGTTTAGCAAAAGCCTTTTATAATAAAACACTCGTCGAAGATGTTAACAAAATTCCCGTTGAAATGCGTCCTAAAAATGCAGAAAGCGTTCGATGCTGTGTTTATAAAGAACGAGCTGTCGCTCGTGATAGAGTCATAGCAGGATTAGGCCTTTCCATTGAAAAAAGTGATGATTCTGTCCCTTTGTCTGATTATGCCAGAGTAGCTCTTGATAAAGAAATACCAGAAGATCCGAACCTAACTGTGATTGATATTGCTTGCAACGAATGCGTCCCAAGCCGTTATATTGTGACAGATGTTTGTCAGGGCTGTTTAGCACGTTCATGTGCTGTGAACTGTCCTTTTGGAGCGATTTATTTTGAAAACGGTCGATCTAAAATTGATCCGAGCAAATGCAAAAGCTGTGGGAAATGTGCAATGAGCTGTCCTTATCATGCTATTACAAAAATTATTGTCCCTTGTGAAGATGCATGCCCCGTAGGAGCCATTAGCAAAAATGAAGACGGCATAGCAGAAATTGATTATGAATTATGTATTAACTGCGGTCAATGCATGAAAGCTTGTCCTTTCGGCGCTGTTACTGGAAAAAGTCATCTCATTTATGCTTTAAAAGCGATTGCAAGAGGCAAAAAATCTATTGCTATGGTTGCTCCTTCTATTGCCGGTCAGTTTAATGCTTCAATTCCTCAAGTTGCCACAGCTTTAAAAAAGCTAGGTTTCTCAGAAGTCATAGAAGTTGCACACGGAGCTGATATTACAACAAAAAATGAAGCTCATGAATTAATTGAACGCGTAAAAAAAGGAGATAACTTTATGACAACCTCTTGCTGTTCTGCCTATGTAAGAACGGTCAAAAAGCATATCCCGGCATTAGCAGAAAAAGTCTCTGACACAAAAACGCCAATGCATTATACAGCAGAAATTGTTAAACAACGTTATCCTGATTGTATTTCATTCTTTATTGGTCCTTGTGTTGCCAAACGAATGGAAGCTTTTGAGGATCCTTTAGTTGACTTTGTCTTAACTTTTGAAGAAATTGATGCTTTATTTACAGCCAAAGAAATTGATCCGGCCGACTGTGAAGCCGCAGACATGGGAAAAGATGCTTGTCGTCAAGGTCGAGGCTTTTCTTTATCTGGCGGTGTTGCAGCAGCTGTTCAATCTATTGCCGGAGATGAAGTAGAGGTAAAACCTATTGCAATTAACGGTTTGACCCCGGCAAATGTTCGTTTATTAAAGGCTTATGCGAAAAACGGCTGTGATGGAAATCTCGTTGAAGTAATGGCTTGCCCGGGAGGATGTTCTTGTGGACCAGGAACATGTCCTGGACGCGTCAATCAGGCTCTTAAAGAAGTTAAAAAGATTTGTTCTGAAAGCCCAGATTTAAAAGAAGAACTTCAAAAGTAATTATAACGTTACGTATAAAAAAAGCGGTTTTATCTTCTAGAACCGCTTTTTATTTAAATATGATTATAACAAAATTTCATCTCCACGATATACTCTTAACAATCCTTATATCTTACATATGTTGGATTTTCTTTCTAATAGCTCACACATAAAAATAATGTTCTTTATATATACTCTTAAAATAAAAAGCCAGATGTTTTTAAAAATTTTTTATCTATTCTTTTCCATTTTAAAACGACACAAATTTTATCTAAATATACTAAAACTAACTTTTATTCTACCCATTTATAACCAGGACATCTTAAGAATTGACACGTACAACTACCTATATCCTCCTCTTTGGCATTATTTGGACCTGAAGGAACTACTTCTATACAGTCAATAGGAGTAGAACGACATTCTCCATCTATTGCATATGGTTTATCATTAGGACAGCAAGTATACTTAGAATTGCGAGGATATTGTAGCTCCAAAGAAGTTTGCAATTCTTCACACTCTTTTCTATTTGCCTCATCCATTGTATTGTGAGCCATACAATAATTTAAGTGCCAAGGGTCTCCACTTCCTGAGTAATTACCGACGCAACTTTCTCCCGAAGCACAATCTTTACTTGTTTCACAAGAGGATGTCTTACAAATCTCGCATCCATTTTCATCAAGTTCTGTTCCATTTGGACAAGTAGAAGTATCTATAACAGGACAACAGAACCCTTCTCCATTACAGACCTCCGTCCCCTCTTGACATTTCGATTGACACTGATTCGATACAC
>CALXXX010000037.1 GCA_944392795.1 uncultured Alphaproteobacteria bacterium | reverse complement strand
CCGCTATGCTCAATACACCTACAATAACCAGCACCCCCAGCATCTCTATCATGCTGCGGCCCGTCTGGCTCCCTCTATGAAAAAATCGGTGATATTTTTGAGAAAAAAGGTGAATAAAACGATCCATGATAATTCTCCAAACAAATTGGTAAACCTTATAGCATATCTTACCTATACCCTATCACCTCTTCCTATACTGTCAAGTAATTAAAAATGATTATTGGAAAATTTGACGAATAATACCTGGGGCAAAAAGTGTTGCTGGATTGATATTTATTTCAGGATTATGAGGCGTTCCTATCGCTTCAAAAGAAACACCAAATAATCCGCCTCCTTCTTCTCCTGAAAATAAACGCCCAATTAGGGGAATTTTCCCAGGTAAGCTGTTAATTGCATAAGCAGGAACGATGCTGCCTTGTATATCTAGTTCCTCGGAACTGACAGAACCGCTAAATGTGATTCCCAAAGAGCTACCAGAAGCGACAGCTTCATCTATCAATACAATATATTCTGGAGTTAACGTAAATGGAATAGTTGCTTTATCAAAAGGAATGAAGTCCCCTCGAAAAGCATCTAAAATACCTAAAATAGTTAAGGCTTGCGTTAAAAAAGAAGTCTGCGTTAAACGAAAATCTTCAATGTTGATAGTTCCTGTTAAAGCACCTTTCGGTGTTTGTTTTAAAATTGTTTTTAATCGACCCCCTTGAATACGTTCGGTATAACCTCCTTGTCGAAGAAAACCACCTATATCATCGGTTTGAACAATAAGTTCTGTTTTATCTTGATTTAAATTGAAAGTAATGGGCTCAGTTGCCGTTGCTTGTCCTGAAAAAAGAATCCATCTATTATTTTCTTTCTGAATATTGATATCAACATCCTTAATAGGTTCTTTATTTGATAAGTATAGTGCATTTAAATGTGCTTGTAATTTAAAATGAGCTAATTGTTTTTCTTTTTTTTCTAGTGTCTTTTTTGTTGGGTGGACTGGAGGTTTATGCAAGATATCGGCAATATTAAGTGTATTTCCTTTGATTGTGATAAAGATAGCACCATTTTTATCTTTCTCAAAGCTAAGAGAAGCATCGTTTCTTGGAAGACGAATAGTATCAAAAGCAAAAAGAATCTTATCTGATAATTCTGCTTTTCCTTTGAGAGAAACATTATTTTGAGGAATATTAAGAGATAAGTTGGTTATGTTAAAAGTTTCCGGTGTTTTTATCGCTTCTATTGAAAATGTTCCCGGAATGTCAATTTCTTTTGTATAACCTAAAGGGATATGAATTTCTGTTTCTTTTAATTGTCCCGTTGCAGAAATAGCTAAGGTGTTATTTTTTGAAAGCGTTAAAATAGCTTTGACTGGCATAGCCCCTTTAAAATAGCGATCAATCTCAGGGAAATAAGGGATAAAAGAAGAAGCAGCTAGAACACCATTCACAGTATATTGAGAGATGAAGTTGTCGGTATCCGTAAAGTTTTCTTTCCAAACCAGGTGGATCGGAATTTCATCTAATAAAGCAGTTCCATTCATTTTTAATTGATTGTTATCAATATTCAGATGAAATTGTCCATCTTTTAATCGATAAGTTGTTTGGGGAACATCTGCTTCTGCTTGGCTCAATTCAGCTTTGATTGAGACTTTTACTTCCTGAGCCGTCAGTGTTTCTTTCAGAGGAAAATGCAGAGATATATCTGCCGAAGCTGAGCCTTTGATTGTTGTCGGATTTAAATCAAAGTTGGCGAGTAAATCTAAAGGAGGTAAAGAAATCAATTCTAACGCGTCTTGAATAGGACCTTCAGTTGTTAATTCAATATCTGCTAGTTCTGTGTCGGTTAAAAGATCTGTAAAATGAAGAAGGCCGTGTTTTAATTTTAAATTTCCGGAACGTCCAGATAATATATCAATATCAACACGACCTAATTGAAGAATAACATTAGCTGTTACATCTGTTACTTCCGGTATCCCTTCCAAATATCTGACGACGCCATTTGACACATTGAGCAATCCTTTTACTTCCAGGAGTTCTTGTCCTTTGAAATTTAGAATGAAATGTGCCGTATCGACATTGCCTTTGGTAATATTATTTTTAACCCAAGTATGAGCATCAGGTCCTAACAAAGAAGGCCAAACATCAGGAACTTGTTGAATAGGAACATGATGAATGGTCGAGGTTAATGAAGTTTCAATTGAATCTAAATTGCCGGTATCAAGATAATTACCTAATCCTCGAATTGAAGCATTTAAATCAACTAAAGGTCCGTCTAAGACCAATGAAGAGCGGCGGATATTCAAGTCTTCTAAATAAGAAGAGAAACTGCCATTTAATAGCATTTTTTGAATAGGATATGTTGTATCAAGGGGCTTTGGTAGATAAATATAGCTTTCTGTGTCGACTGAGGCTGTAAAAGAGAGACGATTAGCAATAAAGCGAGCTCCTTTATTAATATCTCCAAGGTTGAATTTTCCGTTAAATTGTCCGTCTAAGGTGATGTTTATTCCTTTTAACAGAGACATAAGAAAGGAGTATTTTGATAGAACTAAATCTCTATAATTTGCTTCGAAAGTTAATGTCTGAGAAGCGCGTTCATAAATGCCTTTCAACCAGAAGGGGGTAAAAGCTCCGTCAAGATAAGTATTGGCATAAAGCTGGACATCTAACTCGTTGGGTCCCAAGTTAGAAATTTCCACATTTAACTCTGGCACTAAGAGAGAGTGTTCAAGTTTGACAAAATCGAAAACAAGTTCTCCTTTTTCTATTTTTAGATGTTGAAGATTATCCATATGACTTAAAGCATAGTACATGCCTTTTGCGACAGCTTCTGATAATGAGCTTTCATCATAGGTTTGACCATTGTTTTTTCCAAGTTCTATTTGCAGATAAGGTTGTTTCATATATATAGAAGAAGGAACAAAATCGCC
This sequence comes from uncultured Alphaproteobacteria bacterium, assembly GCA_944392795.1. Classification (GTDB taxonomy): domain Bacteria; phylum Pseudomonadota; class Alphaproteobacteria; order CAAHEQ01; family UBA3637; genus CALXXX01. Next base: position 63,158 of record CALXXX010000037.1, on the reverse strand, counting down.
AATCATGAGGCGCAATGGATTGAGAGATATTGTTGCTTCCGGAACACTGGCAAGAACAGAATCGTCAGAGCGTAATAGAACAAGGTTTGTCGCCTTTATATCTAAGAAGCGGCCGTTTTGGAAGCCAAGTTCAATATAAGCACTTTCAATTTCAACACTGAGGTTTGTATCTTCAGGTGTTAAAATATCGACTAAAATGGGTGTTAGACTTTTAACTTCGACGGGGCCCGAAGCTAAACGAGTTATTCCTAAGATTGTCAAGACTAGAGTTAAAGCAATACACACCTCTATAATGCGGTAGAAAATTTTAAAAATCAGGTGAGTGGCTTTTTTTATTTTCATTTAAAAGACCTGTTGCGTAAAAACATTTTCCATAAAGAATAAAGCGAAGAAACAAATAATGGCAGCTAAGAGAGGAGTAATAATCCAACCGCGAGCCACACGCCATAGTTCACTCAATCGGAGGCCCTGCCCTTTTTTTAATAAAGACACGCCTATAACAGCTCCGATCACTGCACCTGCGCTGGATAACGGAACAAGGGGAAAAGAAGGAAGATGATGCGTTTCAAGAAAAGTTTTAAGGGAGGTAGAAGAAAATAAAAATAAAACTAAAGCATGACTTGTGACCACGACAAAAGCTTCAATCGGAGACATTTTTAATAAACCATCACCGACTGTTTTAATGACAGAGCGTGAATAAGTGAAAATCCCCAGAGCAATTGCAGAACCGCCTAAGAAAAAAAGTTGTTGTAAGGGGGTAATGATAATTGCATCTGTAAGAATAATTGGACGGAACGGAATGACGGCGACAAAAGGTCCCATTACATTACCAATATTATTGGCTCCCAGTGCATAGGCAGAACAAGCACCGGCAATAATCAGTCCTAATCGAGTATAAGCATCTCGATAAAGCATACCAATTGGTTTTGCTTTTAAATAAGCTTTGAGGAGAAGCATTAACGCTAATGCAAAAAAAGCAGCCAAAATCGGACTAGTAAACCATGCGACGACAATATCTAAAACGATGGGGACATTAACACTGGTATGTGTATAAAGGCTCCATCCGATAATGCTACCGACAATCGCTTGTGTGGCCGAGATAGGTAAAGCAGCTTGCGTCATCAGAAAAACAGTGAAAGCGGCAGCTAAAGCTGTAATAAAAGCAGCTGGTAATGTGGTAATAGGTCCCAAATTTTCCATCGTTTCAGAAACACCGGCTCCACTGAAAACAGCACCTAAGATAACACAAATGCCGGCAATAATAGCGGCCGTTCGAAAAGAAACCATTTTTGTGCCGACAGCAGTTCCAAAAACACTGCTCATATTGTTGGCTCCTAAGGTCCAACCTAAAAACAATCCGCTGGATAAATAAAACAAGGTAATCAGCATTAGAATGACCTTTTCACTGCCATAACGGTTAAACTATCAGCAACATCTTCAGCAATATCTGAAATTTCTTCTATGGCTTGTTCAAAGAATTTTAACTGAAGCTTATGTGCGAGTTCTAATTCAGGATTATCAAAAATCGCACTTTTAAGAGTAGTTCCTTGCTGATCAGCCTGTTTTTCAAAGAACATTACTTTATGGAGCGAATTTTCAATCTCCCCATTCATGGCAAAAAAACTGCGTGCGGAAACGACTAAAGCTTCTACACAATCTACAACCGTTTCAACTAACTCCTTGAAAGCTGCGTCAAAAACGTCAGGAATAATTGGTTTTTCATTTGAGTACATAAATAAGGCACTTTCGTATTTGTTGATTGTTCGATCAACACCCTCTAGTAATAACAAAACATCTGCTCTGGAATCCGGTAAAAGCGTATGTTCATATAGCTGAGATTCAATATCTCGACGAAGTTGGTCATTTCTAACTTCAAAAGCGCTGACTTCCTGACGTTTTTTATTAAATTCATCTGTAAAACCATCAGCCAAATATAAATCTACGGCGCGTTCAAATAACAAACCGCCTTCTGAAATGTTATTTAAAAACTCTGTAATTTTACTATCAATTTCTCGTGTTTTTTTAAACAGTGTAAAACCGCGGATTTTATCATCCATGAGAGCCCCCCAAAAGTTGTTCATCTTCTGTTTGAATATGTGATGCCAAAGCGGCAGATAAAAATAAATCAATATCTCCGTTTAAGACGCCGGCTGTATCTGAAGTTTCGACATCCGTGCGAAGGTCTTTTACAAGTTGATAAGGTTGTAAGACGTAAGAGCGAATCTGATGGCCCCATCCGATATCTGCTTTTGTTGCTTCAATGGCTTCTGTTTTTTCAGCGCGTTTTTTTAGCTCAAGCTCATATAAACGAGCACGAAGCATGCTCCAAGCTTCGTCTCGGTTAGCAAATTGGCTGCGTTGATTCTGGCATTGAACAACAATACCGGTCGGAAGGTGTGTAATGCGAATAGCACTATCCGTTTTATTAACGTGTTGTCCGCCTGCGCCTGAAGCTCGATAAGTATCAATACGGCAATCAGCTGGGTTAATATTGACTTCTATGCTGTCATCAATAACGGGATAAACCCATACGGAAGCAAAGCTTGTATGTCGCCGAGCATTTGCATCAAATGGAGAAATTCGAACCAAGCGGTGCACGCCACTTTCTGTTTTTAACCAGCCATAAGCATTTTTCCCTTTGATTTTTAAAATAGCGGATTTTATACCGGCTTCTTCTCCAGGACTTTCTTCTAAGCATTCAACTTGATAATCATGTTTGTTGGCCCAGAAAGTATACATCCGTAAAAGCATATCAGCCCAATCTTGAGCTTCTGTTCCGCCGGCTCCAGGATGAATTTCAAGGAATGTATCATTACTGTCTGCTTCTCCGGATAACAGGCTTTCAAGTTCTTTAGCTGCGGCTTCTTTTTGAAGTGCTTCTAATTGAGCTGCGGCTTCAGCTAAGACTGTTTCGTCATTTTCTGATTCCGCCAATTCAATTAAGTCGGCTAGGTCTTTTTTATTCTGCTCTAATCGTTGATAATCAGCAATATCTGCATCCAGCCGATTTTTTTCAGTCATCAATTTTTGGGCTTTTGGAGCATCATTCCATAAATTGGGATCTTCTGTTAAGGCCGCTAATTCTTGTTGTCGAGACAGGGCTTTGTCCAAGTCAAAGATGCCTCCTTAGCAATCCGAGTGATTGCTCAATGGCTGTTAATGTATTAGCGTATTCCGCGCGCATTAGTAAAGTCCTCCTAAATCTGGAACGTTTTCTGGTTTTAATGTCACATCTTGTCCGATGATAGGTGTTTCATAGTTCAAATCAGTTTCTTTTCTGAACGCTTCTAAAATAACTTCTTTATCTCCGGGTTTAGCAGGTTTGCCTGTTTTAAGGTTGACGCGTACCAGTCGGACCCCGGGAGGAACACGGAAAGGAATATCCGGTTTATCTTTAAGTGCTGCAGCCATAAAATCACGGAAAATCGGTGCGGCAACAACACCTCCGGTGTCTCTTGGTCCCAAAGTTCTCGGTGTATCATATCCGACATATACACCGACCACCAAGTCTGGAGAGAAACCAATAAACCAAGTATCAAAGTTATCATTACTGGTTCCTGATTTCCCGGCCAAAGTCCGTTTGACAGTTTGAGCAATACGTCCTGTTCCTCGTTCAACCACGCCAGTCATAATATTAACCATTTGATAAGCGCTGACGGGGTCTTGTATTTGTTCGCGTTCATCAGGAATTTCAGGAACGACGGCATTTGTTGCCATGCTTCCTTGGCAATTTGGACAAGGACGTTTGTCATGTTTATAGATTGTTTTGCCGGTTCTATCTTGAATGCGGTCGATTAAATTCGGTGTAATTTTTTTGCCGCCGTTGACTAACATTGCATAAGCTGTGGTTAATCGGAGCAAAGTTGTTTCACCCGACCCTAAGGCCATGGATAAAACGGGTTGTAAATTATCAGCGATACCGAATTTTTTTGCATATTCAACTGTTTTATCAATTCCGACAGCTTGAGCCAGCCGAACTGTCATTAAATTACGGGACTTTTCAATACCTACGCGTAAAGTTGTCGGACCATAAAATATTTTTGTATAGTTTCGTGGTTTCCATTTTTCTTGTCCAGGTCCTTGATCGACGACAAGAGGCGCATCCAAAATTAAACTGGATGGTGTGAACCCGTTATCTAAAGCCGTTAAGTAAACGAAAGGTTTAAAAGAAGAACCGGGTTGACGATACGCTTGAACCGCTCGATTAAATTGAGAACGTTGATAACTCAGCCCTCCGACCATGGCAAGAACACGGCCCGTATGGGGATCTAAAGCAACGATAGCGCCTTCAACTTCTGGAAATTGCTGTAAATAATAAAAAACTATTCCGTTTTTATTTTCTTTACCTTCAACATAAATAACATCTCCAACACTGAAAACATCAGATGGGACAACGACATCTTTATCGACATAACCGTCTGGTAAGGCTTTTCTAGCCCAACGCATGTCTTTTACCGGTATGATACCTTGACTGCCGTCCGCCAATCCAATAGTTGTATTCTCTTCATCCATTGAAAGAACAACAGCTGTTTTCCAGCTTTCGGGTAAGTAGGCCGGACGAGTAATCGTATTTAAATTTTCTGTCCAATTATCCAAGGTCTGAAAATGCTGAACGGGCCCGCGATAGCCATGTCTTTTATCATAAGACAAAAGACCTTTTAAAAGAACATCGACGGCAATATTTTGTAAATGAGGGTCCAAAGAAGTTCGAATGGATAAACCGCCTTGATAGAGTGCGTTTTCACCGTATCTTTTTTCAATCATGCGCCGAATTTCTTCATTGTAATAATCCGCATTTTTAACAGTTTCATTTAACTCACGTTCTTGCACGACAATAGGTTCTTTTTTGGCTTCGTTAGCTTCAGTAGCAGAGATGTATCCTTCTTCGGCCATACGATCAAGTACCCAATTACGCCGTTGAATAGCGTTATCATAATTCGTAAGTGGATTGTAATTATTGGGACCTTTTGGTAAGGCTGCTAGGAAAGCTGTTTCTGCTAAAGTTAGTTCATCCATGGATTTGTTGAAATACATTAACGCCGCTGAGGCAACGCCGTAAGAGCGGAAACCTAGATAAATTTGATTTAAATAAAGCTCTAAGATGTGATCTTTATCGAAGGTTTGTTCAATCCGCCGAGCCAATAAAGCTTCTTTAATTTTACGTTTAAAAGACATTTCATTAGTTAAAAGAAAGTTTTTAGCAACTTGTTGTGTAATTGTAGAAGCTCCGACCAAGCGTTTATTTGTTCCGATATTTTTGATGTTAATAATAACCGCTCTGGCGATACCGACGAAATCAATACCGCCATGGTTATAGAAATTTTTGTCTTCAGCAGAAATAAAAGCTTGAATAACACGTTTTGGAATAGCTGTAATAGGGACAAAAATTCTTTTTTCTTCGGCATATTCAGCCAAGAGCTGACCATCACTGGCATATAAACGGCTAGTAATGAGCGGTTCATATTTTTCGAGTTGTCGATAATCCGGTAAATCTTGGCTGAAATGAATAGCCACGAACATCCCTATTCCGAGCAGAATAAAGCTAAAGAAAAAAAACAGGCTAACAAGTGTTGCCAGAAGTCGCATTAAAAAATGTTTTTTCATGCTTTACAAGATAACAAAAAGCCTATTTTTTGGCAAGCATTATTTGTTCATTTCAACGAGATAAGAACGAATGCCGAGTGCTTCAGCGCCTTTAATGTCGTTTTCGGGATTATCGCCAATCATAATGACTTCATGAGGAGATAGATTTAATTTTTCTAGCCCTCGTTTAAACAAGGAAGAATGAGGTTTATCGACACCGAGTTCATCATTCGTAACGATGAAGTCTATATACTTGTTTAGTTTCATCCGTTTGAGTTTATTGGTTTGAATAGTTCCGAATAGATCTGTGACTATGCAAACAGGAATATTATTTTTGCGGCATTCTTTTAAAAAAAGAAGAGCGTTTTTATCTGGTTTGGCTTTTTTATATAAGTTTTTAAAATAAATTTCTTCTAATTGATGAGCTAAGAGATAAGCTTTTGGAAAATTCTTTTTTTCTAAGAACAATTGAAACAAGGTAAAACGAGAATGAGCGGAAGGAACGGCACCTAAAAGATCGAAGCGTTTTTTCCAAGCTTCTTCATATTCTTTTTCAAAATCTTCACGAGATATCGGCATTTTTTTTCGGAGAAATAAGTATACCTTTTGAAGAGCATATTTATTGGCAGAAGAAAAACAATAAAGTGTATTATCTAGGTCAACTAAAACCCCTTTCACATGAGTGAGGTCAATTTTAGGGAAATTAATTTGTTTCATCGTTCTCTCTTTCTAGTTATGGTTTCAGCATAACAAAATCAGATAAAAAGGCAAGTCTGAAAATATTTCTTTTATAAAGGGAAAAGAAGGAATGTATTTTTCATTTGAAAAATCTGATAATCCCGTTTATATCTATGAACAGAAGAAATCATAGCAAAGAGAGGAAACATGAAATTTGAGTTTAAAAATTCTGAGGGTGCTTTACAGGGGACATTGATTGCGCCTGTTTTAGAGGGGATGGGTGTTCCACCTCGATTGGCTCGAGAAGATAAAGAAGAAACACTGGCACGTGCGATAACCGCTCAGAATTTTAATGGTTGTAAGGGTGAGTTTTGTACAGTTTTATTGCCGACGGGCTTGAATGTGACCTTGGTTGGTGTCGGTAAAGTAGAAGGCGGTGTAGAGACATGGCTTCAAACAGTCGGAGGTTCGTTGGCTTCTGTTTTGAAAAAAGTTCGTCAAAAAGAAGTCATGATTTGCACAAGTGGTTTATCAGAAGTTAAAGTAAAAACGGGAACTGCCGCAGCATATTTGGCTTTTTGTTTAGGGTTGGGAACTTATTCATTTGATGTTTATAAAACAAAGAAAAAGGAAACCCCTGAAGTAGAACTTGTTCGTATTTTGTCTTCTGAAGTCGAGGCGGATGAGAATGCCTTTACCAGCCTTTTTTCAGTTTTGAATGGCGTGTATGAGGCAAGAGATTTAGCCTCTGAACCGGCGAATATGCTTCCTCCTCGAGAATTCGTTGAGGCCGTTAAAACGCTAAAAATGAAAAATGTTGCATTAAAAGTTTTAGATAAAAAGCAAATGCAAAAGCTTGGAATGAATTTAGTTTTAACAGTAGCTCAAGGTGCTTCGGAAGCTCCCTATCTTTTGATGATGGAGTATATGAAAGGGAAAAAGGATGAAGCTCCTGTTGTTTTAGTGGGTAAGGGCGTTTGTTTTGATAGTGGTGGCATGAATTTAAAACCAACGGCTGGATTAACACATATGAAGTATGATATGGCAGGTGGAGCAGCGGTTGTCGGGACGATGCGTGCTATTTCTGAGTTGGGATTAAAGCAAAATATAGTTGGAATTGTTCCCTTGGTAGAAAATATGCTGTCTTCTAAAGCCGCTCATACGGATGATGTTGTTCAGGCGATGAACGGAAAAACGGTTGAGATCAGTAATACAGATGCTGAAGGACGATTGATACTGGCTGATGCCATGTGGTATGGGCAAGAGACATATCATCCTCAAATTATGATAGATATTGCGACTTTGACGGGCGTTATGAAATATGTTTTCGGTAGTCAGTATGCTGGCTTATTTACAAATGATAATAGTCTGGGAACTGCTTTGAAAAAGGCATCGGAAGAAACAGTTATGGATAAGATTTGGGAATTACCTTTACATCCGGAATATGAAAAAATGTTATCTTCCGATATAGCAGATTTATCTAATATCGCCAAAGGTGGTGAAGCAGGTTCTGCGACGGCAGCTATGTTTTTGAAGAACTTTATTGCAGAAGGTGTTAAATGGGCACACTTGGATATTGCCAGTGTTGGATGGCTGACAGCTGACAAACCTTGTTCTCCGAAAGGAGCCACAGGTTTCGGTGTTCAGTTATTAACACAATATTTAATTAACAGGGAAGATTCATGAAAGCTGTTGTGCAACGTGTTTTATCTTCTTCTGTTTCTGTAAAAGGAGAAGAAGTCGGTTCTATTGGTAAAGGATTGACCGTTTTATTGGGCGTCGGACATGAGGATGAGCTGACAGATGTCGAATGGATGGCACAAAAGCTTGTTAACTTGCGTATTTTTGAAGATGAAAATGCCAAGATGAACCGTTCTCTTCTGGATGAAAAGGGAAGTATGTTGATTATTTCTCAGTTTACTTTGTTCGGAGATTGTGAAAAGGGGCGTCGTCCGTCATTTACCGGAGCAGGTGAGCCCACTAAAGCAAAAGCATTATATGAAGCTTTTATCGAAGCAGTAAGAAAATTAGGTGTTCCGACGGCGAATGGTATTTTTCAAGCAGATATGCAAGTTTCAATTTTAAATGATGGTCCCGTCACTTTAATTGTGGAAACACCGGCTCGACAAAAAAAACTTGCTAAAGAGGGTATTTCTCATTTAAATTTGTCACCGAAAGAGCAACAGAAGTTTGATGAAGAAGCCGAGCTGGTTCGTCGAAACTTAAAATTGCGCAAACAACAAAGAGGATAGAGATTATGGATAAAATCAGAATTGTGGGCGGCGCGCCTTTAAAAGGGCATGTGCGAATTAAGGGAGCAAAAAATGCTGTTTTGCCATTGATGGCGTGTGCGCTTTTAACAGACGAAGAAGTTGTTTTGCGAGATGTTCCGAATTTAACAGATATCCGAACAATGACGGATGTTTTGGTTCATTTGGGGGCGGATGTTTCTTTTGAGGGGAATGTTCTGCGGATTAAAGCAGCCAATATTCATTGTTGTGAAGCTCCTTATGAATTGGTTTCACGGATGCGTGCTTCTTTTTGGGTACTAGGTCCATTGTTGGGTCGCTTTGGGCATGCTAAAATTTCTTTACCAGGAGGATGTGCTATCGGGACACGACCTGTTGATCGGCATTTATATGCTATGGAGCAATTGGGCGCAGATGTTCAGATTCAAAATGGATACGTTGTTGCAAAGTCTGATGGACCGTTAAAAGGAAATAAGGTTATTTTTCAGCTGCAAACGATGGGTGGGACAATGAATACCATTATGGCGGCTGTTTTGGCAAAGGGACGAACAGAAATCATCAATGCGTCGGCAGAACCAGAAGTGACAGATTTGGCTCGATGCTTGATTGAAATGGGCGCCAAAATACAAGGAGCTGGGACGCGTCGGCTTGTTATTGATGGCGTTGATAGCCTTCACGGAACGAATCATACTGTTATTCCTGACCGTATTGAAGCTGCGACTTATGCTGTGGCGGCAGGTATTACCGGTGGCGAAATTTATATGGAAAATGCTTTTTTGCATTTAATGGAAGATGTTGTTTTTACACTGACATATATGGGACTGGATGTGATTGAAAAAAACAACGGATTGATCGTGAAAGCGACAGGATGTGAATTAAGGGCAACAGATATAGCAACCGAAGAATATCCTGGTTTTCCAACAGATGTTCAAGCTCAGGTGATGGCTTTGATGTGTTTGGCAAAGGGGACATCTTCAGTCACCGAGAATATTTTTGAAAATCGCTTTATGCATGTTCAGGAGCTGGTGCGTATGGGAGCGGATATTCGGTTGCAAGGAAGCCGAACAGCGATTATTCATGGCGTTCCGAAATTATCTGGTGCACAGGTTATGGCTTCAGACTTACGCGCTTCTGCCGCTTTGGTTTTGGCAGGTTTAGCCGCTGAAGGAGAGACAATTGTTAACCGCGTTTACCATTTGGACAGAGGCTATGATCAGCTAGAGCAAAAAATGCGTGTGCTTGGTGCAGACATTGAGCGTATAAAAGGCTTGCCGGAAGAGTAAAACTAAAGAACGTGTTGTTTTTGGGCTAAAATTTGACGAGCAACATGCTTGTCGCAAGAGCCTTTAGCTTCCGTATAGCAAGAAAGTCCATCTCCGTTAAAAAAAACGAATAAGGCGCAATCAGGTGCTTTATATGCCCAAGTTTGATGAGGTTTTTCGGTTCGAACAATTGCCGGTTCACCTAAAATAGCAATAATTTCTTCTGGCGTTTTTCCTTGTAAGGTAGATAAACTATCAGATTTAGCTAATGTTAAAATGGTATTTGTCTGCTTATCGCCCACTTGCATGCAGGCGGTTAAGAGCATTAAACAGAATAAAAAGATGTATTTTTTCATGCGAGACAGAGTATACGTTTTTTTTATTTTTGTCAAGTTGAAGATAAAAAATTGACTATTAACGAATAAACTAGTAAGAATAAAACGATAGGTTAAAATTATTAAAATATCGATTAAAATTTTTAATAGGAGTGTCTTATGTTTCATACCATCTTTAATGCAAAACAAGTCTTTCGCAAGAAAGATTTTCATTTGACAAAATCTCTTCAAAAAGGTCGAGGTATGATAGAACTCTTAGGTGTTTTGGCGTTGATAGGTGTTTTATCAATAGTTGCTTTGACAATGTATAGCAAGCTGCAAGTTAAGAATACAGCCAATGATATCTATGATGATATTCAACGTCGAACATTCGTTTTGTGGGACAAAGAAGATTTAAGCGTTTATGAGGCAGAAACAGAGATTCCTATTCCGGAACTTAAAGAAAATCCGTATGATGTTTCTGTTTATCGGGTGGAAGAAACGGAAAATGATGGTGCTGCCTTTGTGGTTGAAATTTCAAATTTGACACGTGAAACGTGTGTGGAGCTTTTGCATAAACCATTTGCAACGCCTTATATGCTCCAGGTTGGTGATCGAGAATTTGATCCTAGTAATCCGGATTACAGTGTTTGTGATATTTTTGACGAAGCAGCTGTGACGTTATTTGTTTCATCTGCCTGGGCTGTTGAGGGAAAAAAAGTACTTAGAATTCCTTTTGGTTTATTTGATTTGACTCTTTCTTCTCCCTCAGGCGATTGTAAAAACGAACAGACTTATAAAAGTTATACAGGAGATAAGAAGGAATGTTGTTTGGATTATGCTTCTGTTGTTCCGGTTCAAATCGATGGGTATAATAGCGAAAGTTGTTGTCCACTTTATAGAGGGAATAAAGCAAATGAGGCTGTTCCAGTTAGTGGTGGAAAAACGTTGTGTTGTTATGGAAATGAGCAAGCGGCTTTTAATCCTGATGGAGGATATAGATGTTGTAGTTATCCATTACCTGTTTTAGGTGGAACAGGAGAAGCTTGTTGTGGAAGTGTTAATTATGATACAGGAGAAATGACAGAAGTTTCGAGCATGCAACCCGTATTTACTGGAAAAAAGATTGCTTGTTGTTTAGAAAATGGAGCTTACAAGAAAGAGGATGGATTTTATGGATGTTGTAGTAGTGATATGGATTATGGTTTTGCAACTGATATCTTTGGACGAAATTACCAAACATGTTGCGACGTGACGAAACATGCTTATGTCAATGATAATGGAGAAGTTCAATGTTGCCAATACTCTAATACCGATGGGGGCTATAATGCTTTTGTTGATGTAATTGGAGCACCTAATCCTCGTAAAACTTGTTGTTTGAAAATTATGAAATCTTCTCAATTTGTCGGGTATTTTAAGAATAATCAATCTTTGTGTTGTGATGGAAGTGTTTACAAGACAGAGACAGATTATGAATGTTGTGCAATTGAGCGAGGAATTGATGATAATCTTCGAGAAACAATCACTATTATGCGTCAAGTTGTTGATGTTGTCGGTGCGCCAAAAAATATGCAGACTTGTTGTGAAACAACAAAAGAAGGAAATGCCGGAGCTGTTTGGAAAAATGGAAAAGCAACATGTTGTGAACCTGCGGATACAGTTTTTCAAACACTTGAAAAAGAATACGGTTGTTGTAATAATTCAGCTGAATTTTTAGACGTTATTGGATTTCCACAACAACAATATTGCTGTGAGAAAAATCAATATGCTTACTGGACTGGGACAGGCTATGGCTGTCACAGTGTTCGGGGAGAAATTAAGCTGATAGAGGGTTATCCTAATACAGATTACGAAGTAGTAGAAGGTGTTTAAAAAAAGCGCCTAATGGCGCTTTTTTTATAATCCGCTTTCCAAAAAGTTATTAACTTTTGCTATGAAGCCGGCAGGATCTCGCAGTGGTTCTCCTTCAATGGCTCTAGCTTGATCGTATAAAACCCATATTGCATCCAAAACTTTTTGTTCTTCTTTTTTTTCAAAAATCGCTGTCGCTAGTTTCTTTATGACAGGATGACGAGGATTGAGCTCTAATGTACGGTTGCTGGAAAAAGCTTGAGCTTGTCCATGTTGCTTCATCAAGCGTTCCAAGTGAATGCTCATTTGTCCTTCTCCGGCAACAAGAGCAACAGGAGATTTATTTAAACGGTTGGTAATTTTAATGTCGTTGACTTCTTTTCCAAGCACTTCTTTAAATTTAGCGATTAAAACAGTTCGCAGGTTTTCTTCAATTGATTCTCCGGTTATTTCTTCAATTGCTTTTACCTTATCAATATCAGTGTCTGGATGTGTTATCGGACGAATTTTTTTACCATCATATTCTGTAAACATTTGAGGCCAGAACTCATCAATAGGATCAGTTAACAATAAAACTTCAATTCCTCTTGCTGTAAAGCCTTCTAACTGAGGATTATTTTTAAGTGTTGCTAAATCGTCTCCGGTCAGATAGTAGATATTTTTTTGTTCTTTCGGCATGCGAGCAACATAGTCAGCAAAAGATGTTAATTTATCATCTTTTGTGCTGGAAAATAAGCATAAGTCAGCTATTTTCTTGGCGTTTTCTTGATCTTCATAGAGTCCTTCCTTGAAAACAATGCCAAAATCGTGCCAGAAAACTTCATAATTTTCTTTATCGTTTGCTTTTTTCTTTAATTCATCCAAGAGCCGATGAACAATGCCTTTTTTAATCTTTGTAAGCACAGGCGTATGTTGTAGCATTTCACGGCTGACATTCAGAGGTAATTCAGAAGTGTCTATTATTCCTCTTACAAACCGGAAGTAGTGAGGTAATAAATCCGTGACTTCATCAGAAATAAAGACACGGTTGACATATAAATTTAAAGCATGTTTTTTATCCGGTTGAAATAAATCAAATGGCGCTTTTTGAGGAATAAACAGAAGAGCTCGATATTCAATTACGCCTTCTGCCGTATAGTGAAGCGTCAACCAGGGTTCATCGAAATTATGTGTTAAATGACGGTAAAAATCACGATATTGTTCTTCTGTAATTTCTGATTTCGGACGTGTCCACAAAGCAGAAGCTGAATTGATGGTTTCTTTTTTCCCATCAGCATCTAAGATAATTGGAATAGAAATATGATCTGAGTATTGACGGACAACATATCTTAGTCGCATAGGATCTGTATATTCCATAAAGTCTTTCTTGAGGTGTAAAGTGATTTTTGTACCAATTTCCGCTTTTGGTTCTTCTTCAATGGTGAATTCACCTTTGCCGGAGCTGCACCATAACCAACCTGTTTTGTCTCCTGCTTTGCGCGTGAGAACTTCGACTTTATCAGCCACCATAAAAGCTGAATAAAAACCGACGCCGAATTGTCCAATAAGCGCTAAATCCTTTTTAGCGTCTCCGGTTAGATGCTTAGCAAATTCAGCAGAGCCTGATTTTGCAATAGTTCCTAAATCTTCGATTAAATCTTCTTTATTCATTCCGATACCATTATCAATAATAGATAAAGTTTTTTCTGATTTATTGGGTATCAATTTAATTTCAAAAGAACCATGTTCTTTCATTAAATCAGGGTGTGTTAAAGCTGCATAACGGAGCTTATCGCAAGCATCAGAAGCATTTGAAATGAGCTCGCGTAAAAAAATCTCGCTATGTGAGTAAAGCGCATTGACGACGATATCTAAAACTTGGCTGACTTCAGCCTGAAAAGAATGTTTTTCTTGTGTCATTTTGAATCCTTTCTTATTTTTAATTTACTTTTATATGGAGTGAAATACATAAAAAAGCAAGTCTTTAAAAAAGATACTTGTTTTTTTAAAAAAAATGAGCTATGTAAGAATGGTTTTAAAAACGTATAAGGAGATTTAAGATGCCTTCAGTAGTAAGTGATGCTTGTCAATTATGCAAAAGCTGTGTAGAAGTTTGCCCTGTGGATGCTTTCCATGAAGGGGAGAACATGGTTGTTGTAGATCCAGATACATGTATTGAATGTGGTATCTGCATTTCCGAATGTCCGCATGGTGCTATCAGCTCGTCGGATGAAGCGGATGAAAAATGGGTTCAATTCAACGCTGAAAAAGCAAAAGAATGGCCACAAGCAGAAAAATAATTTAAAAAGAAAAAAGCCGATCCTTTTTTGGGATCGGTTTTTTTATCTTTGCTTTTTTTTAAAAAGTGTGCTATATAAGAAAAACGAAAGTAAAAAAAGAGAAGGAAATAAATGTCAAAAGAATATCGTTTTAATCCAGGTGATTTTGTTGTTTATCCGACTCATGGCGTTGGAAAAGTGGTTGATATTACACAATCGGAAGTCGGCGGACAAAAGTTAGAGTTAATCGCCGTCAATTTTGATAAAGATCGTATGACCATGCGCATTCCTATGACAAATATGAATAAAACGGGGCTTCGTCCTCTGTCCAGCAAGGATATTATGCAGACAGCTCTTGAAAGTTTAAAGGGTAAGCCTAAAGTTAAAAAGACGATGTGGAGCCGCAGAAGTCAAGAATATGATGCAAAAATTAACTCTGGAGATCCATGCTTGATTGCCGAGGTTGTGCGTGATTTGCATAAACCAGCTGATAAAGGTGAGCAATCTTATTCTGAAAGACAAGTTTTTGAACAAGCTTTTGGTCGTTTGGCTCACGAGTATGCTGCATGTGAATCAATTGATTTAGAAGAAGCATCGAACCGTTTAAAATCTATTTTATCTGGAGAATAAAAAAAGATACTTTTAAAAAGCCCTTCTTTGAAGGGCTTTTTTTTAAGTGGAAATACTTCAGGTGTTTATTCTGTGGCGAAAAAGCAAGGTCTAAGGAGAAGTTTTTTCTTTCTTTTTTGTCATTTTTTTTATATACTTAGCTTTATGATTGAACAAAAAGATATCTTTTCGCAAATAGGAGATAAAAAACGAATTTGGGTGATCGGCTTCCCTGGAGGTGATGCTGTTCGTCTTCGTTTTTTGCACAAGAAAATTTCAGCAGAATTCTGTGTCGGCGATGTTGTCATCTATTTAGGTAATGTGATGGGGAACGGTTTAGATTCAGTAAAAGCCGTAGATGAGGTATTACTTTTTCGTAGGGCTCTCATTTCTATTCCAGGAGTTTCTCAATATGATATTGTTTTTTTGCGAGGTCAACAGGAGGAAATGTGGTCTAAGCTGATGCAAATACAATTTGCTCAAGAACCGTTGGATGTTTATAAATGGATGTTAGCCAGAGGACTGAAACAAATTTTATTATCTTATGGTTTGGATCCGGAAGAGGGGCTTCGTATAATTCCTCAGGGAGTTGTGGCGATATCTCGTTGGGTTGCGGCACTTCGTTCGGTACAAGCAGCCCATGATGGACATATTGATTATATGGGATCTTTGAAACATGCGGCTTATACGGCAGATGAAAGTATTTTGTTCGTTCATAGAGGTTTACGGCATGAGGTCTCTTTAAATCTTCAAGGAGATGCATTTTGGTGGGGAGGAACATTGCCATTCGTTCGTTCGTATCCTTATCTTCAATTTAAACAGGTTATTCGAGGTTTTCCGACGACGACACAAGCAGGGGTGATTAACGAACCTTATTATACAACAATCGCTAGCGGTGGTGGATATGACGGTCCAATTTATGCTCTTTTGCTTGATGAAAAGCATGTACCTGTTAATGTGATAGAATCTTAATTTTGTTCTTCTGCTTCTTTTTCTGGAGCAGTAATCAACATTTTTGTAATTCGATTACCTTTTTTATCTAAGACCTTAAAAGTGAAGCCATAGAAAGAATAAGAAGCTCCTTTTTTGGGGATTCTTTCTGTTTCATATAAAAGTAGTCCGGCGATTGTCGAGGCTTGGTCATCTGGTAAATCCCAACCGAAATTTCGATTTAGATCACGAATCGAAGCAGAACCGTCAACCATAATGGTTCCATCTGGTTGAACAAGCGCGTTTAAAGATGCTTCTGGTGGATTATCTGTTTCATCGATAATATCTCCGACAATTTCTTCTAAGATATCTTCTAAGGTGACGATGCCTTGAGTTTCACCATATTCGTCAACGACAATGGCAAAGTGTTCGCGACGTCTTCTATAAGCTTGAAGTTGTGTTAAAAGCGTTGTTGTTTCTGGAATGAACCAAGGAGCTGTGGCAACACTCATAACATCAAAATTTGTTAAATCTCCATGTCGAGCTTGTAAGGCACGTAATAATAATTTTGTGTTTAATACACCAACGATTTTGCTTTTACGTTCTTTCCATAACGGAATTCGTGTATAGGGACAATTTAAGACTTTTTCAATCAATGTTTTCACTTCTGTATTGACATCAAAAGAGACTATCTTACTGCGATATGTCATGACTTCATGAACTTCAACTTCACTGAGATCTAAGACGCTCTTCATCATATTTTTTTCAGAACGAATAGAGGCACTTGTCTGCATATTTAAAACACCACGAAGTTCTGTTTTAGCAGAGTCGCCTAATTTTTCATGTTTTAGAAGACCTAAAATAGCCATTACGTTTTTAACGACAGAGTTGACAAAAGCAACAAGTGGTGCCAGTAAAAACGTTAACAGTTGAACAACTGGAGCAACAAATAAAGCAATCGTATTCGGATTTCGAATAGCATAAGTTTTGGGCATGATTTCACAAAAAATCAAAATGACAAAGCTGACGACAAATGTGGAAATAAAAACTCCCCAACGTTGTCCCAGTAATGTAATGCAAATGCTTGTAGTAATCGCTGTAGCAGCAATATTCACAACATTATTACCAAATAAAATCATACCGAGGAATCTATCGGATTTTGCTTTAACTTTTGTGACAATTTTTGCACGTTTATTTCCTTTTTTTTCCATTTCGTGCATTAAAGGTAAAGAAGCCGCAGTAAAAGCTGTTTCCGTTCCCGAAAAGAAAAAAGATAAGAACAGACAAGCACATAAAATCAAAACAGAACCAATCATTTTTAATCCTTTATCGCAATAATATGATTTTCTTTTAACAGTTTCAAAAGTCGCTCAATTGTTTTATGAATAGCTTCTTGACGTGTATCAAGCGTTAGGTCGGCATTTGCATAAAGAGGATAACAATCATGAACCAATCGTTCAATTGCTTTTTTGTTATCTTTAGCTGGGACTAAAGGACGATGTTTGCGTCCTTCCGTTCGATGACTGAGTAAATCAACATCTGCGCGTATCCAGACGGAGATTGCATATTTCTTAGAGATATTTTGTGTCTTTTCAGAAAGAAAAGCTCCGCCTCCAGATGATAGAACACAAGGAGGCCCTTTTAATAAACGTTCCATAATGCGTTCTTCTCCCATACGAAACTCTTTTTCTCCATAGGTTGCGAACAAATCTGAAATGCTGCATCCTGAGGCGCGTTCAATTTCTCTATCACTGTCGACGAAGGGCAAATTTAATCGTTTTGATAAAATTTTACCTAAGCTTGTTTTACCGCATCCCATCATGCCGACTAAGAGAATAATTTTATTTTCTAAAAGTTCAATGTTCATGTTCTTTATTGACAGTTTTTGTTCCTTCATATAATCTACTACTCCATAGAATAACAAGTCTTTTATCGTCTGTCTAGTGAAAGCAGGAAAAATGAGAAAAGAAAAAAAACATTATGGGATTAAGTTAATTTTATTAGCTTTGATTGGTTTTTGCGTTTGGGTTTTCTTTTGGGATAAACCAGCGCCAAAAACGCCGATTGAAAAGACCTTAAGCAATGATGTTCTTCAAAATTAAAATAGTTTTTTTTGTCTTTGCTTTATTTATTACTCCAGCATTGACAGAGGCTTCTTCTGTTGTCGTAGAAGACTTGCCGACTATTTATATCAACACCTTAGGCCTTTCTAAAAAATTACCTTTTACATCGTGGGGAAATTTATCTGTTTCAGAAGAAAGACATCTGATAGATTCTTTAACACTCCATCAAACCTCTCCCACCCTTCGGCAAATGACACGAGCCGTTTTAACGGAAAGGACGGCTTTATCAGGAACAGATAAAAACGCAGAAGAACATTTTGTGTCTCGTTTGTATGGCCTTTTGCAATTAGGATATTATTCTGATGTATTATCTATGATTAAACAAGTTCCACCTTCTTCTTTGACAGATCAGATGGAACAATTAAAAGTAGAGGCTCAACTTTCTCAAGGGAACTGGCGAGAAATATGTCCGTTTATTCGTTCTCATTCTGCGTCAACAGATTTATTTTGGCAAAAGGGAAACATAATGTGTTTGGCTTTTGAAGGAGAGCAAGATAAAGCTCTCTTATCTTTTTCGCTGTGGCAAGAAGAACATCCTGAACCGATGCTTTTTACAAGCTTAATGGATGCTTTTTTAAACGGTTCGCCCCTAGCGGCATTAGATTTAGCACAAGCAACGCAAATAGAGATTTCCATTATGCGTCGTTTAGGAATTTCTATTCCTAAAACAAAGCCTGCAATAAAAACAATAGTTCCTTTTCAAACAGCAGTTAATATAGAACAGCTTTTAGAGCATTGGCGACGCGATGGTGTTCAAGAGCAAGATCAGCTTTATCGATTACATGTTTTGTTGTTGTATGGTCAAGTCCTTCGAACAGATTTAAATTTTTTACAAACGGATACGATTTTGAATTTACCTTCATTAGAAGGAAAAGTTTCGTTTTTTTCTTTTTTACTAAAAGATAAACCACAATCAGCGATAACGGGAGCGGACTTATTAAGAGCTTTATTTATGTTAAATGAGCGAGATGTTAATCTTGCGAATGCTTTTTTAATTTTAAATAAAGGTGGGTTAAATGTGGAAAATTGGGTTTTGGAGCTCATTCATTGATGAATCGGTGGATTGAAAATTTTTTAGAGGTGATTGTTGCAGAAAGAGGAGCTTCACCCAGAACGGTACATGCCTATCAAAGTGATTTAGAAGATTTTGAAGCTTTTTTAAATACAAGGCATGTCATTTTAGAAAAAGCTGAAGGCGATGATGTAGCAGATTATATGCATTTGATTGTTAAAAATGGATTATCTGCTAAAACGCAAGCTCGCCGTTTATCTGCTCTTCGAGAGTTCTTTCGTTTTTTATACTCTGAGAATTTCAGAGATGATTTACCAACGGATAATGTGGACAGTCCAAAGACAGGAAAAGCACTTCCTAAATATTTGTCAGAAGAAGAAATTCTTTCTTTATTACAGGCAGCTGGGGAAAAAGATGTTCGTTTAAAAACAATGCTGGAAATATTATATGCCTCGGGAATGCGCGTAAGTGAACTCGTATCTTTGCCACTAGCTGCTGTTCTGCACAATAATACAATGATAGAAATTGTTGGAAAAGGAAACAAACAACGTTTAGTTCCCTTAGATGATCCTGCTCGGAGAGCTATTGAAAAATGGTTGATCGAACGTGAAAGATATTTAAAAAGAGGTCGAACATCTAAGTGGTTATTTCCATCAAAGTCAAAACAAGGTTATATGACACGAGATGCCTTTTTTAAAGAATTAAAAAAAATAGCTCTTCAAGCGGGAATTGATCCGAGTCGTGTGTCACCTCATGTTATTCGGCATTCTTTTGCTTCTCATCTCATTGCGCATGATGCAGACTTAAGAAGTGTTCAAAAAATGTTGGGACATGCTGATATAGCAACAACAGAAATTTACACACATGTTCTGGAAGATAGATTAAAAAAAATTGTAGAAACAAAACATCCCTTGTCAGGTATGCGTAAAATCTGATATAAGAGAGCCTATGAAAACATTAAATAAATATATTTTAAAACAATTAGTCATCGGTTTTTTGCTGATAGCTTTGGGTATGACGGGAATTATCTGGTTATCTCAAAGCTTACGGATGATTGATTGGATTGTTAATAAAGGAGTCTCTGTTCATTTATTTGTTCAATTGACACTTTTGGTTTTACCGAATTTTATTGCGATTATCACACCACTTGCATTTTTTATTGTTCTTTTGTTTGTGTATCAGCGTTTATTGGCAGATCGAGAGCTGATTGTAATGAAAGCAGTTGGTATGTCTCCCTGGCAGCTGGCGAAGCCCGGTTTTTATATGAGCTTAATTTTAGTTGTTTTAGGCTATTGTTTAACGTTGTGGTTGGTTCCTTATTCTGTGACGCATTTTAAAGAACTTCGCTTTAAGATCAGGAATGATTTAGCACATGTTGTTATTCAAGAAGGTGAGTTTAATAACTTGCCGAGTAATATAACG
Organism: uncultured Alphaproteobacteria bacterium; assembly: GCA_944392795.1. Taxonomy (GTDB): domain Bacteria; phylum Pseudomonadota; class Alphaproteobacteria; order CAAHEQ01; family UBA3637; genus CALXXX01. Next base: position 42,867 of record CALXXX010000037.1, on the reverse strand, counting down.
ATTTATGTCCGCTCTTTTAAACCAACAGGCGAATTGGAAGGAATTTTAATTCACGATGGTCGAGATCCTGAAAAAAGAATAGTGATGGTAGCTCAAAATGGATTATATGTAACGGGCGAAGAACCACGGATTGTGATGCATCAAGGTCGACGTCAGGAGTATAATCGTCGGACAGGTATTTTTTCTTCATTAAGTTTTGATCAGAATACCATGGTTTTAGAGGAGAGTCGCCGAAATAACGAGCGTTCCGCCGGAGAAGAGGAACTTCCCTTAGTTCGTCTTTTGATGGCCAAGTCAACAGATCCAAGGATATCACAGACGCAATTTCGAGAGTATAAAGTGGAGGCTTTTAAACGCTTAACGCAACCCCTTTATTCATTAGTCTATTTAATGATTGGTCTTTTACCTCTTTTGTTGGGGTATTACAACAGGCGAGGACAAAACGGACGTATTTATATGTCAATAGGAGCCGTTATTTTAATTCAATCAATGGCGCTTGGATTTGAAAACTTATCCGAAAAAAATTTATTTTTTCTCTTTTTGATGGGATTGAATATTTTAGTTCCTATTTTGAGCGGAATGATTATATTGAAGCGCGGATATTTTCTTAAAGAACAATCTCCTCAACAGAAACGTTCTAAGAAGATGATTTCTCTTCTTTTTTTAGTTTTTTTCTTCTTAGCTTTTTCTGTTGAAGCAGCAGAACCTCAATTTATTGCTGATACAACGCTTCATAAAGATGCTCCAGCTCCTTTTGAGGCAGATACGATTTCTTATAATGAGAAAACCGGTATTTTGACAGCGACCGGAAATGTCATTATAAAACAGGAAGGTTCGACTTTTCGGGCAGATAAAATTGAATACGATCAGAGTAAGGATACTGTTTATGCAACCGGGAATGTTGTATTAACGCGTCCTGATGGTGTTCAACTTTTTTCTGATGAGGCAGACTTAACAGGAGACATCAAAGAAGGATTGATTAAAGCAGTTCATATGAAATTAGCGGACGGGTCTGTTTTTGAGGCTCAATCTGTCGCTAGGACAGATAAAGGTAATATAACGGATTTTAAGGATGTTTTTTTTACGCCTTGTACTTATTGCTCGCCTGAGAAGCCTCTATGGAGCCTTCGAGCAGGACAGGTTCTTCACAATTATCAACAGAAAGAATTTGTTTATAAACATGCCTTTTTAAATTTAAAAGGAGTTCCTGTTTTTTATTGGCCATATTTAGAGTACCCTGATTTTCAGGTTAAGCGGAAAACAGGTTTTTTAACTCCGGCATTAGCTAGTTCGACTGAAATGGGTTCCGGTTTTGATCTGCCTTTTTTTTGGGCTATTTCAGATAGTCAAGATTTATACATAAACCCAACGATTTCTTTTTCTCATGTTCCTTTGGTCCAAGGTCGTTATCGGGGGTTGTATCAGGAAAGTGGATTAACACTTGATTTTTCTGGCACACAAAATGATGATGATCACAATAATGAAGGTCATATAAAAGCTTATTATGAATATGATATTACAGATCGGTTGCGCTTTCGAGGGACTTACTTTCGTGTAAGTGATGATACTTATTTTAGGCGATATCCAATTGATAATGTTGATGATCAAGCGCCCTGGATACAAAGTGATGCAGCTTTAGAGCATTTCGGAGAAAATGCTTATGCGTTTATTAAAATGTATGCATTTCAAAATTTGAGAGCTGATGTAAAAAATAGTTCTATGCCGAAGGTACCTCAAGTGAATTATGAGTATGTAACGCGTCCATTATGGAATGGATTATATTCTGTTTCACAGGTTAATGGTGCAGGGGTTTATCGGCATGAAAAACCTGAATCGACACGATTATCATATTTGCAAGCTTTGCGATTGCCTTATATTTCTTCAATTGGTGCAGTTATCAATACAGAGGCGAGTATTCGTTTTGATGGTTATTCTATTCAAACGGTTGAGGATGAAACAAAAAATACTAATCGAGTGTACCCGAATTTGTCTATGGAGGTTCGATATCCCTTAATGCAACAAGGTGAAAATTACAGTCAAGTATTAGAACCAATCGTTATGGGGGTATGGAGCCCTAACAGCAGTAATAAAAATATTCCTAACGAGGATAGTTTGGATTATGAATTTGATGATACAAATTTATTCTCTGCTAATCGGTATGCGGGCTATGATCGTGTTGAGACAGGTGCTCGTTTAAATTATGGTATGCAATGGACATTATATGGTCCGAAGAATATATCTGTATCCGCTTTGTTTGGACAATCCTATCGTTTCCGTGATGACAACAGTGTTGCGGAAGGTGCCGGCTTTGAAAATCATTTTTCTTCTTATGTTGGTCATTTAAATATGAAGCTTAAAGATTTTGGTATGAATTATCGTTTTCGTTTAAATCAAGATAATCTAAGTCAGGAGATGTCAGAGGTCAGTTTATATGCCGGAAGAGCTCCTTTTAAAGTTACATTAGGTTATTTTTACATGCAGGCTAGTCAGGAGAATAAAGTCAAAAATTATCTAAAAGATCGTGAAGAAATTTTTGGACAAATAAATTCTCGTTTAACACCATCTTGGTCGGCATATGGATATTACCGTTATGATTTAGCTGTTGATGGCGGTCCGATAGAAGCCGGAGGAGGCTTGCAATTTGAAAATGAATGCATTACCTTACTTTTTTCGGCAGAGAAAGAGTTTACGAAAGATCGAGATTATAAAGGCGATACTTCTTTTTATGTGCGTATGATCTTGAAAACATTGGGAGCAGTATGATGAAAAAAATAATTTTTGCTATAATCGGGCTCAGTTTAAGTCTATCCTTTTCAGCTCGGGCGTTTGAGATTATTGCAACAGTAAATGATGAAGTAATATCGGATTATGATGTTGATATGCGATCAAAGATGATGCATGCTCTGATGAAGACGCCAGTCACAGAGGAAACTAAAGCTCAAGTTCTTGAGACGCTTATTTTAGAAAAAGTAAAAAAGCAGGAAGCAGCCAGTAAAGGGATTATTTTAGAAGAAGGTGAAGTAGAAGAAGGGATTTCTTTTTTGGAAAAGCAAAATGGAATGGAACCTGGTTCTCTTCAACGCCTGTTAAAGGAATCAGATATTTCTTTCGATACCTTAGAAAATCAGATGACGTCTGATATACTTTGGCTAAAGGTACTTCGTTCAGAAAATGAGAAACCTCCGGTTGTAACGGAACAGGAAGTGAAAGCTCGACTAGAAAAGATAAAAAAAGAGATGATGAAGCCGAGTTATTTGTTGGCAGAGATTTATGTTCCTTTTGGTACAGATAAAAAAGCCGCAGAAGAACAAGCTCAAAGTTTGTTCGATCGCATTGTAAAAGGCGAGGTTTTTCCTGAATTGGCAGTTCAATTTTCTAAAGGAAAAACTGCTTCGATAGGAGGCGATTTAGGTTGGGTTTCAAAAGGAAGTTTAGAAAAGGCTATTGATGGCATTTTAGAACAAATGGAACCCGGACAGATGTCAAAGCCCATAGAAGGCAAAGAAGGTTATTATTTGATTTTAATGAGAGATAAACAAAAAGCGTTGACATCAACAGAAGTTGAAGCTTGGAGTGTTGCGCAGTTTCTTCTTCCTAAGGGAGAAGCGGCTCGTTTTTCGGATCAGCTTGCCAAGGCAGATGGAAATCCTCAATCTTTTACATCTTTAGCAATGCGTGAAGGATTAAAAGGGTCTGGTCTGATGCCTGAAATGCCTGTTCCTCGGATGCCGGATCAATTATATGAGTTACTAAAAGATGCTCCGATGAAAAAAATCATAGGTCCTATTGAAGCAGAAGATTTCGATTTATTTTTAATGAAATGTGATAAACGAGTTGTTTCTGTTTTGCCTAAACTCGAGGTTATAAAACAGCAACTTGAAATGGAAAAAATGGAGCAAAAATCGAATGAGAAGCTTCAAGATTTAAGGAAAAAAGCCGTTATAGAGAAAAAATAATGTATATTTTAAAGGATATTCTTCAAAAGTATGATTTACATGCAAAAAAGTCATTGGGACAAAACTTTATTTTAGATCGTAATTTGCTTCATAAGATTGCGCGGCTAGCTCTTGTTGGATTGTCCTCACCGGTCGTTTTAGAGGTTGGACCAGGACCTGGAGGTTTGACACAAGCTCTTTTAGAGGAGGGCGTTAGCCGCTTAATCGCAATAGAAAAAGATGATCGTTGCGCTCAGGCGTTACAAGAGTTGCAAGCGGATTTTCCTCAACAATTGCAAATTTTAAATGAAGATGCTCTTTTATTTGATGAAAGTCAGTTAGGGACAGAAGTTTGTGTTGTTGCGAATTTACCTTATAATGTTTCGACGGTTCTGCTGGTTAAATGGTTAAAGGATATGAAACGGTTTAGTCGGTTGACGCTTATGTTTCAAAAGGAGGTTGCAGAACGTTTAGTTGCTCGTGAGAATGATGAAGCCTATGGTCGTTTATCTGTTCTAACCGGTTGGTTGGCAGATGTCAGCATTGAAATGATTTTACCTCCGACAGTTTTTACGCCTTCTCCGAAGGTGACCTCTGCTTTAGTTCGAGTGACGCCTAAAGAAACTTCTTTTAAAAACATTTCATTTAAGATGATGGAACGCATAACAGCAGCTGCTTTTGGACAACGACGTAAGATGTTGCGTTCCAGTTTAAAAAGTATAGGAGATCCAGAAGTTTTATGTACAGTTGCTGGTGTTCCTTCTACAGATCGCGCAGAAAATGTTCCTGTAGAGGGCTTTTGTAAGATGGCAGCTTTTTTGGAGGAGCAGGAAAAATGATTCTTTTAGCACCCTTATTTCATATTTTAATGACTTTTTTAGAACTCTATATTTATGTTGTTTGGGCGGCGATTATTTTAAGCTGGGTCATTGCTTTTGGGGGCGTTGATATGCGTCAACAATGGGTGAAGCGTTTATCTGGAGCATTAGGTTCCGTGACTGATCCCATATTAAATCGCATTCGTCATTATGTAAAACCAATGGCCGGAATCGACTTTTCACCAATGATTTTATTGTTTGCTTTATATTTTATTCAGGAAATTTTATGGCGGATGATACACCCTATATAAAAGAAACGCCGACAGGTTTTTATTTGTCTGTCCGAGTTCTTCCGGGCGCAAAGCATTCATGCATTGTTGGTGTTTGGAATAATCAATTTTTAAAGGTTTCGTTAAAAGCACCTGCTGTTGATGGCAAAGCAAATGAGGCTTTAGTTGATTATTTATCAGATATGTTGAAAGTCAAAAAAAAATCGATTTTTTGGATGACAGGACAAACATCTCGTTGTAAACTTCTGTTTATAGAGATTTCTGAAGCAGCAGAAAAGGAAAAAAGAATAAGATGGTTGAAACACATATTATCGACGGAAAAATGATTGCTAAATCTTTCCGTTCTCAAGTAGCACAGCATGTTCGTAAATTAGGCTCAACGCCGCGTTTGGCCGTTATTTTAATAGGTGAACATCCAGCTTCTTTAATTTATGTTCAAAATAAACAGAAAGCCGCTCGAGATGTAGGAATTGATGTTGATGTCTATCAATTATCTCCGACAGTTGGGGAAAAGGCAGTTTTAGACTTAATTGCCGAGCTTAATGCCAAAAAAGAAGTGAATGGCATTTTATTACAGTTGCCGGTTCCACCTCATTTGGATAGTTCTCGGTTAATAGAAGCGATTGATCCGGCAAAAGATGTTGATGGATTGCATCCAGAAAACGTGGGGAAAATGGTGACGGGGCGTCCAGCGATGATACCATGTACGCCGCTTGGATGTGTTTATTTGTTGCGTCATGTTTTGGGAAGTTTAGAAGGGAAACATGCTGTTGTTGTAGGTCGTTCTGCTTTGGTTGGACGACCGCTAGCTCAATTATTACTTCGGGAAAATTGTACGGTAACACAAGCTCATTCTAAAACGGTTAACCTTGCGGAAGTTTGCCGTCAAGGAGATATTTTAGTTAGTGCTGTTGGCCGTCCCGGGTTAATTAAAAAAGATTTTATTAAAGAAGGAGCAACAGTTATAGATGTGGGAATTAACCGTTTAGAGGACGGTAAAATTGTCGGGGATGTGTTATTTTTAGATATGCTTGGAACAGCTGCATATGTGACACCTGTCCCAGGCGGGGTAGGCCCGATGACAATAGCAATGTTGTTGTTTAATGTTGTAAAAGCCGCGGATCAAAGCCTTTCAGAAGCAACGGACTTGATCCCCTTTTAGCATAAAAAGTGCTTTACAGGGTAGTTGTTCAGGTTTATAATAAATAAAGTACAGCTATATTGCGTAGGAAGAAGGGAGATAAATATGCTTATTAAGAAAATAGGGATCGGACTTTGTTTTGGATTGTCATTCAGTCTAGTTGCTCCAACTTCGGCTCACGCATATTCTGTTTCTGATGCGGCGCAGCTGGCACAGGTCGTTGCAAATGTTATGCAGATGACGGCTCAAGTTCAACAATTGATGGAAATGGTTAAAAAAGGTCAGCAGATGCTTGCCTCTATTGGGGATATTCAGAAAATGGCCTCGGAAGCTGTTGATACTGTTTCAGGGGCGGTCGATTCTGCAAAAGGAGCAGCAAAAGATGCTGTAGGTTCTTTACTATCATCTGGACAAGCGTCCGTCGATAGCGTTCTTTCCTCCGTTTCTACAGCAACAGAGGAGATGCAAAAAGCAGGATTAACAGAACAAGTCTTTGAATCAGTGCAACAAACACAAATGGTTATTAAGGATAAGTTATTGCCTCCAACCGGAGAGGCTTTACAGCAGCAAACAAATGCAGAAACAGAAGAAAGAAAACAGCTTCAAAAAGAAGTTGCTCAAGCTGCTTTAACAGATGGTTATGCTAATGCGTTGGCTTATTTAAGTGAAGCTTCCAAGAAAGAAGTGACACCTCCGTCAGGAGAGGATACTCTAATCGGAAAAGCGAATGATACAGTTCAGGTCATTATGTCTGCGGAGCAAGAGTATCGTAGAGGTAATCAACTTTTGGCAGAGCAGTTGAAGGTGATGTCAAGTCAGGGAATTACTCAGACAGCGCCTTATGTTGATTAAGAAAGGGATAAAAATGGTATTAAGAAAAATTTCTTTTTTGCTTTTTTCCTTTACACTCCTTTCTTTTACAAGAACATCTTATGCGACGGGAGATGGTGGTAATATTTCTCAAAACTTGTTCCGAGTGATTGCTGCGGTTCAGGAAACCTTAAAAAATGTTGAGACGGTTACACAGCAGGATAAACTGATAGAATTGTTAGGAGAAAAAGGAGTTATTCCTGTTCAGTTGGTGGAGATTAAAGCCAAAATAGAAGAAAATATTGCAAACCCTGTTGTGACGAAAGATTTTGCTAGCTTGCTGAATAAGGGAGATTTTGCCGATGTTTTACCTCAGGTAAAGTCTTTGACGATGGAAGCTTTGAAAGTATCTAAGAACGATGTGACGAAATATCAGGAAGCTTTGGAGACAATAAATGCACGTTTGTCTGTGACAGGCTTAGAAACGATGAAAATGGCTAAGACGATGGAAGCTCTTTCAGATCAGGTTATTTCCGAGGCTAATCAACAATTAAGTGTCGTAGATGGAACAAAAGACTTTCAGGAGCGTTTAGCACAAGTCACTTCACAACACGTTCAAGGAATACGTTATGAGATGGGCTTAAATCAAATGCAAGCAAAAATGCTTGAAATGATGGCTGTTCAAGGTATGAAAGATGTTGAAACAGTTGATGAAACTGCAGAACAAGAACAAGCAGGTGCGTCGGAAGAAGAAAATACAGACGAACAAAGTGAGGCTTAGGGGAGAATAAAATGACAATTAAACTCAAACTTATTTCTTTATTGTTGTGTTTGCATTTAGCATTTGCCCCTATTCAATCAAATGCGTTTGAGTTGAATTTGTCAGGAATAGGAAGTGTTTTTTCAAGTATGGGATCCGCGATTAGTGGATGGGGTGGTAGTGCTTTATCAGCAGCTTCCAGTGGGCTTAGTTCACTTGGTAGTTCTTTAGCGGATGTTGGTTCTAGTATATTTTCTGGTGTAAGTAGTTGGGGCGCAAGTGCTTGGAATGGTGTCGGTGGCTTTGCATCAGATTTCGGTTCTGTCGTTAGTGGTTGGACTTCTTCGGCTACGTCATGGGTTGGGAATATGGGCAGTTCTTTATCAAATTGGTATAATACAAGTAATTTATCGGGTGGTGTTTCTTCAATGATGAATTCGATTTCAAATTGGAGCAGTACATCTGGATTGACTAATTTTTTACAGAACCCCTCTTTGGGCAGCTTAGGTTCAACGTTATCGAATTGGGGAACAGGAGCATTAGATAGTTTAGGTTCTGTTGGTTCTGTTATCAGTGATTTTATGTCTAGTCCATTGCAAAGTCTTTCCAGCGCAGGGAGTGCTTTAGCAAATTGGGGATCTGCTGCCTGGAGTGATATTGGTGGTTTTGCAAATGGTCTTGGTCTTGGTAATTTTGCATCTTCAGTTTCTTCTTGGACGGGGAATTTAGGATCATCTTTATCAAATTGGATGAGCTCTAGTAGCTTATCTGGTATGTTGGGTTCTGCAGGAGATACATTGTCTAGTTGGACGGGAAGTGTTTGGAATGGTATGTCTGGTTTAGCCAGTAGTACATGGACAGGTATTTCCGATTTTGCAGGTAATTTAAGCTTAGGTTCTATCGGTGATACTTTAAGCAATTGGACTGGCAGCGCATTGACAGGCGTTTCAGATTTTGTTGGTAATTTAAGTTTGGGATCGGTTGGCGATACGATCAGTAGCTTAGGTAGCAGTATTTGGAATGGCTTATCTGATGGGGCCAGTTGGTTGACAAGTGGTGTTGGTTCTGTTTTCGATGGTATGAGCTTAAGTGGTATGAGCGATGGTATTATGAGCAGTTTATCCAGTGTTTGGGGCGGCGTTGAAAGCTGGGGTAGTTCGGCTATGTCTTGGGCAGGGGATGCTTGGACCAGCTTATCTGGATATGGGTCGGATTTGATGAGTGGCCTTGGCGGTTCATTAGGCGGTTTGGGTGATACTTTAAGTTCTTGGAGTGCAACGGCTTTAAATGGTATTGGTGACGCTTGGAATTCGGTAAGTAGTTGGGGGGCAGGTCTGTATGATTCCTTTATGAGCTCTGATATCGGAGGTATGGTTGGAGATGCTCTGGGAAGTTTTACGGATGGTGTCGGGACGTTGATGGATAGTGCCGGAGATATTTTAGGCGGAGCTTTAGATGGCGTCAGCGATATTGCCAGTGGAATAGGAGAGAGTATTGGTGGTTTATTTTCAGAAGGAATGGATCTTTTGGGATTAGATGAGACTTTTTCGATTACACCGATGTTTGCTTCAGGCGCAGGTATACCGGTTGTAGAGTCAGCTCGTATCGCTCAATTGGTACAGGATTTAATGCAGAAGATGGAAAAAGTAACACAATATGCTGATGAAATTTCTGCGACAACGGAACAAATTTCAAGTTTAGGTGACTTAGGTTCTTCTTCTGTAACGGAAATGTTGGCTGGCGCAACGAATATTGGGGCATTGGGAAATATCGTTGATTTTTCAGGTGCTTCTGGCATGCTCTCTGGAGCTATGACTGCTGCTTCTTCTGCCGTTTCTCAGGTCAATGATTTGGAAAGTCAATTAAACGATGCTCTGAAGGATATAAATATCTCTTCTGGCGAGCTAACGAAAATGCAAGGAGAGTTAGTTAAAGCGAAAACGGATGCTGTTCAAAAGTTGGCAACAGCTCAGCAAGCTCAACAACAAGTGAGTAATATGCTTGGGAAGCCACAAGAGAGTGAGAGTATATCGCAGAATTATGTTAAACAAACTTTTTTCTTTGATAGAGAGCAACTGAATGATACTCAGACGGTTCAAAACAAAACAGAGGTTAGTGAAACAAAGCGGGTCAGTCAAGCAAGAGCTCAATATATCAATGAGGTCACTTCTTCTGGATTAGCAAATGCTTATGAATACTTATCAAAAGGAATAGAGGAAGCTGAAGAGCAAGAGCAAGATATTTTAAATCGCTTAGCTCAAGCTAAGACTTTTGATGAGAAGAAAGCTGTTGAAGCATTAGCTGTTAAATATGGGATTTCTAATCAAATTAAAAGAACTGCTTTGGAATTACGTTTGTTAGAAAATGAGATAGTTCAACAACTGATGATGCAAGATTTATCTTTGATTAGAGTTCCAACAAAGGCTGAAATTGAAGAAAACACAAACAGAGATACTCAAATAACAGAAGTAGTGGATGAAGCGGCTGAGGAGGAGACAAAATGAAAAAACTCGGAGTTCTTTTTTTGACAGGGATCATTTTGTTAACCCCCTCTTTTTCAAAAGCAATAACGTTCCCTATTTTAGATGCATTGATTACGCCATTGCCTGTTTTTGATGCCGGCACATTTGGTGGTTTAAGCAGCAGCTATATGCAACAAATAGAAGAAGTTATCAAATCCCATAAGCAGAAAATCGAGAAGATGAAAGAGCAATTAAAACTTTTTGAAAATGAAGTTGACTTATCGTCTAGTCCGTTGCAACGTTATTTAGTTAATCAGCCTAAAACGGCTCAGCGTGGTTCTGAGACACCAATAGATGCTTTTAAAGCTACGGGGAAAGAGAATATTGATGGAGGGCTTATTTCAGATTCGGATGTTGATTTAACAAATCCTTCTTCGTTGGAAAAAGCAATAGAGCCGATTTTAGTTTCTCAGGCGGTTGGTTCAGTAGAAGAAAATTTGAAAAAGATACAAAGAGATCAATATGAGCAACAGGTTGTTATTGATGTATTGGCTAAGACACTTTATTATAAAAAAGAATTAGAAGATTTACAAAATACAATGTCTCAAATCAGTGCAGCCAGTTCAACAGCTGATTCAGCAGGGGCTGTTGCTGTTCCTGCTGAGTTTATGGCTGTTAAAAATAAGATTAAAGCATTGCAAATGAAGATTACAGCGACACGTCAATCTTTGAAAGGAATGCAGGGACAAATGTCCTCAGATCCGTTAAAAGAGCCAATAGTATCTAATTTATAGGAGGAAATATGGTGCGAGGTTTTTTGAGTAAAGTTGCGGTTTGTGCGCTATGTTCATCTATCGTATGGCCGGCTGTTGCACAAATTAACCCAAATTCTCCGGTTTTGGAAGAAGTGGTTTCTCAGTCTTTTGAACGGGTTAATCCGCCAGATCCTGTTATTGTGCCAGCTCCAACGGTTATTGATTACAGTAGTGATTTACAAGCTGCGTTACAATTTCATAATTTTATGAAGCAAATAGATGACCAGATGGCAAAAGCGGATGAATATAAGAATGCTTTGTTGGAACGTAATTTAAATCAACGTCGTTTAGAAGATTTAGACGCATGTAATGTTAAGTTACTGAGTAATTACTTTTCCAATCCGGATCAAGTATGGTCAAAAATGAAACAAGAAGCAAAGCAGATGTATCAGGACTATACTTTAAGTAGTTTAGCAGATGTGAATGAGATTTCGACAGAAGAAGCACTTGCTTTGGCAGCAGATGAATTAGAACAAGGAGAATTATCTTCGACAGCTTTGGAGACAGATGTTTCTGATGAAGATGTTGCTGCGAATGTTGTTAACTGGGATATAGGTCGAAGTATTTTAATAGATTTATATACGAATCAAGATGCTTGGGGAACAAGATTAAGTCGTTCAGCTCCTTCTTCTTTACCTCTGTGGGAAGATCAAGAATATGTCTATAATGAAGAGGTATGGAAACCAAAATATGAAGCGATTAACGCATATTATGGGGTAAAGAATGGTTCTCCAAAGGTTTCTAATGCTGTAAAGTATGATTATTATTTTTATGACGATGTTGTTAAGGCTCATAATCAATATTTAGCTGAGCTGACGGCTAAAACGCAAAAGCCAATACCTCCGGCTCCTTTAAGTTCTGCGCCAAATACGCCTCCTAAGCCTCTTCCTCCGGTTGATGAGATTGTAATGTTACTTTCTAACAACGATGTTTTTTCATCTGTTTATCCGGCTTATCCAGAACCATGGCAGAGATTTATAGATACAGATTTTGCATTGTATAATAAGTCTGGAGAGATGGCTTCAAAATTTAAAGTTTCAAAAGGAACCATTACGCCAAAGAAAGTATCGGAAGGTGTTTCAGCTAATCGAATCAGTGTTATGTTTGTTGAAGAATCAGATTTAGAAAATTCAGAAATTATTGTGGATGAATATAAAAAGGCGAGAGAAACATTAAAATCTACGATTGAAAGTTTTGCTTTAGCTAATAATGTTGAGATACCGGAAGGTTTGAATTATTTTTCTAAGGAAGATTTAGAAAAAGTTCGTGATATTTTGGCCCAAGCTAAATCTTCTCATCTTTCTAAGGCAAAAGAATTAATGGGATCAAAAGCTGAAATAAAAAATCCGACGGCAGAACAATTAGAAAGAGATGAGGATTTAGCTCTTTTAAGAGCTTTAGAATATGATGAAGATGCAGAAACGATGATTACATCTATTAATGCGCCTAAGATAGAAGAAGCCGTGAAAGAAGCAAAGGCTCAGACGAAGTTAATGGAACAAGTCAATAAAAATGCTAACAATTTGAAATTAAAAGAATTAAAAGGCCGTGCTCAGAAACTAGATAAGCAATGTTTAAATGGCGGGATTACGGGGACATTTAATTTCAAGAATGTAACAATGGAATAGGAGAAGAGAGTGAGTATTCCCGTTTCATCAGAAGAGCGCATTGCAAGAGCCCGTTTTATTTCTTGGATTTTTACAGGGATTGCTTCTTTTTTTCTGACAGTTAATTTCTTTTTTATTTTAACTTTGTTGCAGATGGCGGGACGCCTTCAAGTTCTTGTTCAACTTTTTATGTTTACTCAGTCTTCAGAAGAGCTTGTCATTCCAGATGTTTTAAATCAAAATGTGGCTGCTGTGGACTTACTTAATGAGGCTATGGTTCGTTTATATGTGACTAATCGTCATATGCTAATACCAGATCCACAGGAAATGACGCGTCGTTGGGGCGTTGGGGGAGAGCTATATTTTTTATCCAGTTGGCCTTTATATATTCAATTTGTTCCAGATTTAAAAGAAAAAGTAGCAACAGTAACAGCGGCAGTTGATGTCGATATTCATAGAGTTTCTCGAATTGGCCCTAATTGGCAGGTAGAGTTTGATATGATTGCTGGAGGACGTCGCATTCCTTATATTGCTACCCTTCGTTTAGAAAACTATCCGGAACGGGCAGTTTATTCTTATGGGTTTAATAATCCATTAGGGGCAACGATTGTTGATTATTCTTTTTATCCCGTAGAAAAAAAGACAAAATAATTTTTTGTTAAAGGAAAATTAATATTGTTTTCTTACACTAAAGTTGTTATGCTACAAGCAGAACAGTGAAGAAAGGAAAGAAAACATGAAAAATATCTTGATTTTTGCTGGTATTGCGGTGACAGCTTTATTAGTTGCCTGTGGTTCTATTTATGAGAAAGAACCAGTTGGTATCGGAATAGATTATTCTGAATTAAAGCAATCTCCTTGCGCATGCTTAGAAGTTGAATTGATGCCTGGTTTACCTGAGTGGTATTCTTAAGGTTAAAGAAGGCTGAAATATATGCGCAAGATAGGGTTTCCTCTGGTCAAAAGAGGCTCTTCTGTAGAAAACTCGGAAGTTGAAGAGACAAATACATTACCCGAAGAGCAGGGTGTTGATGAAATTGAAGAAAATTTGCGGGAACGCCGATATCTTTGGACAGCTCGTGCTTTTGCCATTGTTTGTGCAATTAGTTTTTGTACGAATATTATTTTAATTATGGCTCTTTTTTCTTTGGTTCCGTTAACACGTGTTCAGCCTTTTTATTTAACTTTTGAAAACAAGGATGCACAAATCGTTCGAATTACACAGATGCAGCCTGACTCAAGTTTGTTAGAGCGAGTTGCGGAATCTTTGATACGTCAATACATTGTGACACGTCATTCTGTCGTTTCAGATGTTGATGAGATGCTGCAACGTTGGGGAGATCGAGGTCCTATCAGATGGATGAGTAACGATGGTGTTTTTGCAGAATTTAATCAGACGACGAGTGAGGCTTTTTCGCGTATTCGGGAAGAACGTTTAACACGAGAGGTCAATATTTTATCGGTATATAAATTAGAAACTAATCCAAGGGAAGGGGATGCTTGGGAGGCAGAAGTAGAAACAATAGATATGTTGCCAGAGCGTTCAGCGCCGATCCGTCAAATCTGGCAAGTTCGGTTACGTGTACAATTTTTAAATAAACAAGAAAAATGGGCTAACCGTTTAAAAAATCCAATTGGTTTTACGGTTGTAAGGTATAGTATTACCCCAAAAGGGAATGTTGGGACGGTAGGAGAATAAAAACACTGAAAAATAACGGTTTGTTAATTTTTATGATTTAATATCATTTTTCAGTAGACTTTTGTTTTAAGTTTGATTTATTTTAGTGTTAGGTGTTAATCAATCGAAAGAGTTCGCAGATGTCAAAGATGAAAAATACAAAAAAATGGGTGATGATGGCGACGGTAGGTGTTTTTGCACTAACCTCGACTTTTGTTTTGGCGCAACAGGTTCAGCCGGGAGATGTTGATGCTGCTCAGATGAGCGATGCTATGGCTCAAACGGCAGGCAGTTTTGATGCGATAAACCTGAGTTACATTACTTCACTCGGGATGCAACAAAAAGCATGGAATGATCCAATGCAACATTTAGGTGAAGGACAAATTAAGCCAGGTTATTCTCGATATGTATGGACACCAGATATCGTTTTACCTATTCGTTTACGTGAAGGAATGATGACTTTAATTAACTTGCCGACATGGGAGTTGATTGAAAAAGTTCATATAGGTTCTCCAGAGTCTTTTGGCGGCGAAATAGCAGCACCGAACTCTTTGTTGCTTTATGCTGATCCGACTTATTTGGGGGTTGATAGCAATATGATTATTTTTGGCAGATCCGGAAATAGATATGTTTTCTATTTGCGTAGCGAAACTTATAACACTGATCGTATTACAAATGCTGTGGTAGATGTTTTAGTCGGGCCCAAGTATACGCCGGTCGCAGATGGTGGTACACTGAACGTTCCTAATGGCGCTTCTGTGACAGCAGGCTCAGTCGGCGGCGCACGCGGGGGAGCTCCAGGATGGGCCAGTGCTGGAGGAATCGCACCAGGCGCTAATCAAAATCCGACAGTTGGTTTAAATACCGCCGGCAATGCGCCTAAGAACTGGTTGGAAACAATTCCTGTTGATCCAGAAAAATTCCGTTTTGATATTGATGTCTTTATTCCAAATCCAAGTGATATTGAACTAGCTCCAGAGCGAGTATGGAGAGATGATATCTTTACTTATATTGATTTTGGCAAAAAAGCTTTAACAATGACACAGCGTCCAGTTGTTAACTTAATTGTTCAAGGTTCAGAAGTTCCTGTTGGTTCTCGAACAAAGGGCGAGCATAGTCGCTTGTTAGTTGTTGAAGGTGTCGGAGATATGGTTTTACGTAATGGTCAACGTCTGGTTTGTTTGAAAATGCGCCGAGATCCTGCAATGGGGTTAGATCAGACAGATTATTCTTGGTCAGAAGAAAATCAGTGGAGAGCCGAGCAACCTTCGCAACAAGCTCAACCGACACCGCAAGCTTCAACTTATTCTGCTGCGGTAGGCGATATGCAAGGTATGCAACTAGTAGAACAAGTACAGGTGAACCCTTATGGCGGTGTCACTGAAAATATTTATAGTAATATGGCTCCACTGCCAGTAGGGATTAGAAATAATCCGCAAGCGTCTCAAGGAATTATGGATGTTATGCAAGGTATAATGCCCTCTTCAAATGGCGCTCCGCAATCGGCGTTTAATATTATGCCGACCGATAATATAGCAATTGAATTAGCAACTGGCACGAGTATTTCAGAGTTGGAAAGTCGCTGGGAGCAGATTCGTTCAAAGAATAAGGCATTGTTGCAAGGATATAATCCTTACTTCTCTGTTGACACAATGGCAGAAGGAGGCGCTCCAGAATTATTCCGTTTACGGATAGGACCTGTGTCTTCTGTAAGTGCAGGGGATGATATTTGCGAACAACTGTCTAAAAAAGGATTAGTGTGTTCTGTAATTAGAACACAATAGTTTAACGATTTAACAAATGTTGGGATACGATGGCAGACAATATTTATCAAAGCTCTTTAGAGCAACATGTCAAGAAATCTAATCGGATATTTTTACTGATTGGGGTTCTTGCTCTTTTGGTGTTTTTAGTTGCTTTATTTATCATTTCCCAGGGTACGACACAAGCACCGGAAGAAACGATCATCGAGTTCCCTGACAATCAAGGACCAGAAGTTACTGTTCCAAAGACTGATCCATTAGACTTAACGCGTCCCGTTGATGAAGGATTGAATTTACGTGCAAATCCCAGTAGTCTCATGTTAGAGGGGGTCGTTGTGGGAAGCTCAACAGAATCGGTAATCACTTTGCAAGCAGAGGGTGGTCCAATTCAGTTAGTTAGTATGGATTTAGTGGAAACACAGCAGGATGGTTTTATCATTGAGGGCGGTTGTAAAGCAGGAGATGTTATTCCGCAAGGAAGCTCATGCAATATCAAGGTGTTATGGAATCCCGTAACTGTTCGCCGGCTTCAGAATAACTTAGATATTCGTTGGAAATTAGATGATCCAACGGCATTTCCTCCTCCTTCAGAGAAGAATTTAATGATTACCTTATCAGGACAATCAGTTGATTCTGAACCATGTGTTATCTGTGAGGATGTTATTTCTGAAAATGAAGCTAAAGAACGTGAAAAGCTATTAGGTGTTTTAGATCCTGAAACAGGTATGTATACGAAAGATGGTGAAATCGTTGGTATCGTTGAACCGGAAAAAATAGCAATTGCTTTAGACGGGACAATTTTAGGGCAAATCTTAAAAGATACAAGTGAGGTCGTGAATGCGGAAGGCAAAGTTATTGGTCGTATTTTGCAAGATGATACGATTGTCAATAAAGAATTAAAAGTTTTAGGTGCCGCATTACCACTTTTACCTGTTTTGGATAGTACAGGACAAGTTGTTGGTTCTTTAATTTCTGATGGAACGGTTGTAGATTCTAATCAAAAATTGGTTGGCTTGCCGATGGCAGATGGAACTATTGTTGGCTTAGATGGACGGATTATTGGTTCTGTTATGCCGTGGTCTGTTATTTTAAATTTATCATCTCAAGCTGTTGGTATTACACAAAAAGATGGTTCAGTCATCAATATAGAGAAACAAAAGATCGGTCGTGTTTTACCTGGCGGTTTAGTTGTTAATGCAACAGGAAATATTATTGGCGGCATTGTACCAAAAGGTTTAGCAATTGGGCATGGTTGTCATTCTCTTGGCAAGGTTCGTCAGAATGGTAAGATTATGAATGCTTTTGAACAACAAATCGGTTATGTAACGATTGATGGCCTGGTTATGGATATGGGTGCAGTTCCGACTGGTATGGTCGTTCGAGAAGGCTTAGTCATAGATACGCAGGGAAATGTTATAGCTTTTGTTAATTCTGAGGGAAAGGCGATTAGCGCGACTGCAGATATGTTGGGTTGCTTAAATCCTGATGGTACGGTTGCTTCTGGTAAAGAAATTAAGGGTGCTGTTCTTCCTAGAGGTCGCGTTGTCGGATATGATTTACAGGTTCAAGGGATTGTTTTACCGAATGGATCTGTTGTTAAGCAAACAGGAGATGCTGTTGGTAAAGTTTTATCGACCGGTTATGCTGTTGACATTAATAATAAGGTTTTTGGTGCAGTTGTTCCCAAAGGTACAGCAATAGCTCAAGGATGCGTTTTATTAGGTATTATTGATTTAGATGGTCGTGTTTTGGATACGGAGGGAACACAAGTTGGGACGGTCAACCCAGATAAAAATGTTTTAAATCAAGCTCGAGAAATTATCGGAGCCGTTACTCCCGCTGGCGCAGTTGTAGGTATCGATGGTAAGATGATAGGAATTGTTCGTCCAGATGGTAAGGTTGTAGATAAAACAGGGCAAGTTATTGGATGCGTCAATCCGGACGGAAGTGTTGTTAATGATAAGGGTGAAATTATTGGTCGCGTTGTTTCGGTTGGAGGGGTTATTTTGGATGAAAACGGCAATCCAACCGGATGGACAGTCATTGGAACAGATGTTTATGATGAAAACGGTCGTAAAATTGGGACCTTGATTGATGGGAAAGTTGTCAATGAACGAGGAGAGATTATAGGTTTCATTCCGCCAGATGGTATAATTGTTTCACCGGAAGGTCGTTTCTTGGGTCGTTTTACGAGTAAAACAGGATATGCTGTGGATCAAGAAGGTAATCGCTTTGGACGTGTTTTACCAGACTTAACAGCGGTCAGTTTAGAAAAAAGTGAAATAATTGGTGCTTTGATACCAGATGGCAGTCAGGTTATCAATATCAATGGTGAGCGCATAGGTTCAATTCAAGCTGATGGATCAGTTATTGATGTGAACTTGCAGCCGATGGGTATTATTCGCGCGGATGGTTCAGTCGTAAACGCTGATGGTATTATTTTAGGTGGCTTAATGCCGACAGGAACCGTTTTAGATTGGAATGGAAATGTTATCGGTAGTGTTCAAGGAACAGGGAAAGTTCTTTCCTCATCTCAAGAAGAGGTTGGAACGATACAGTTGAATAGAACGGTACTTGATACAAATGGGAATGTTATTGGTATGGTTTTCCCAGAAGCTTCGATTCCTTTGGGAGAGAATGGTGAGCTTTTAGGCTTTTTAACCATTAACGGAGATGTAAATAAAGATGGTAAGAAGATAGCACATATGACAGCCGCAGGAACAATTTTCAATGATGCTGGTGAGGTTATTGGAAGTTTGGTTCGTTTAGGTTCTGTCATGGGAAATAATAAGGACATTCGTGGCTGGCTTTCTTTCCAAGGGAAGTTAAATAATACAGAGGGTAAACCAATAGGTTCTGTGATGCCTGATGGGTATGCTGTTAATGAAGAAGGTATGCAAATTGGTCATATTATTCCGCGTCAAACTGTTACAGATTTGAAAGGTGCTTTTGTCGGGACAGTTTCAGTAGACGGACGTGTATTGGGGCGGACAGGAGAAGTTTTAGGCGCTTTCCCATTCGATAATCGTATGATGAATGAGAATGATATTTGGGTTGGTCGTGTTTTACCTGCTGGTTTAGCTTTAGATCCTGCTGGCGAGCTTTTAGGATATACGCGCTATGATGGGTCAGTTGTTAATAATCGTGGTCAATTAATTGGTGTCATAGCTTCGGATAATCGTTTATTCAATTCAAATGGTGATGTATTAGGACAATATATTCCTTATGGAGCTCTTGTTTTCGATCAAAAAGGAAAAGTATTGGGTTCTATGGGATTTGATGGAAAAGTTCGTAATGCTAAAGGTGCAGAGTTAGGCGTTTTAATTGGGACGACAGTTGTTGATGCAAACAACAACGTTATTGGTCAGATTATGGAGCCTGGATACGCTTTGAATGAACAAGGAAAAGTGACAGGACATATTTTCCCAAATGCAACTGTTCTGCGGGAAACTGATACGGAAACAGTAAAAGATACTTATACAACAAGTCTTAGAATTATTGATCGTAATCGTGAAATCGTCGGAGGATCAGTTCCTTTTGGAATAGCATTAGGGCTTGATTTAGCAGTTCCTGGTAATGTTATGCCAGATGGTGGAGTTATGGGAGGCGGTGCGCTTGCCGGTCGTGTTTTAACAGATCAAACGATGTATGATTTGTTAGATCGCGTTTTGGGTGGTGTCATTGCGCCAAATGTCATCGTTTCTAAAGATGGTCATGTTGTTGCAAGTACTTCCGTTTCAAGTACTATTAATGATGCACAGGGATCTAAATTAGGAACTTTAATGCCATTTGGTTCTGTCTTAACGGCACAAAATGAATTGGTTGGTTTAACAATGCCTACAGGTGTTGCTGTTAATGATTTTGCAAAGAAGCTTGGTTTTGTCGCTTCCGATGGCTCAGTTGTCAGTGCAGGAGGTGCTTTAGCTGGTCGTGTTATGCAGGACGGAACAATAGTCCAGTTGCTTACTCGAGATGTGTATGGTACGATGCCGGATATTGGGGATGTCGTTGCAAGTGGTGTTGCTATTGGCTTGAAACCTGAATTGTTCGGTCGTGCAATGCCTTCTGGTGATGTTCTGAATACATCAAATGAGACAATTGCTCAAATTTTGGATGATGCAACTTTATTGGGCAATGATGGTAATTTGGCTGGTGCTTTGGTTTCATGGCGTACAGCTATTGATCACCAAACAAATGTCATTGGTAATACAACCGGTGACGGTAATGTAACAAGCATTCAAGGTAATATAGTTGGTAATTTAGCTTCTAATGGTGCAGTAAAGGGTTCACATGCTTTAAAAACCTTGGGTGCTGTTATTCCAAATAACCTGGTGACGGATAATCAATGTAAAATTGTAGGTCAAGTTCGTTATGATGGTCGCGTGATAGATGGAAATGGTCAAGTAGTAGCTGTGTTGAACTTAGATGGTTCGGCCGTATCTCTTGATGGAACCAATGTCGGAGGTGTTGTTCAAAAAGGATCAGTTATAGCTGAAGATGGAACACTTCTTGGACGGACGTTACCAGACGCTGATGTTGTAGATATCAGTGGTGTTTCTATCGGTTGCTCTTTGTTTGATGGGACGGTTATCGATCATGACGGTAATGTAATAGGTAAAGTTTTAAAACGCGGTATCGTTGTTGACGAAAATGGGAATGTCATTGGTCGAGTACTACGAAACGGTCAAGTTGTTAACAGCAAAGGCGAAGTAATCGGCAAAGTGTTAGGAGATGGTACTGTCGTAGATAATGAAGGTAATGTGATCGGTCGTGTAATGGATTTGAAAAAGGAACAATTGCTGTTTGATGAAGATGGCAAAATTATGGGGACAATGGATAAAGCCGGTCGTGTTTTTGATAATAAAGGAAAGCACTTATTTACCGTAGGTGCTGATGGTACGCTCTATGATCCAAATGGCAATATCATCGGACGAATTGATGATGAAGGTAATATTTACGATAATGCAGGTAATATTATTGGTAAAGTAGGTAAAAATGGAATTACGACAATGCCGAATTATCTGTATGATGCAAATGGTAATATTATCGGCTATATTAAAGATGGTAAAGTCTATAATACGAATGGTGAGCAAATAGGTGAAGTGTTGCCAGATGGTACGATTATGATTAACGGAAAACCGTGGGGTCGTATTAATCCAGATGGAAGTATAACATTGTTTGGCGATGATACTTGTGTTAATAGTAAGTATAATGGAACTGTTACAGATAATGCAGGTAATTTGCTTTACACAATTAAATGTGGACAAGTTTATGATGCAAATGGCAATTTAATTGGAACGATTGATGAAAATGGTGTTATTCGTGATTTGAATGGTAATATCATTGGCCGTATAGATGAAAATGGCAATTTACTTGATGCAAATGGGAATATTATTGGAAAATGGTCTCCAGATTCTCTGGATTGTTTAAATGCTCAATATAATGGAACTGTTCATGATAACAGTGGTAAGTTACTTTATACAATTAAATGTGGTAAGGTTTATGATGCAAATGGCAATTTAATCGGAACAATTGATGCTAATGGGGTCATTCGTGATTTGAATGGAAATGTAATTGGTCGTATAGATGAAAATGGTAATTTATTAGATCCAGACGGTAACATTATAGGGAAATGGACTTCAGATGATAATTGTATGAATGCCCAATATAATGGGACGATTCGCGATGAAAAAGGTCAAGTTCTTTATACAATTAAATGCGGTTATGTTTATGATGCGAATGGCAATTTAATTGGAACAATTGATGCTAACGGAGTCATTCGTGACTTGAATGGAAATGTCATAGGAACATTACGAGACGGCGTTTTATATGGCCCAGATGGTAATATAATAGGGAGATGGTCTCCTGAAAGCGGCGCGACAGGATTTGTATCTGGACGTAATTTATTGGAAGGAACAGGTCTTGGTGCTGGAGGCTTAAATTTAGGCGGACGTCGGATTGCTATCGGAGATAAAGAATTTATGGTTTTACCAGATAATTCTATTATTAATCCGATGACAGGAGCTGTGGTTGGTCAGTTAAAAAATGGTGTTCCTTATTCATTGTCTAATAACTTGTTGGCGGATGAGTTAAGAGCAGGCTCTGATCAGAAATTTACAGGTCAAGAAATCCTTCAATTTTCTCCCGAACAGGCCGCTCAAATGCGTAATTTATTAGCAAAGCGCAGAGAAGGAATGAAACAGGGAATTGGTTCAAAACTATCTAAGATTACACCAGATGGTCGTGTCTTGGCTAGAGCTAAGAAAAAACAAGCTAAAGACTTTGGCTCAAAAACGGTTTCTTCTTGGCCTGTGGATATGAGCCGAATGATACTAAAAGATAAAGCTATTCCTGCTGTTTTACAGCGTTCAATTGACAGTCGTTATATGTCTGTTCCAGCATCGGCAATTGTAGAACGTCATGTTTATGCAGAAGATGGTCGGAATATTATTATTCCTGCGGGTAGTAAGCTTATAGGTTCTGTAACAGGAAGTCCTGGAACAAATCATGTCGCTAAATTGGAGATTTCTTGGGAACGATTAATTCGTCCGGATGGTGGTTCTTTTACACTTCAAGCGATTTCTGGCGACGCTCAAGGTCGTGGAGGTGTTGCTGCTTATTTGGATGAAATGTTCTTAGCACGTTATGGTAAACCAATCTTACAATCTACAATGGTTTCGGCAATTAGCTATTTGGTCGCTTCTGATGAAACTGTAACTGAAAATCAAAATTATGGCACTTCTTCTCAATCCGATCGTGCACAGGCAGCTCAAGAAGCTCGTGAGAATTTTATTGATGATATGGAAATGATTTTTAATCAGTTAATTGAGGAATCTTCTTCTACTCCGCCAGTTGTTTTTGTTCCGGCAGGTACAAGGATGACCATCTTTGCTATGGAGGATTTATGGTTGAGGACAGAAGAAGATGATGTTGATGATTATGAGGCTGAGATGGGTGCAGATACAACTGAGGCTAGGACACCAGGGCAACAATATGGAATGGCTAAGCGTCCGGTAGGCGGTTCGATGGGAGGAGCTGCTTCTACTGCAGATATTTCTTCTCCTGATCAAAGCACATTTGCACCAGCAGATGAGGTATATTATGATCCTGGATATACAGGAGAGGGTGAGACACAGGAAGAAATCGGAACCAATCAAGCTGATGAGACACAAACGCTTTATCAGCCTACACCGACCAGCTCTCAATCCGTTTCCTCGGGTGGACGCCCATCGACTTTAGAAGAATTGTATAATTCTCAGCAAGGGTTAAGTTCTTATCCTTCATCTGAACAGGCAGAGAGAATTTCAACGCCTTTACAACAACAACAGCAAGTGACAACGCCAGGAGGAGGTAGTTCTTCCTCTTCTTTGGAATTGTTCTAAAAGGAGCCGCAAATGCCAGAGTTATCCATTTCCGAAACCTATAAAGTTTTGGAGTCGGCATTACGACCTTTATCCTATTGGTATACACAAGATAATGTAGAAGAGGTTGCAGTAGATCATCCAGGTTCTATTTGGCTTCGTTTGCGAGGTAAAAGAGCATATCCGTGGGTTGAACAGATTGATCCTAAGCTAACACGAGAATATTTAAATAATATTCTTTATATTATAGCAAACAGTTATGATTATTCTTTTGAACCGACAGAAGGAACTCCGGTTGTTTATGCTACACTTCCCGGAGGTCATCGTTTTACGGGTATTAGTGGTCGTAACGTCATGTATGATAATGATGATTTAACGGGTGGTGTTGCTCTTGCTATTCGTGTTTATAAAGAAGATGTAGGAATAGAGTTTAAAGACTTTAATTTGGAGCAAGGGGAACGTCTACGTCCATTAAGTAAGTTAGCAAATGTAGAAGATCCTGATGATCCTTATGATCGCTTGTTGCTTTCAATACGTAAAGGAGAGCATATTCTTATCAGCGGTGGAACTGCAACAGGTAAAACGACATTTTTGAATAATATGATTAAATTAGTGGATGAGCATAAACGTATTTTAACGATTGAGGATACGCGGGAACTTATTGTTCCACATAAGAATCGTGTGCATATTGTTTTACCTCGTACAGATCAAACGAATGGATTTACTTATCCACGTGTTATTGACTTAGTCGTTCGTTTTACTCCTGATGCGATTATCGGAGGAGAGATTTCAACATCAAATGCCAGTGCTATTTGGGAATTAATGGGCTCTGGTCATGAAAACTGTTTTGCTACGATTCATGCGGAGAATCCTGAAGAGGCGTATAAAGCATTTGTTGCTCGTATTATGAGAACAACACCAACAATAGATAGAGATAAAACGCTGCGAGAAATGAGGGATAAGCTGCGGGTCGTTCAGATTAATCGTAACGGCAATATTCGTGCTGTGACAGCGATTACATAGATTTTAAGGATAAAAAAGCACATCTTTAAGATGTGCTTTTTTTTAACGAGCTCCTGTCGGAGGAATATTAATTTGTGCTATCCAACCGGGTCGAATAATACTTGTTGCATATTCAATATTTCCGAGTTCAATAGTATAGCTGGCGACACCAGTCATACGAGAAGCTTCTTGGTAAAAGTCACGGGCTTCACGATCACGACGAGATGGATTTTGAAGATAAAGAACACAGCCTTGAGTTCTTTCTGCGATTCCACACCGTTGTCTGTTTGCAGGAACTTCTGGATTAAGGACGACCCCAGTTAAGCCCTGTGTATGAGTTTGTCCTCCGTTACCAGACATCGTACAGCCCAAGACTATACCGAAGAATAAAACGGCTCCTAAAATACCAGCCATTACTTTTGTTTGTAAAATTGTTGGAGGTAATCCTAATTGAGCCGCGAAATTATCATCATATACACCTTGAGTATTTTTTGTATTTTGTTGAGAGGCTTTTTTCTCATAAGCAGGAATTGCAGGAGCTGCTGCTTTTAACCCTGTTGACGCTACTGGAGCAGACACTCCAGAGGGAGGTGTTACTTCGTTTTTTTTCTGAGACGGAATATTCGGTGCTTTAAATACCGGTTTAGGGGCTTCAGTCATTCTGTTCTCCTTCTTTTACAAGGCGCAAAATACGGGGCTGCATCGTAATTAAATATTCAACACCTTTCCAATTTTTATTAAAGATGCTACCTGGAATTCCAATAATACTTAGGTTATCATCGATATTATAAAAAGAGTAGAAAGAAGTAATCTCACCATTGATTGTATCTAATGAAATATTCGTTTCAATACGATCTGGTGATTGAATATTGCTTTGCAGCAATAAGGATAGATCTCTTTCAGGCGTTTGGACTGGTGCACATTGACCAATATCAAATCGAACTTTCCAT
Source organism: uncultured Alphaproteobacteria bacterium (assembly GCA_944392795.1). Lineage (GTDB taxonomy): Bacteria > Pseudomonadota > Alphaproteobacteria > CAAHEQ01 > UBA3637 > CALXXX01. The sequence continues at coordinate 17,475 of CALXXX010000037.1, read as the reverse complement.
GCATTTGGCATAATAGCCACACCTTCAGAGACTAAATTAACATTCACTTGTTTTTGTAGACTATCAATTAACGAATAATTTTGTTTTTGATGGCCAGTGACGATCATACGTCCCATAATACCTCCAACCGACATATTGACACGCTTTACGCCAAAGTTTTGGATAATCGTTTGCCAATTTAATTCGGAGGCATTTGGGCGTTCAGTCAATCGATAAACTTTAACATCCATCATTAAAAGTCTGGGATCTTCTTTTAAGTATTCAATTAGCCGTTCAACGGTTGATTGAACTTCTGTGTTAGCTCGGAAGTAAAGAGTATTTGTTCCAAAATCTGGTTGAACATTTGTAATGCCGGCGCCACGTAGAGCATCTAGAACAGCAAATAAACCGACACGTCCACCTGGAACAGATAACTCAAAGCGAGCCCATCTAGATAAATAAAGCTTCTTTTTCATAGCATCATATCTGAAATAGGCATCTCCTGCATTAGCAAGTTCTTCTATGACATCAGATAATTCTCCTCTAAGATCTTCAGCTGAAATTTCAGGATATAACCCATCATCTGAAAAGACGTGAATACCTGCTTCTGTCACCAGATTTTGAATTGCTAAATCCAAAGGTTGATTGGTAAAAGTATATCCGTTTACTTCATATCTTGGAAGAGGATCATTCTTATCAAGACGAGTCATTTTGAAGTCATCTGAATTCATAGGAATATTGGAAATAATTTGCTTTGTTGGGAAAGGAATATCACATCGAATAGGTGTTTCAATGTTTAATGTCGTTGCTGAAGATAAGTCCATGACAGATATATCATTTCCTTTTTGTAATTGCCTGTTCATCTGTTGCTGTTCATTGAAACGGTCAATAGGCGAGCCAGATTGTGGAGTGGGGTATGCTTTAACAACTTGAGCTGGTTGAATGATAACAGGCATAATGATAGGACCTAAATTTTGCTGTGTAACAGAACATGGTTCAGAAGTTTGCATTTCTGTAGAAATATTCATCATGTTCGGATTAGAACAAGCTTCTGCATTGCAAGGAAAAGCTGTTTGGTTAATTTGGGCTAGACAAGGGGTAGCTACAGTTATTAACGCAAGAGCTCCAACGAATAAAAGGCTTGTTTTTTTGATGTGAGTAGTTGTGTTTGTCATCAGCGTCACCTATTCCTTTTTCTGTTCTTGACCTGAAGAAGAGGTTACATTTAGTGAATCAAAATCGACTTTTGTTTCTTCTTCTGTTTTTTTATAATCTTCGATAATTTTTTCCGGCGAGACTTCATAAGGATCTTCAATTAATTCGAAGCCATCGGGTGCCGGACCGATATATTCTTTTTCAGAACTGGTATCCAGTTCTCCTAAGATTTTATGAGGATCGATATTTGTATTTTCTTCAATTGGTTTTAAATTTTCTGGCAAATCCTCTAATTCTTTTTCTAAAGCGTCTAGAAGGCTTTGCATACCTTCGCGTCCGCCTGGGACTTCAGTATCAATCACTTCTTCTAACAGTTGATTTTCTAATAAGTTTTGTATATTGTCTTTTAACTCTTTCATGAGATCGACGATGAAACCATAATAAGGATATTCTGTTTTATCCATATTATTTAATCGAACGCAATGAGCGCTAATCCAGTTAGTTGCATCTTCATATAAATTTTTAAGCTTCATAAAATTAGATATTTCCCAATTTTTCGTTTTAGGAATTTGTAAATTAGGATCATTTTCTAAAATTTCTGGCGTCTCCGGAATTTCTTTTGGAGACATCATTTCAATTACTTCTGATTCTGTAGTTGTTTCCTCTGAAGAGATATTTTCGTCTATGGATTGTTGTGAAAATGCTTCTTGTTTGTCCGTGTTTTCTTCAATAACTTGATCTAGAGGGACATCTGGAAGGGCTGGCATTTCATTTAAGTGAATTTCCTCAGAGAGCCCATTTTCTATATCTGGTGTTTCTTTTTCATTTTTCTCAAATGCAATTTCATTCTGTAGTTGCTGAGTATCTACAGAGACATTATCTTCTAATCTTTGATCTTTTTGGTCTTCTGAAGTATTTTCTTGCGTTGAAGAAAGCTCATCTACAAGTGGCGTAACAGTTTCTGGTTCGATTATTTCTTGAGGCTCTGAAGTATGTTCACTGGCTGGAAGGGAATTTTCTTCATCCTTTTTTTCATCAGTTTGTTCCATGATATGAACGAAAGATTGATTATCTTTCTGTTCTTCATTTACAATTTCAGAGATAGCTTCTACAGGTTCTGTCGCTTCATTTTGATCGACATCATTCAGTAAATCCTTTAATTGGTTAATAACTTTTGTTCCTTCGTCTCCGAACAAGGAAAGCCAGTATTCTAAAGTTGGAATACGTTCAATCAGCTGCATATTATTGACAGATTGAGGCGCATTGATATATTGATAAGCTTCTTCCCAAGCAGCTAATGCGCCATAATAATGAATAGCGTGATCTGCTTTTTTCTTCAGCATCTCTTTTGTCGGCTGATCGATGCCTGTCATCGTATCTAACGATGTTTGAATAAAGCTTGTCCAGTCAGGGCCTAAAATATCTTGAGCTTTTTCAACTAAAGGCATTAAAGTTTCTTGATTTTCTTGATAAGCAATCAGAGCTTCTATAAGTGGCTGCAACGTTGGATCAATATTCATTATTTTATCCTTATCTATTTTCCTTTTAGCAAGTATAAAGAAAGATAGTTAATGTTTCTTTAAAAATCAGCCTTTTCATCTTCAATTAAATGAACAGAAAATTTTGTAGGTTGTTTCATCTTTCGAAATTTATCGACTGGCTTGTTTTCTTTTCTACGTGCAGCTTCTTTTGCTTCGTTTTCTGCAATAGCTTCAGCTTCTTGTTTATCGAAAAGCGCCGTTAATTTTTCTTTGATTTCAGTTAGTAAAGGTTCTTTTTTTAAGGCATCTGTAATTTTTTCAGTATTTTCTTTTTGAACTTCTTTTACCTTTTCAATACTGTTTTTCAAATTTTCATGCATTTTATCTACATCAGAGTCAATGACCATATATCTTAATATTTCTAAAATGCGTTCATTTTGGGTTTCTATCATAGATAAAATATTTTGTTTCTGAGTTTCATGCACAACAGCTTCCAAAGAGATAATTTGTTCTGTTATTTTTTCGGCATCAGATTTCGTATAGGTTATAGAAGCAGGTTCTGATATTCCCCCTCTAGTCGGCATTCCATAAGTTTCCCATAATGGAGACATTTCTTCTGGAGCTGGTAGATCATTTTTTATTTGTAAAGCCTCATTTCCTTCATGGAGCGCTTGACTTTCTTCTTCTTCGGACAATTCTTGATGCTTTAGGAAATTCAAATAATCGCGGATTTCTTCTCCACCTGGTATATTTTTAAGGGCAATTTGGACCTCTAATGTTGCATCTTTTAACAGCATGGCATTATATCGTTGATTGGCTTCTGGTCCTAATGTGTATAACTGACGATAAATATTAATAAGCCGTTGAGCTGTTGATTCAGCCTCCTCATTTGAGGACTTTTTTCGTTTTAAAAATTCTTTTTTCCAAGAAAGGACATCAAGCGCCATTTTTTTCATCCTTTATTCTGGTTAAAAATAAAGAGCAACTATTTTAGAAAGCTTTTTTAAATCATTTTCTGTTAAGATCTGCTCTGTTCCATCTGAGGCCTTAAATACAGTTTTATTGTTTTGTTGAGAAAAAGTTCCGGGTAAGAAAATATTCTCTTTTTGTTGAAATAAGACAGGTTCTCCTTCTTTTAATGGGGCATGAGTAGCCAAAACATATGTGGCAGAAAAACTACCGAAAGATAAAGAAGTATTCACTTTTATTCCGGTTAATTCTTGAGCAAAAGGAAGAGAAGCATCCATTTCAAATGTTTGATCATTGAGAACAAACGTATCATTATTTACAGTCGCCTGATGAACCAGTATTTTTTTATTAATACTTAAAGACTTGAGAGGAAGATCATTATACCCACCTTTAGGATGAAAAATACCTGGTTTTCCTGTTTTTTTGAACTCTTGCAAAGTTCCGGCCATATCTAATTCATAGATTTGAAGCTGTAATGTTTCTGTTGTAAAACCAAGAGCATGTGCAATTTTTTTAAATTGTTCTTCTGTTACCTCTCGCTGTCCCATTTCAATGCGATGATAAACCGAAAGCGTTAAGCCGGCTCCTTTGGCTACATCTTGCAATGTGAGCATCTTTTCTCCGCGAATATATCTCAGTCCAGCGCCCAATGTTTTTAAACCACTTTTTTCGTTAATTTGTTTCCGGCGGTCTTGTTCTTTTTGCCAAGCTTGCAAAACTTCAGGTTGTGAAGTTTTTTCATAAACAAAAATACTTTCCTTAGGACAGTCCAAAAAAGATGAAATTTTATCTAATTGCTCTTCATCAATACGGCGATAACCTTTTTCTATTTTACTAATAGCGGATAAACTGACCCCTAAGATACCGGCAATTTCTTTCATTGTTTTGCCACGTGTCCGTCGTATCATCCGAATTTGATTTGGGAATATAATTTCTTCCATTTAGTTTTTACTCCTTTTTATTCTTTTTCTTAGTTATAACAGATTTTGTTGTAAGAAAATAGACAAAAAATAAAAAAAATGTATTTTCCCCGAAAATAAAGGACTAATCTTTTTAGAAGAAGCGTCCAGTTCGGCGAATAAAGCGCCAATTACTCTTGACAAAATCTTTAGAATGTTTGTTTTTAGCTCGCATGTTGTCATCCAAATTTGAACGCGTTTGATGTGCATTTTCACGAATTTCATCGAAAAGATCACGCCAAGTATGTGTATCTTCAGGCCTTGCAATTCGATTCGCCCGTTGTTTTATATCGGAAGCAGTTTGTTGAGCTCTACGAGTTGGATCTTGTTCTAATGTACGTGTATAAATAGAGGTGATAGGAATAGCAATTAAAGAAGTTGTAAATTGAACAGGCTTTTGAACTAAAGCCATTGTTTTTGTTAAATATTTATTATATGCAATTGCTCGTGCAGATTTTTTTATCGCATAAGAAGTTACTTTTCCGGTTGTTTGAATCGTTTTTTTCGCAGTTTTTCGAATGACATAGTTAGCAACATTATTTATCATAATAAAGGTTCCGCCCAGAGCATACATGATGCCTGCTCCGGTAAAAGCAACAGTTGCAGCAGCAAGAGTAAACGGTGCAAGATACCAGGCAGAAGCAGTTGTTCCTATCATTTTCATTCCAAATTGCCCTAAGAAATGTCCGCTGTTAAAGAAAATGAACTTAGTTCCTTGATTAATTTCTTTTCCTGTCAGTTTTATTCCTTTTTCAGTTAATAAAGCGCTTGTATTAGAGGTTTTTTCTACTTTATTTCCAGCTTTATCGGCAGCTTTAGGGATAAAACGACGCATCCCGCGAGAACGCGCTTCTAATGTATGATATTTGCTGAGGCCATGCCGAACGCCTTTTGCATCTGTATAGCCACGCCTTTGAGCATCCATTCTTAATAGATAGGCTTTATGTTTAGATGGTTCCCAAGGTTCATCATAAATTTCTTTAGTTAAACTCAGACCTGCTCCAGCCAATCCAACTGGGGCAAATAAAGCTGCGACACCTCCACCTTGAGATAAACCAATACCCGTCATCATTTGAATCATTCTTGCTGTAGTAGAAAGTAGGTAAAAACCGATTAAAAGCATAGCAATACTTGCAAAAATCATACGACCGCCCCCAGCCCATCCGAAAGTATTACTTAGACCTAAGTAATCTTGTTTTGCTAGAAGTTCTGCTAATGTCGTTGCCGTCGGTCCCATTAATGTATAGAACATTTGTATCAGTAAGACTAAAATCAAAGAAATCATAAAGAAATTAATAAGAGACGAAATGAGGACATCAAAAGCTCTTTTAGTATAAGCACGTGTAGAAGGAAAAGCCGCGGTTACGATAAAGAATGGCATTAATAACAGAACAATACCTATTCTGAAAAAAGAATCGACTAAGAAGAATGGGAAAACGGCAGATAATAGGAAAAAAGCAGCTATAATGAACCAAGAAGCAAACCAAACAGAAAAGTCTGGTAATTTGATAATGGGGGTTAAGCGTGTTGGGAAAGAAATCGCTCCTTGGGTTTGAGACATACACATTAAATATTGTCCGGCGACAGTTGGAGGAACAGTGATTTGATAAATACTTTGAACGATACAGAGGAGAGAATCTCGCACTGATGTTGGTAGAGCTCTGTCTTGAATGCTGGCTTGATATTGTAAGACACGAGATACGCGTTCATCAGTTGGAGAGGCTGATTCTGCATTTAAGTTTTGACAATAAGTCGGCTGAGGTGGTTGTGTTCCTAAAACAGAACGATAGATTTCAACATTAACCTGAGGCGTACTTTGTGGTGTTTCTATTGATGCTTCAATAGAGCTCAAGGATTGAGTTAGACCCGCAGAAAAAGTAAAAATAGGCGTAATAAAAATGTTTAATACATCTTTATAAGGTGTCCATAAAATGGCAGATAAAAAAATCAACAATAAAATGCGTTTTAAAACATCTGTAAAATATGAACCAATATCACCCATTCCCCATGTTAGGAAAAGGCGGAGTGTTCGAAAAACAAGCCAAAATAAGCCGCCAATAGCTAATAATATTAAAGGAAGATGCTGTTCTTCTAATTGTTTATAGAAAGTTGTAATGACTTTATCCATACTTTCAACGATCAAATAAACAATATCACAAGTCCAACAATCTTCTTGATATTCCAACAAAAGTTGTTTAGGTGTCGGGCACGCTTTTGAGCCACGACCTAAGCGCTCTTTCATTGCTTGTGTATAATCCTCTCGAGCTTTTTCTAATTTTTCTTGTTGTTCTCGTGTTCTGTCATTAAGAGGAATGCGCTCTACTTCTTCTATGATTAACTGAGCTTCTTGAAGACGTTCTTGTGAAATTCGATATGTTTGAGCTTGTGCAATTGAAGGAGCGGCTAGAAGAAATGAAGAAATAAACAAGCTTAAAAATAAAATATATTTTCCTTTTTTTAAGGTGTATGTTTTATAAATCCCAAGTCCTAGAAGGATAATAATGAGTGGTAAAGCAACAATCCAAATATAAGGGATGTAATCTGCTCCTGGGAAAAAATAGATTAAAGCTAATACTAAAATAAGCAGAAGAGTGATTGAAATATGCTTAAACATTTTTACCCTCCGCTATTTTTATCACTTTTAGCTGCTTTTTGCGCTTCATCCAAAGCTTTCTTTTTCATAACAGCCGTTACTGGTGCAGCACCGACAGAAGCGGCAACAATAGCTATAGTTGCTGCAACAGCAGCAATTGCTAATTGTTTGAGCCGACGGGTAAAATCCCCGACCATGGAAGTTTGAGATGAGTTTGTTAAAAAGCCTGAAATTTCAGTTAGGTGCTTTGATAAGTTATATAAATAGAAAGCCATCACGATAAAGGATAAGGCCGAGATGGACATTCGGGACATTTCACGTAAAACATCAGGGTTCGTGTTTTGATAGGTTGGATTAAGAATAATGTTATAACCACGCATTTGAGTAAAGGCTTCTATTGTCGAGACAAGTAAAGCAATAAAAACACAGGAAATAAATAATTGAGCTAATCCGCCGATCAGCATGTTCCAAGCTGTTTTAAAGTATTTTTCTGTGACCGAGAAAACCCAAGCGACCAATAAGATAGGAAAAAGGATAATAACAAATATAATTCGCACCAATGCATCAATTAAATACATTGGGAAGAAAAGTAAAAGCATAAAGAAAATTCCAATAATGATTAAACCGATAATGAAGCCGGTAAAATCAGAAAGCATCATCATTCGAAGGCCTAAAGCTCGTCCAATATTTAAGGCAACAGTTGAACGATAGACCAAATCTTCTAATTGTGCTCCGATCTCAGCAGGTAAGCCTGGTCCGCTTATAAAAGTAGAGCCAACCGTTGTTGATGTAGCAACACGAGTTGGAAAATTTAAATTTAAAATCATAAATGAGAGACGAACAAAAACCGTAATAATCGGTGCTATAATTGTATTAATCAGTTCCCACATATGACTGGAACTTAATAAAAAAATGGAAACAAGGCCTCCTTTTCCTAGCTTGGTTGTGATAGAAATCCAATAATTCGGCAGATCAGGAAGCCGCATGCTTAAGAATAAAGAAAGTGTTCGTAGACAAAGATAGATGACTAATCCAACCGCTAAAAGTCCCCAAGCTAAATTTTTTATACTATCAAAAGCATTTGTAGCAATAGATGCTCCTGTGTTGAAAACAATAGTAAACAATTGACAAGTCCAACAGCTTTTTGTCGAATTCATATCCTCCTGAGCTTTGACGATATCAACTTCAACATCCATGCCGCAAGAGGATAAAAATAAGACAGCCGCCATTATCAAGAGGCAGAAAGGTTTATTTTTTAGATATGAAAAAACCTTTTTCATTTGTGGCTTATTTCCCTGTAATTTCTCCTGTTTCTTTTTGAGCAGTTTCTTTTATTTTAGAAGAAATCTCTTCTGAGGAACGAGGGCTGGAAGGAGCCGCCATTCCGGCAGGGGCTGCCATTCCACTAGGAGCCGCCATTCCACTAGGAGCCGCCATAGATGTTGGTGCATCGATTCCTTTTGGAGCAGACATGCTGCTTGGTTTTGGCATGGATGAGACAGGGGATGATTGAATTGTTGAAGAGGTATTTGATGTATTTTGTCCTTCTGTTTTATTGCTGTCTCCTGTATTTGTCGATGCTGAATTCATTGCACTATCTGCAGAAGCTGGAGAAGTCTTTTGTGCCTCTGTTGTCGCAGGGGATGATGAATTCTTGTTTGTTCCAGGGGTTGAGCCTATATTTGATTTGTTCTGTGATGAAAGACCGGAAATTTGAGCATTTGTAACAGAAAAATTAGAATCCGAAGAGGCTTGCGGATTAACAGAAAAATTGCCTGTGTTCGCAGTAGCGGTATCTGTTCCTCCACTTCCTCCTTGATTATTTCCTTCTGCTCCAGTGTTTGAATTAGATTTATATTGATTCGGAGCTCCGGCCCCTTTACTTGATTGTCCACCGACAGAACCTTTTCCTCCTGCCGTAGTACTCGTTCCCGTATTATTTTTTCGACTTTTAAACCAGTCGGAGGTTGCTCCACTTAATTTTGAACCACCTTTTAAGATGGCTCCACCTGCGGCAGCTCCTAACATAAAGCCGGTTTTGCTGCCTCCACTCGTCGGTGCAGCACCTAAAGATTCGCCGATAGAAGAGGACATAAACAGAAGGGCGATACTAATAATCAGTCCTCCGACAGTGATAAAAATAGATGAAGTTGTAAAATTCATTAAATCAGCAGCTTCTTTTACGCGATCGGCCATTAAAAAGTTAAGAATTTGTTGCAATCGATTATTTGAAGCTGTCTGAGATTGTGTGCTTTGTGCAAAAACAGGAGCTATTGATATCAAAAAAATAGAGAGCGTTAAAGTAAAGACTTTAATTTTATTTTTGAACATAATTTTCACCTCTTATACTCCTGCGATTAACCGTAGGCAAATAACAATCAGAATACTTAACACAATTAAACTAAATAAACAGGAAATCAGTAAATCCCAAGCTTTTTTTGTATAACCTATTGTTGCGGGGAAAACGGCCAATAGAATATAAAGGGGTAATAAAATAGCAACAAAGCCGAGACGAACCAAGATGTCAATGAATTTAAACGGAACAACAATAAACAAAATTAAATATCCGATAATTTGTAAAAGGGCTATTAACAGCATGCCAAGATGAGGCAATCCTAAAGGACCTGCTGTCAAAGAATGGACCAGGAATGTTGCTCCAATAGCTAATCCTAGGACAAAATTTAAACTAGCTGTTTTTATGACGCAAGAAAGGCCATCATAAACTGTGGATGATAAAGCTTTAGGTTGTCCATTAGAAACAAAACGGCTATCATTTGGATCTGTCGTGCTGCATAAATTCATTTGGTTCTGTTGTGTTGAGACTGTTGTATCAGCACATCCATTATCATAAATATCTGTTACAGTTGTGACTGTCGGTGTTATGAAACCTGCCGTACCCATAAGCTCTGTGCTGAGACCTGAAGCAAAGGAAACAACGGGAGAAAGAATAAAATCAAATACTTCATAAGAGGGAGCCCATAATAAAGCCGCTCCAAACATCAGTCTGAAGAATGCTTTTAAAAGTGTTGTCATAAACTCACCAACGTTGGCGCCGTGGACAACTAAAAAGAACTGCAATACAATCCAACAAAGCCAAGCAACGCCGCCAACCATTAAAGCACTAAGGAATATCGTCCTCATTTGTTCGTAAAAGTTGGTTGCTAGATCGTTAACAATATCGAAAGTTACATCAAATAATGGGCAAAACCAACATCCATAGGAACCATCTTGATTATAGCTGTTTAAAATTTTGGAAAACAAGGGTACTCCGACCGTTGATTGACTGCTAAAAGCAGCTGCCCAGTTGAAGGCCGCAAAAGCCGTCATACGCGCTGACACCTCTTCATACATTGCATTCAAACCTGCACAATTTGCTTCATTAACAGCTGCTACATTTTCTACGACTCTTTGAGTTTCTTGTAATAATTGTCGATGGTTTTCTTCAGAAATACGTTGTTCTTGATCGCAGACCTCTTGGCAGGTTCTGATTTCTTCTTCAGTTCCTTGGCAGTTGTTTTTACAATTTTCGGCTCGTTGGTTTTCTTGTAATCTCGCTTGATACTGAATCTTCATTGCATTGTTGTAACAATTTGTACAATGGGCATCCTTAATATAATTTTGATAAGTTGTTCGCCAATCATTTTCCTTTGCAATTTCTTGAGCCTGTGCAGTTGTAATTTCATCACAGTCAAACAAACAAATTTGAGCTTGGGTTGGAACTGAAGATAAAAGGAAGAATGTAAAGAAAGCAAAAATCCAAAAAGGCGAACAGTGTTTACTCATCATTTAGACCTCTTGTAAAAACTTTTAAAATTATTTTTGAAATAGTATAGACTTAAAAAAAACATTCGTCTATTATTATTTTAATAGTTTTTGTATTTTTAAAGGAGGTTCATGTGTCCCAACAAACTACAGATCAAAAAATTTTTCAAATTTACTGTCAGTTTTATAAATATAAAGACTTATTAAAAGGTTCGCCAGCTTTGACAGTGAATCCAGAAGCATTGGATGATAAAATGCGTATATCGTTTATGCCGACTATAGCGACGGAAACTGCGCAAATGGTAGGTTATTTGATGGGACTTCGTGGAACAAGCTTTACAGTCAGTCAAATGCTTGTTTCTTTAAATAAGTACTATCAAAAAGATGATTTTTGGCGTCGACTGCTTTTAGAATACATTGATTTATGCCAGGAAAAAGAAGAAGAAGCTTTGATTGAAGAAAATCGTAGAGTGCGTCAAGAAGGTGAAGACTTATTAAAAAGGATCAATTTGTACCGTGCTTCGAAGAAAGAAATTATTAATTCTTTCGCGGCAGCTTTAAAGGCAGAGAAGTTTCCAGTAGACGGACAAAAGCTTATTCGAAATTATTTGAATATGGCCGAGAAGAATGCAACGGAAGCATGGAATGTGTTAATCACCAATCCCGCTGCTTTTGCTCCGTTAGAGGTTATCACGCCGGAAGGAAAAAGGTTAATGGCCCCGAAAGAAGCTATAGAGCTTAATAAAAAAATGGGTGCCTTTTTAAGGAAACTCAAAGCATAATTTAACAAAATACTAGACAAAATAAAAACTCTGTGCTACACTAAAAAATAAGAGAAAAAAGGAGTTAATCATGCCGCAAAACAATTATACGAAAGATTACAATGCTCAAGCCTATCGAGAAATTAAAGGAGGCTTTGATGATAGCGTTTCTGAAGCAACACAATTAAAGCAACAAGAAGCTAAAGCGGCAGAGCAACAAGAGAAATATGCCAGTAGACCTTTTCAAATGGCTAGAGATTATTTTAAAAAGCTTTTTCAGAATGATGATTCTTATTTGGAAAAAGGACAGCCGACGGTCGATATTAGTGTCGGCAAGAAACAAACACCTCTTGATAAATATCAGGATGCTTGGCGGCAAATCATAAAACATCCTGAATTCGCTACGGTCACGACTGAAGAGACGCGTCAAATGCAGCATGAAATGCCACGTTTATCATTGAGCTGTATTTCAAGTAAGAACAATGTTAAGGCTGTTTTTGAAGAAAATAGGCGTCATTTGCGTGATGAGTTAGGTGTTCTGTCGCTTAATGAAGAACAGCTTCGACAAGTCAAAAAAATGCCGGAAGTGCAACAAGCACGTCATGAGGCTGCTGAACGATTTAACAAATTACGTCATTATCGTAATGCTATTGCTAATGAAGCTTTGCCTGGTTTACGTGAAGAAGCAGAAGCTTATGTGCAGCAATTACAAGAAGCGCAACAGTCAGAAAATAAACAACCAGAACCAGAAAATAAACAACCAGAACAAGCAGCTGAAGCAATACCTTCTTCTAAACAACAAATGGAGCAAACGGTGGAACCGCCGCCTCCAGCGCCTATTGAAGAAAAAGAGACGAGTTCTGATATTCCTCAGGTGGTTAATAAAAAGCCGGAAGAAATCGATTTTGAAAAGGGATATATATTACCACAAAGTATTAAAGCTAAAGTTAATAAAGAGTATCGACAAGGAACAGTCATCGGTGTCTTAGAACAAGTTTTGAATGCACATAGTCCAGAAGAAGCTGCAATGGCTTTAATCGTTGCTCTTTTAGCTTATGGTCCAACAGCTCTGGCGCGTCAGTTAGAATTAAGTGCGGCGAATCGAGAAGCTTTGGCAAAATATAAGCTGGAGAAAGCAAAAGAAGCTGATGCAACGATTCTTGCAATGAAAGGAATGTCCTCTCGTGATGCTGTTGTAGCTTTATACAGTGATTTTTTGAAAGCTGGCAATGATATGCAAAAAGTAGCCGATAATATTCGTAAAGAAGATCCTGGTTTGTTGGAAAATCTGTCCCGTGATAAGGAAGGTAATTTAACAAAAGCAGGTATGGAAGAGTTGCAGACTCGTATTTTACAGAGGAATCACCTTAATACCTTTGGTCGAACAATGTTTAAACAGGAGTTGAAAGATCGGGTAGGTTTACTGAATCGCATGCCTAATGAAGTAATTGATACACAAGCTTCTTCTCCGCAACAAGCTCCGTTACCCGAAGAAGTAAAGCCAACGTTCTCTATGGATACGGGAAATTATAAAGTCGCGCCTGCAACTCCTGAAACAACTCACTTAAATACAAGTGTTGGTCCTACGTCTACTCCACCAGCTTCTGTACCACAAGTGCCAACAGCTCCAACGATGGATACTGCGACTAAAATAAAATCAACAGAAGGGTTATCTGTTTCTTCGGAAAAAGTTGGGAATATTGGTGCTGTTAGTGCACCGTCACGTTTGAAGATGACCTTAAAAGAAGCTCAAAATTTTAATGCTTCTCTGGGGAATCAAGAAACCTTTAAAAAAGAGGCTAATCAATTTTTAATTCAAGCTCAGGCATTGGCTGGGAAGGCACAAGAGCTGCAATTGAATCGAGAAGGAATTCAAGCAGCTCGAAATATGCAGATTACAATTCCCGGTCAACAAAATGTGTCAAATTTGTCGCTTCAACAAACGCGTTAAAAAAGGAGGATCAATTGATCCTCCTTTTTTTAAAGGTTGTTTTTTCTTTTATCTCTTGTTATGCTGACCAATAAAGGAGAAAAGAATGAAAGCAAGAACATTTGGAATTGGTGTTATTTGGACTTTAATTTATATGCCTGTTGTTGGGTATATGATTGATTTTGTTTTCGGTTATACCCCATTTGGACCTCTTTTTTATCATTCTTCGACAGGTGGAGTGCATATTCTTAATCCTTTTGAAGATTGGGGAACGCTTTATTTTGCTTTTATGTATGATCAATGGATTATTGATACTTTTTCAGATTTTCTTCTTCTTTTATGCTTTTTATTATTTATTCCTGTTTGGGCCTTGGGGTGGTTTTGGGTATTAAAAATTAAATGGAGTAAAAAATTAAAATTTCCATTTCATTTTATGTATCGACAAAAAATAGAAATAAAACAAAAAATTCCACTGAAGAAAAAAGAGCTAATTCGTCCACCAGCGTTAGCTGTTGGAACTTTTTTAAGTGGGAAAATATCTGCTCCGGTATCTGGAGAGAGAGAACAGGATAAGTCTAAGGAGACAATTTCTTCTCCGGTTATTCCGCAACCGAATGCTGAGTTATCGCCAGAGTTCATCGTCTCTATTAAGGAGTTAGGTGAACGTTTTGGATTTGAACTTTTTAGAAATGTTCAGTTAGATGATTTTTTGATCCCTTTGGTTTTGGCAACGGATACGAAAGCCTTACTCTTGAAAATACTTCTTTCAGATAAGGAATGGATTGCAGATGAGACAATTTCTGAAGGGAGCGATAAGCCGACTTGGTTTTCTTCTAGTGGTATGGAAACGTCTCCTTTTTTTGAAGTTGGACAAGCTGCTTTTTCTTTGGCTCAAAAGGAGCCTGAGTCTAAGATAATCCCTGTCGTCGTCATTGTTAAAGGAAACATTATCAATGCCGAAACAATGCAAAAGGAATGGCAATCTAAGGAAGGATATGTGGTCCGTTATGGAGAAGGTTTGCCCGAAAGCTTGATGACTTTGGAAAATTTGTTAGAGCAAGAAGCTTGATTTTTCTTGTTTTGAAATAAGAATAGGTCTTTTATCAAAGAAAGCCTTAAAAATCAAGAAAAAAATTAAAAAAAAGTTAATTTTTCTACTTGTTAAAGAAAAAAAAGTCTTATATATATGTAAATATATGAAAAGGAAGATAGGGGGATTTATGAAAAAAAATAAAATACTCTTCGTCGGCAGCGAAGCGACACCTTTTGTTAAAACGGGCGGATTAGGCGATGTTGTAGCGGCTCTTCCTAAGTATCTAAAAAAAGAAGGGGCAGAAGTTAAGCTTGTTCTACCCTTGTATGCAGCCATAGATCGAAATAAGTTTCACTTAAGCAAGTTGTATGATGGTTGTTGTGTCAAAATGGGTAATTGTGAAGAGTGGTTTAGTGTTTATTATGCAGAAACGCCATGTCATTACGATGCCTATTTTATCGAATTTAATAAATATTTCGATCGTCCCATGCATGCGCAACATGGGCTTTATGATGCGTGTGATACGCATCAGGAATATCAAGATAATGCTTATCGGTATGCTTTTTTTTGCCGTGCCGCTTTACAGTTGGCAAAGGATTTAAATTTCCAACCGGATATCGTTCATGTCCATGATTGGCAAACGGCTTTAATACCGTATTATCTTAAAAAAGATCATGATCCGTTTTTTGAGAAGACAAAAAGTGTTTTAACAATTCATAACTTGCCTTATCAAGGTGTATATGGGGCAGATGTTGTTCCTTATGCGAAAATAGATTGGGCAGATTTTAATATGAACGCCTTTGAAAGTTTCGGACGCGTGAATTTGTTAAAAGGTGGCATACGATTTGCTGATAAAATTACGACGGTTAGTCCACATTATGCTCAAGAGATTATGACTCCTTTGGGTGGGGCAGGGCTACATTGGCTTCTGCAAGAACGTAAAAATGATGTTTCAGGTATTTTAAATGGGATTGATCTGGACTTGTGGAATCCAGATAAAGATCCACGCATTTCTTATCCATATAATGTTAAAACATTTAAAGACGGAAAAGCTCGTAATAAGCACATTTTGCGTGAGTCTTTAGGGCTTCATCAACATGATTGTCCCTTATTTTCTATGGTCGTTCGACTGACAGAGCAAAAAGGTATTCATATGTTTACCCAATGCATAGAAGGGGTTTTAAATGATATGGTATGCCAATTTGCTATTATGGGAAATGGAGAAACATGGGCACAGGATTATTTAGCTTCTTTACCTGCGAAATATAACGGTCAAATATCTGTTCATATTGGTTTTGATGCAGAGAAAGAGCATATGATGGATGCGGGGAGTGATTTTACAATTATTCCTTCTATCTATGAGCCGTGTGGATTAAAACAGATGTATAGTCAGCTTTATGGTACTCTGCCGGTGGCGAGGTCAACAGGAGGGCTTGCAGATACGATAATTAACTATAATGAAGCAGAGGGAACAGGAACTGGCTTTAAATTTTATGATGCAACGCCAAGTGCGCTTTATAATACGATTGGTTGGGCTAATTCCACTTATTTTGATCGACCGGAACATATGGATACAATGATACGTACAGCAATGCAGCAAGATTTTTCATGGAAACGTTCTGCACAAGCTTACTTGCATTTGTATGAACAAATACGGAGATAGGGATGGACAAAATTAAAGCAGTTATTGTTGGGTGGGGAAATGTTGGGCGCTTTGTCAAACGATCTATTGAAGAGAGCTCAGATATGGAGCTGGTTGGCGTTCTGCGTCGTTTAAGCTCAATGGGAAAGTCAGTTCCTGAGCTAGAGGGTATTTCTGTTGTTTCTGATACAGATGAACTTCCTCCATTTGATGTCGCAATTGTAACTGTTCCTAGTCGAGAGGCTCCGGATAAGGTTAAGGAACTGTTGGAAAAAGGGTATTCTTGTGTCGACAGTTTTGATGTTCATGATCAAATTTATGCAACTAAGGAGGCTTTGACAAAAATAGCTCAGGATTCTAAAGCCGTTTCGATTTTTGGAGCCGGATGGGATCCTGGGTCAGATTCAGCTGTTCGTGTTTTAATGCGTATGACTTGTCCTTTGGGTATGACAACAACGACCTTTGGGGGACGAAAAGGAGGACGAAGCATGGGGCATACGGCTGCTGTAAAAGCGATTCCAGGTGTTGAAAATGCTGTTGCCTTAACATTGCCGAATGGTCCTGGTAAACATAAAAGACAAGTTTACATTGAATTAAAAGAAGGAGCAGATTTCGAAAAAATTGCCGATCAGATTCGTCATGATCCTTATTTTATTGCAGATCCGACGGATGTTGTTGCTGTTGAGGATATTTCTCCTTTTGATACCTTAAATCATGGCGGCAGAATAGAGCGTGCAACTAATGATGTTGTAGCAAGATATGAGATTGAAGGAATTAATCCTTATATGACCGCTAATGTTTTAGTTTCTGCGGCCCGAGCTGCATATCGTGCCTGTCAAAAAGGGGATTTTGGAGCTTATACTTTAATAGAACGTCCTTTAATTGATTATTTGCCAGGCTCATTAGAAGAGCGTTTAAAGGGATATTGATGAAAGAAAAAGCTCCTTTAAGAAAGGAGCTTTTTTATTATTATAAAATATTTCTATATAGTTTATTTGTAAAATGAATTGACAATATAGGAAGAGGTGATAGGGTATAGGTAAGATATACTCATAAGGTTTACCAATTTGTTTGGAGATTTATTATGGATCGTTTTATTCACCTTTTTTCTCAAAAATATCACCGATTTTTTCATAGAGGGAGCCAGACGGGCCGCAGCATGATAGAGATGCTGGGGGTGCTGGTTATTGTAGGTGTATTGAGCATAGCGG
>CALXXX010000036.1 GCA_944392795.1 uncultured Alphaproteobacteria bacterium | reverse complement strand
TTCATAATCCCCGTTTTTCACCACCGTTCCAACACAGCATCCTCCTTTTGTTGCTGAAATACGATAAGGGATACATCCACCGGCAATATAGCTATATGCGATTTTATTACAACGTCCATTGACATATTCAGAACAATAAGCTCTATACTTTTTGCCACTAGTATTACAACCTTGAATTCCATCAAACCTTTCGGTCAATGAAGACCTATCACAACAACTACCTGTTGTCTGAGAAACACGATAAGGCTGCAAACTTGCAGAACAATAGCTCCCTAAAATACATTCTCCTTGTGCATTATATTGTTGACAGTATGCAATATATTGATCAGAAGGCAAACATACCTGATAGCCATTACCAACATCTCGTATTCTGGAAGCATTACAACAACGTCCTCCATATGCTTCTCCCTGACGATATCCGGCATATCCCGGTTGACATGATCCAGTTTGAATACATTGATTATTTTCATCATAAGTACGACAATATGGCGTATATCCTGGAGAATGACACACCTCCAATCCATCAAAATTGCCGGAAACAACTTGGGAAGGAGGACAACAAGCTTTTCCCAATGCTGTTTGTGTTGCCTTATAAAGTGTTCCATTACAACATGTTTCGTTAACACAATTGCCCTGATTATCATATTGATTACAGACAAGTTCGAATGAACAAGCACTAACAGAACGGCAAATGCCATTTTTTTTGGAAGAACAATAAGGGATTAGTCCTTTAGAAAAACATCCCTGTAATCCATCAAACTTCTCGGAAACAACAGAGCTACAGCACGAAACAGTTTGACAAACACCATTTTCATCTGTACTGCTACAATAAGCTGTTTGTCCTGCGGAACAGCATCCTTGTAAACCATCAAAATCCTCAGAAACAACAGAAGAATAAGGACAACATTGAGTAGAAGAACTAACTGACTTTTTATAAAGAGCACCATTACAACAGGAAACAGAAGAACACTTTCCTTCAGACATATAACAATAGGGTTCTTGTCCTGAAGGACAACAACCTAAGACACCATCTACACCTGCAACATTAGATACAATATTACTACTACTACAACAAGCTTGATGTCCTAGAAGGTTTGTATAAATTTCCCCACTACAACAATTTTCAGCATAACATTTTCCAGCCGAATAATACTGACTACAATATCTTTGATAGCCTATTGCACAACATCCTACTGATTGACAAACCCCATTTTCATCATATGATGAACAAAAAGTTTGTTGATCTGGGCTACTACAACATCCTTGCACACCATTGAAATTACCGGAAACGACACCTCTACAACAGCTCTCTCCGCCTTGTGAATTACGGAAAATAGTTCCATCACAACAGGCAACATAAGAACACTTTCCTTTTTTATCATAAGAAGAACAATATGGCGTCTGTCCAACGGAGCAACATCCTTGTAAACCATCAAAATTGCCAGAAACGACGCCATAACAACATCCAATACTTCCATTCTGATCTTTTTGGTAGACTTCTGCATCGCTTTCACAACAGCCTACGTCTAGACACATTCCAGCATCATCTTTCACAGAGCAGATAGCAAAAGTATCTGGAGCACAACACTCTTGTATACCATCAAAACTATCTGTCACAGACCAGCCATTTTTAGTAGGACAACAACTTTGTCTATAGGAGGAAGACTGATAGGGAATTTCACCTTCTTCACAATTTGACGTTGAAGTCTCTGTACACATAAAATAAGCTCCGTTTGGAATAATTTCTGAAGAAGTTTCGCAACATCCTCCTTCTGTCGCTGAGATTCTATAAGGTGTGCATATTGTATTGCTGCGATAAAGGCCTCTTATACATTTATCATTTTCATATTTATAACAAAAAGGAGTCGCTCCTTCAGGATAACAAACTTGAACATCATCAAAAGTTGCCAACAATTGATCAGCCGGACAACATGCAATATTTGTCGGAGATTTTTCCTGAAGATATGGTGTTCCAACGCAACAACCGGCACGGTCCTCTATTTTATAAGGCGTTTCTCCTACACGACAGCATACTGAAGAACCTTCTATTTCAGAAAGAACCCAGTCGCTCTGGCAACAAGCACTGTGTCCAGACACGGTTTCATATACCGTACCATAACAACAGTTACTACTTGTACACACACCATCCGTTAAATCATCACAATATGGAACCCCACCTGCAGAACAACATGTATATGTTAAACATACACCATTACTCCACTTACTACAACGAGGCTGAGCACCATCATTACAACAAGCAACTGCTGTACATATCCCATTTTCGTCATATGAACGACAATAAGGTGTCTGATCCGCCGCACAGCATGCCTGCATGCCTCCTTCAAAAGGTTCTGATACGACTTTCGGAAAAGCACAACATGTTTCATTTAAAGAATTCGATGAAGCATGATAAGGGGCACCTGCACAGCAACTTTGAGATACACACAAACCATTTTCATTATATTTTGAGCAAACTGTTGACATTTCATCCATAGTAGCTGTTCCCAAAGAGCAACAACCAGCCGCCACACATTTTCCATTTTCGTCATATGAACTACAATAAGCCTTTTGTGTGGAGTTACAACACACCGCAGCTTCATCAAAAGAAGCTAAATTTTCTTGAGAACAACATTCATATCTCTTTTTTCCATTTTCAGGCCCGTAAAAATAAACCCCTCCCTCATTGGAACAGCAGCTAAAGCCAGTGCATTCACCTTGTTCATCTTCATAGTGACAATACGGATAAGAATTCTCCGAACAGCAATATCCTCTTGTTGTATCTTCTGAATACCAAACTTGTTGACAATTTGAAAACGAACACCCAGCCTCCAAACAACCACTATATTGTTCACCTCTAATTAAAACATCTCCACGTAATGAACAATAAGTAGTTGCTCCTTCCACACATGAAACACATTGCTGCATAGGTAAAACACAAATACTGTTTTCCGGACAATCCTCGTCAGAAAAGCACTTATCATCAAGACAATAATAATTTCCATTTTTATCTTTCTGAGGTTCTGAATCACAACACTCAGTCCGATCAAGATCAGCATTATAAAAAGCTTTTTGATTTGCCAAACAAACGCGATAAACCTTTCGATGGGTTGTCCTTGCTTCAAGCACCATAGGAATAGATAAAAAAATGAAAAGAACAAAGAAAAGTAGAAGCTCTACTCCTTTTATTTTCTGCAGCATCATAGCCAGATCCTTTCTTATGCTATTTTAAATGGAAATCAGATGACGATGTAAAAGTAACAACTTTTCCTCATTTTAGCAAGAAAAAACTTTCATTGATTTTTATAAGTTAGTATGCGGCGTTTTTCTCTGTCCCATTCTCTTTTTTTGACTGCTTGACGCTTATCTTCAGTATTTTTCCCGACAGCCAATCCTAATTTTACTTTTGCCAATCCTCTTTCATTGAAATAAATATCAAGAGGAACAAGTGTATATCCCTTACGAGCAATCAATCCTAACAACTTATTCAACTCTTTTTTATGTAATAACAATTTTCTTGAACGAGCTTCCATATGTCGAAAATGCCCGCTTTCTTTTAAACTTGTAATTCGAGCATTGTTCAAATAAAGAGCGCCCTCTTTTTCCGAAGCATATGCTTCTGAAATATTAGCATGACCAGCACGTAGAGATTTAACTTCTGCGCCTTCCAAAACAATACCGGCCTCCACTGTCTCCAATATCGTATAATTAAAATGCGCTTTTCGATTTTTTGAAACCGTCCCAACGCTAATTAAAGCAGACTTTTTTTCCATTATTTTTCCTTTTTCATCCGCCCGTCCGTAATCATTAAATCTTCTGGACCTTGTTCTGCTTGTATAGGCTCATCAGCCCGATGACAACGTCCCTCCAAAACAGCACCAGCTTCAATAATAATTTCTTCTTGTGTAATATTCCCGTTAACGCGAGCAGATGTTCCTAAACGTACAAAACGAGCGGAAATATCTCCTATTACAACGCCATAAACCTCAATTACTTCAGCAGCTAAACTACCGGATACACGACCATGCGCACCAATAACAAGACGAGTAGCTTTTATATTTCCCTCTAAAACACCTTCAAAATGAACTTCACCTTCACTGGAAATATCTCCCGTCACAAAAGTATTTTCACTGATAATACTCAAAGCTCCACTTTTCTTTTTTTCTTCAATTTGTAATTTTGCTTTTCTAAACATTATTTTTCTCCCTTTTTGTCTGAATGAAACGATAAGGGTTAACCGGCGTTTTATTAATTAAAATCTCATAATGAAGATGATCACCTGTGCTACGCCCTGTATTCCCGACTAATCCGACAGAATCCCCTATTTGAAGCATATCCCCTTTCTTGACCAGAATTTTACTCAAGTGAGCATACCTTGTCATAATACCCATTTCATGTTCAACTTCGACAAATTTTCCGTAAGCGCCGTTCGTAAAAGCTCTTTTAACCCGCCCGGCAGACGTCACATAAACAGGTGTTCCTTCAGGAGCTCCCAAATCAATTCCTTCGTGCTGAGCCAGCTTACCTGTAAAAGGATCTTGACGACGACCAAAAGCCGCCGTAACACGTATATTATCTAAAGGCTCACCTAACGGAAGCTGTTCTTTTAAATAAGAAAAAGTTTCAAGTTTTGATAATTTTTGATATATATTCCCGATTTGCTCCGTCAAAACAGAATCCATCATTTCATTTCCTTCATCCGGAATAAAAGGACCTCCGACACCTTGACTTTGATATACTTTTTGAAACAACTTATCAAAAGATAATCCGGATTGTTTTAAAGATTTCGAAACACGACTAAAACTATCTTTTGTATTTTTCAATTCATCACTCACCAACTCATCCACTTTATTTAATATGTCCTTATGCGTTTCCTGAATACTTTGAGCAAGCGCTTCAGCTCCTTTGGCTCGAGAACGATATGTCGCTAATTCCCGAACAAGGACTTCATTTTGTAAAGATAATTCTGCTATTTGATAATCACGTTGCCTTACCAAATCATTTCCGAAAAAATACAAACAAGAAGTTTGAGCCGTCCAAAATAAAAAAAACAAGAAAAAAATAAACATAAGAAATTGGACAGATGAACTTAATGTCATCTGACGAACAACCGCACCCTTTTTGATTAACACCTCTTTTGGCTCAAATATTCTTTTCGGTTTCATTTTATTTTTCTGCATAATATTCATTAACGATTTTACCACCAGAGACTTCCACACACAACAACTGTCTAGCTCGAACCATCGCTTCACGAGCCTCTTTAGGTATAGGAACAAACATTAAAGGCTGAGTTGTTTTATTCTTATATAAAAGCATTGTTTCTTTCCCATCAAAGGAAAAGTGCGGAGAAACAACAGTCATATCATTTGCCTCAAAAACAATTAAAAGTTCGTCTCCGGCATTCATGAGGAGATCGAACTTTTCTTTTCGCGGCGTATCCATCTGCGGACTTGTTTTTTCATCCATTTTTGTGTCTCATCATCTAACTTCGGATAAATTCGATAAACCATTTCGGTATAATAATCAGAAATCCACTGTTTTTCTTCATCCGACAGCATTGTCTCGTCCATCAGTTCATCACAGAATGGCAGATATGTCAACATTTCAAAAGTTAAAAAACCTTTGTGAGCTTTCTTTTCTTTGACAACCATCATCATATTTTCAATTCGAATACCAAACTTACCATGCGCATAAAATCCCGGTTCATTAGAAACAATCATACCGGGAAGAAGAGGCTCTGTCGCATACCTTGAAATAGTTGGCGGCATCTCATGAACACTTAAAAAACAACCTATACCATGACCCGTTCCATGATCGAAATCAAGACCTTCTTCCCATAACGGTTGTCGAGCTAAGACATCTAAATTAGCGCCGCTTGTTCCCTCCGGAAAAACCGCTCTCGCTAAATTAATATGTCCTTTCAAAACTTGTGTATAACGTTTTTTCATTAAAGGAGATGGTTTCGATAAAGCAACTGTCCGTGTCACATCTGTTGTACCGCACCAATAATGTGCACCGCTATCTAAAAGATACAGCATAGCTCCCTTCAACAAGCTCTCTTTTCCTTCGATTGGTTCATAATGCGGCAGCGCTGCGTTTCGACCAACCGCAGAAATCGGTTCAAAGCTGTTTTCTCGATAAAGAACACTTTGTCGACGGAACATTTCTAACTGAGGTAAAACAGATAACTCTGTCCCTTTTTGAGGGCTTTTTGCAATTCGAGCAAAAAAACGGCACAAGGCAATACTATCTAAAAAAGCAGCCTCTTGCATCCCTTGAATTTCAACCTTATTCTTCACCGCTTTTAAACGCAAAAAAGGGTTTGTCATTAAATGAATAGAAGCGCCGGCATTCGTTGCATCCTGTTTAATTTTCACAGGACACTCATTGGGATCAACTCCAATAATTTTTCCTTTTAATAAAGCTATGTTTTCTTCTGTCCATGGCATCACTTCGCCAGAAGCCCAAATGATTAAACGCCCTAGATAAAGTGGCGCATATGCTACCGCGTCACTCCTTTTGTTTAATATCCAAGAAACCGTATCCGGGCTCGTCACAACAAACGCATCTAATCCATTCTGTTTAAGAATTTTTTTCACAGGAAAAATCTTTTGCTTCGTGGTTTTCCCGGCAAGTTGCTTTGGATAATCGAAGACATGCACAGGCTTTGCCGCTGGACGTGTTAGCCAAAACTTATCAATCGGATTAGGCGTATAAGGTAAAAGTTGCGCACCTCGTTTTGTAAAAATTTCACTCCATGCATTCACTTGACGTACTGTATGACACCATGGATCATATGCGACAATATAACTAGGTCTTAAAAATTGTGTAAACCACTCATTGACCGTTCGTTGTCTGGGAACATGATAAACTTTAAATTTTGTTTGCTTCTTCGCTTGCTCCACATAACGACCATCCACGAATAAAACAGCTTGACGAGGGGTAATAATCGCTAGACCTGCCGACCCTGTAAAACCTGTCACATAAGCAAGCCGCTCTTTATCCGGCGATAAAGTTTCATTTTGATATTCATCATCGTGTGCTATCACTAAAGCGTTGGCACCGATACGTCTTAAAAAAGCTCTAATCTCTTTTAACAATCAATGTACTCCACTCTTTGACTTTGTATGCTTTAACAAAACTCAAACCTACTTTAGCATGTGCCTTCATCACCCATGGTTTTTGATGCGTTAAAAAACCAGATAAAATTCCATATCCTTCTGGTCTTAAATGTTGGTATAAATCGGAAGCCATTTCTATTAATGGACGCGCCAAAATATTAGCAAATATTAAATCATATTGCTTTTCAACCTTTTCATATCCTTCACTTTGCCAAACACAGATACAATCACTAACCTTATTTTTAACACAATTTTCTTGTGTCACCCGAACAGATTCAGGATCAATATCCACAGCATCAATCTGAACCTGATGGTCCAGCGCCTTAGCTGCCGCCATCGATAGTATTCCAGAGCCACATCCCATATCTAAAATCACCTTAGGGTGTTTCATTTTTAAAAGGTCTTCAAAAGCCATCAAACAACCTTGTGTCGTCGCATGCTCTCCAGATCCAAAGGCCGTGGCCGCATTGATCTGAAGGGCTATTTTATCAGCCGGAGGAGGTGTCTCGATATGAGAACCATAAATATAATATCGTCCTAAATTAATCGGAGGAAAACTCACTAAATTTTCTTTTAACCAATTTTTCTTTGGAATCGGCATTAAATCCCACTCCGGTTCAGGAATACCAGCGCTCATAGCTGCGATCGCTATCAGTGTCCCTAAAGCCTGACGATCCGGTTTCCCTTCAAAGATAGCGTCTATTTTCCACTTCCCTTTGTCCGATCCCTTTTCTATCAGCCCCATCATCAAAGCCGCTGCATCTGGTTCCAAAGCTCGATCAAAAAAAGGAACAGCACTCTCGGGGACAACAAAAACAGTTTGATAATTTGTTATTTCGGTGTCTGTGTCTGTGGACATTCTGTCTCCTTTGAAGTCAATTCTTTATAAACTGCTATTGTTTTCTCACACATTTTTTCAATAGAAAAATAGTCCTGAACAGATTTCATAGCATCCATCGACATTTTTTTACGCTCGCCTAAATTCATCTCCAACATCATATCCAGTGTCGAAGCTAATGAAGCTGAATCACCAGGAGGAACTAAAAAACCCGTTTTACCATTTTGAATCGTCTCTGTCGCCCCGCCATGATCCGTTCCGACAACAAGACGACCCATTGCCTGAGCTTCAGGAATAACACGTCCGAAAGCCTCCGGATCGGTAGAAGCGGACACAACGATATCTGCCAACATGTATGCAACAGGCATTTCAGAGCAATGATCTTCAATAATAACAGAAGTTTCCGGATCTAATTTCTCAATTCGATTTTTTAATTCTTGATGATAGTCTGTTCGTCCTTGGTCCGAACCAACGAAGATACAAGTGACATTCTTATTTCTCATTTGAGCCAAAGCATCTAATAAAACCAAATGCCCTTTCCACCGCGTCAATCGTCCAGGAAGCATAATAACCGGCTTATCTAGAGGAACTTGCCACCGCTCTGCCAAATCTGCTATTCTCTCCTGTGAAATTTTCAAAGGATCAAACTTCTCGATATCTGCACCTCTATAAATCAACCGTATCCGAGAACTCGCAATATGATATGTATTTAAAATATGACGCGTCACAAAATTAGAAATTGAAATGACTAAATCTCCAGAAGCCATCACACGATTATATGGCCGTTTAATTCCCCATGGACCTAAATTATACACACCATGGAAAGTTGTTAAAAAATGAACGCCAGGACATTTTTTTAAAGCTATTTTTGCAACCCATGCAGGTGCACGTGAACGAGCATGAACAATAGTAATTCCCTCTTCACGAATAATTTGACGTAACTTGCGCGCATTTATCAATATTTTAAAAAGATTTTTTGAATGAACCGGTAACGTAATATGCTTCACACCAATCCGTTTTAACTCATAAGCCATCGGTCCGCCCGAAGAGACAACGATATTTGGAATACCCTTTTGCGTTAAAGCCTTAGCAATTTCAATTGTACCACGTTCCACTCCGCCCGCATGTAAAGCTGGCAGAATTTGCATAATCTTCATAGGCTGTGTCATGTTATCCTTTCTTATTCAGGCAGAACTTGGCGACGTTTGACCATCGGTTGACGTTGAACATAGCCTTTCTTTTCCATACATCTTCGATAAGAACTCGGAGACATTGTTGCATCATTTGCTAAAGAATTAACATAAACCGGCTGTGCTCCAGGATAGGGCACATAATTTGCCCAAATACCATTATCTGCATTATTATCAAATCGAAGTTCCGGTAGCTTATTTGTCCCAGGAGGCCATGCAGGCATACTCCAAGGCCACCAATCAGCACCTGCCAAACATTCATTATGATCTTTGGCAAACCAAGTAGGTCCCACACCTTCTTTTTGCCAATAAAAAATAGACTGACCGCCACCGTAACAACCTGTCAATAAACAAGCAACCAAGCCTAATAAAGAGAATGTTTTTTGTTTCATATCAAAGCCTCTCTTTCTTAAAAATCCAAATCCGAATACGTATTTGGAGGTATCATACCAGCAATTCTATCATTTAGCAAGGACTGAAATGAAGGACGTGATTTCATACGAGCATACCACGCTTTTGTCTCGGGATATTCTTCCCAAGAAACCTCTCCCAAATAATCTAAAACAGACACATGCGCCGCAGCTGAAAAATCAGCCAGCGATATCTTATTTCCTGCCAAATAATTCCGCCGTTCCATTAACCACTCAATATATCGTAAATGTCGTTTTAAATTCATCCGACCGATTCGAATAAATGTTGAATTTGGTTCTTTCCCGGACTGTATTTGACCTGCTAACTTTTCCATAACAAGTGTTTCATAAACTTCTCGATAAAAAAGCGTATCAAACCAAGAGGCCAATCGACGTACTTCTGCTCGTATTAACGGCGTATCTCCAAACAAATCCAGCCCAACACGTGTTTCATTGATATATTCGACAATCGCTGTATGCGAGGCTATAATGGAACCATCTTCATCCACAAGAACTGGAACTTCACCCGCCGGATTCATTTTCAAAAAATCTATCCGACGCTCCCAAGGTTTTTCTAAAATAAGTGTATAAGGAACGCCTTTTTCAAACAAAGCTATCCGAACCTTTCGTGAAAAAGGACAAAGAGGATAATGATAAAGTGTCAATCGGTTAGTGCTCATTATCGGTAATCAACTTCCTTATAACTTCACTGGCTTTTTCGCTGGGAGTTTGCTTTTCGCCAGCACCTAATTTCTTTAAAACAGCAAAAGCTTTTTTCTGTTGAATACAGCCTTCTTCTGTCATTAACTTTTCTAATTCAAGCATAATTTGATCTGGATTGCAATCTTCTTGCAAAAGTTCAGGAATTATTTTTTCATCTGCTAGAATATTGATAAGATTAACATATTTAATTTTAATCAAACGACGGACCAACCAAGCTGTTATAGGACTAACCTTATAAGCAATCAAATGAGGAACTTTGGCCATAGATAACTCCAAACTGACCGTCCCAGAGGCCGATAAAGCAACACGAGAAGCTGCAAAAGCGTCATAACGCTCTTGCTCTCCGGTCACGATTAAAGGCTTAACCGGCCAACTCATTGTCGCGGCTTTAACTTGTTTTTTGACTGTCTCAACCGTCGGAATAACAACTTGTAAATGAGGATATTTTTGAATAAGTCGAACAATGACCTCTCGAAAAACTGGAAGCAAATATTTTATTTCTGTTTTACGACTTCCCGGAAGAACCGTCAAAATCAAATCACTTGAGCTTAAATCATGTGCCTCTAAAAATCGCTTTGCATTTCCTTGATCAGCGCCCCCTTCAATAACCGGATGTCCGACATAAGTCATTGGCATTCCATATGGCGCAAAATATTTTTCTTCAAACGGTAAAAGCAACAATAAATAATCAACCCATTTTTTAATCTGCCTTGCTCGCTTTTCTTTCCAAGCCCATACTTGAGGCGCAACATAATGAATATGGGGGATTTGTAACTTCTTTTTTTGAATCCGTAAATGAACTTGCTTTGAAAAACTCCAACTATCTACTGTCACAACGATATCTGGCTTTTCTCGCTCGATCGCATCAACTGTTTCACAAATGCGACGCAATATACGAGGAATACTTGGTACAACCTCCCAAAAGCCCATAACAGACAGCTCAGAAATAGGAAATAAAGAAGACATTCCTTCTTTTCTCATCGCTTCACCGCCAACGCCAACAAATTCGACAAGCCCATTCGTCTGTGCTTTTAAAGCTCTCATTAAACGAGCGGCCAATAAATCTCCGGACGGCTCACCTGCTGCTAAAAAAACTTTTATTTTTCTTGCAGACATGATGCATTCACTCCCACCACAAACAAACCGAGTCTATTTGCTAATTCTATAACGGATTTCATATCAACAACAAATGTGCTGCCTTCTTCAATAGCGATTCCTTTTAAGCCTGCCGCTGCTGCATTTTCGATTGTCTGTGTCCCTATTGTCGGTAGATCGGCTCGTCTTTCCTGCTTTGGTTTTTTAACTTTTACCAAAACACCTTGCGTCCCCGAGCGATGTAAATCTTTGGAACGTGCAATTAACGCATCTGTTCCTTCTATTGCTTCCACAGCCAAAACAATCCCATCTGCAACAATAACTGATTGACCAACATCTACATGACCCAAAGCTTTAGCAACCTCAAATCCGCGCGCAATATCTTTCTTTGCTTCTTTATCTGGTTTGATACGACCATAAATACCTAAAGGCGCCAAACAGTCAGAAAGAATACTATCTGCCCCAATCACATGAAAGCCCTCTTTTTCTATTTCTGCAATCACTGCACGTAGCAACCCATCATCTCCCAAAGACTTTATCCCTGCTTTGGCCAAAAATTTAACTCCTTTCCAATCTGGGCGTATCTCTGAAAAGCTTGGACGACGTACAGAACCAATCAACAAAATATCTTGACATTGTTCTTGTTTAGCAATTGAAAAACCTTTTCCAACATCACCTAATCTTATCCAACTGATTGGTAATTTATTTGAATAATCTTCAGGTCGTGCTTGACCTTTAAGAGCAAAAACATGAAAAAGACGGCCTTGCTTTTGACAGGCTTCGATAACCATTAACGGAAGCTTTCCTCCTCCGGCGACAATACCAACCTTTCTCATGTTTTCCTTTTAACCTTGCGCTGGTTGTAAGATGCTATATTTGGATGGATTTTTCACAAAAGTTAAAACATCTTGAACTAACGGATTATCTTTATATTCAGGATTATTTTCTAACTCTTCCACTCGTTCTGTAAAGCTTTTTTCTTTATTAAAGAATAAATCTTGATAAGCTTTTTGCAAATTAAAAATTAACTTAGCTTCAACACCGGAACGACGCAAACCAACCAAATTTAATCCATCCAAACCAGAACGAACGCCACCCATCACAATCCCATAAGGAATAACGTCTTGAGCTATTCCACACATACCACCAATCATAGCACCTTTACCAATCCGAACAAACTGTAAAACGGCAGATAAGCCCCCTATAATCGCCCTGTCTTCTACATGAACATGTCCTGCCAAAGTTGCATTATTACTCATAATAATATTATCTCCTAAGACACAGTCATGTGCAATATGCGAAGCAACTAAAAATAAATTATGATTACCAATAATCGTAATTTTTTGATCAACATCCGAGCCAACATGAGCTGTCACATGTTCTCTAAAAGTATTCCCATTGCCAATAATCAGCTTCGCATCCGGCGCATTGCTACGAGCATGCTGAGCCAAAGTTCCAATCGCAGCAAAAGGATAAACCGTATTGTTTTCTCCCATTTCCGTGTATCCTGTCACCACAGCATGAGAGATTAAACGTGTTCCTTTGCCAATTTTTACATTCGGGCCAACCGTACAATAAGGTCCGATTTCTACATCGTCGGCTATGCATGCTTTCGCATCAACAATCGCTGTAGGATGGATATGGGTCATTTACTTCTCCTTTAGTTATTTTTCATAATCATGGCACTGAAAACGGCTTCAGAAACCAACACACCGTCAACATAGGCTTCGCCACTGAACTTAAAGACATTTCGAACAGCTCGCTCTTTCTTTACATGAAACTCTAAACGATCTCCAGGAATAACAGGCTTCCGAAATTTAACATTGTCAATTGTCATAAACAATACACCAATATTTCCTCTTTCTTCTTCTGGCAATTCGGAAACAACAATAATCCCCGAAGTCTGAGCCATAGCTTCAATTTGCAAAACACCCGGCATAACGGGCTTTTCAGGAAAATGCCCCTGGAAAAAAGGTTCATTCATCGTCACGTTTTTGATGCCAACGCCTGATTGCCCCGGAATAACATCCACAACTTTATCCACTAATAAAAATGGATACCGATGGGGAATCATTTTCATAATTTCATAAATGTTGATTTCTTTAATCATTTCTTTTTGTTCTTCAGACATCTTTATTTCCCTTTTTTGTCTCTTTAACTAACTTTTGCAATAATACATTCATACGCATCCATTCTAAATGAGGTACTGCTGGACTTCCCATAACGATTGTTCCTGCTGGGATATCCTTCATAATACCTGATTGAGCACCTATCTGAGCACCTGTCCCAACTTTTAAATGCCCGGCAAAACCAGCTTGTCCTGCTGCAACGACAAAATCGCCAAACTCACAACTACCGGCAATTCCGACTTGTGAAACCATAACGCAACAGCGACCTAATTTTACATTGTGCGCAATCTGAACCAAATTATCAATGCGTGTTCCAGAACCTATTTCCGTATCTCCCATCGCACCGCGATCAACCGTTGTATTAGCACCAATTTCTACATCATCACCAATAACAACTCGTCCTAACTGAGGTACTTTCACAGGTCCTTTAACCGACATAGCAAACCCAAAACCGTCTTGACCAATCCGAGCTCCGGGATAAATATAAACTTTATTCCCGGCTAAACAATGGCTCACCGAAGCATTTGCTCCAACAATACACCCATCGCCCATTTTAACACCAGAGCTGATGACTGCATTAGCGTCAACACGACAGCCTTTTCCGAGTTCAACATGCGGTCCGATAAATGCTCCCGCTTCTACACGACAGCCTTCACCGAGAACAGCTGTTTCATCAATATGAGCCTCTGGAGAAATAAAGCTTTCCACTCTTTCCGGATAAAACATCTGCGCTGCCAACCCGTAAGAACGATGAGGATCTTTTGACAAAAGAACAGCCATCCCTTCTGGAACATATTCTACAAACTTCTCGGAAGTGATACAAGCGCCAGCAGAAGATTTCTTCAAACTGTCACGAACGGAAGCGATAAAAGCCCATGTTAGATCTTTTGGTCCTGCTTCTTCTAAACCTTTTACATCTTCCAGAACCAAATCTGGTTGAGCATATGGACCTAACTCACACTCACATTTTTGTGCGAGCTCTGCTAACGTGAAAGGACCTTCCTTTTTAAAAAATCTTGAATCCGCCATTTTCTCTCCTCTATTTTTTTAGCTCCAACGCCTTTTAGTTGTTTTTATTAGAAACCTGTTCCGAAATTCAAACGGAAAACTTCTTTTTCATCATATTTTTCTTTTACAATTGGGAAACCCAAATCAATGTTAATCGGTCCCATCGGAGATTGCCATAAAAGACCTGTTCCGATAGATACTCGAGGTTTATTAGAATAATCAACCTGATTCCAATCATAATGACCATCCGGTTTACCAATCATACCGGCGTCAACGAATAACTTACCTCGAATGCCAAACTCAGAAGGCAACCCTAAGGGGAACATCAACTGAGCCGAAGCTGTTAAACGCCAATCGCCTCCTAAACTGTCTCCCGTCGCCTTATCTCTAGCTCCGACACCGCCGATTTCAAAACCGCGAAGAGTAGAACCACCCAAATAATAACGATTGTTAATCCGAACCTCTTCTCCGGCAATTCCAACAATATAACCGGCGGTTCCACTCACTGATAAAACCCATCTTTCTGTCAATTCAAAATACTGCATGGCATTCCAATTGACCCGAACAAATTTATTATCTCCACCCAAACCTGCTACATCAAATCCAAGAGAAGTATAAAAGCCCTCTGTCGGATTATACACACTATCTCGTGTATCATAGCTCATAACTTCCCCGATCATAGATAACGAGCTTTTACCTTCCTGCTCTTTAATATAAATAGAGGCATCTGGTTCAATGTCCGTCACATCGTCTGATTGTAAAGTATATTTGACCGTCTGACGGAAACGTTCTGTATAATCCCAACCAAAACGAACTGCCGCACCAGTTGTCTTCCATTTATAAGAACTATCATCCGTATAATCTCGAGTAAAATGGAAAACATCCACTCCCGCAGATAACGGCATATCCATAAAATAGGGATCTGTATAACTCAAATCAACTTGTGTTTCTCGGCCTGATGTTGAAGCAACAATTCCTACGACATTCCCTGTTCCTAAAAAGTTTCGTTCTTGAACGCCAACTTCAAATAATAAACCATCATAAGTCGACCACCCAACACCAACATTAAAAGCTCCGGTTGATTTTTCTGAAACCGTTACAGCAACATCTGTCTTATCCGATGCATTTGAAACAGGAACTGTTTTTAAATCAACTTTATCAAAATATCCTAAATTTTCTATCCGTTGACGAGAACGTCTGATCTTATCTGTATTAAACGGATCTCCTTCATTTAAACGGAATTCTCGACGTATCACCTTATCTAAAGTACGACTGTTGCCTTTAATATCAATCCTGTTGATAAAAACACGAGCCCCTTCTTTAATCCGGAAAACAACTGAAACAATATGCTGTTTATTATTCTTTTCAAACTCCGGCAAAACTTCCACAAATGCATAACCAAGACGACCAAGCTCATCTGTAATATTCTGAATTGTCTCTTCAATCAAATCAGCATTATAAAAAGAACCGGCTTTAAAAGCGATTTGCTTTTGTAACTTCTTCATATCAACATCCGGTAAGCTCACTTTTATAGCTGCCGTTCCAAAACGATATCGTTCCCCTTCATTTAAATCAAATGTAATAATAAAATTTCCAGTCTTTTCATCTTTTTTTACAACCATATCTTTGATATCGAAATCAACATATCCTTTACGAAGATAAAAGCGCCGCAAAAGTTCCTTATCATAATTTAGACGATCAGGATCATATGTATCTGTGCTTGATAAAAAACGATACCAACGTTTTTCTTTACTCATTAAAACTTCTTGAAGCTCGGAAGAAGAAAAATGCTTATTTCCTTTAAAATAAATGTCTTGAATATAATTCTTAGGGCCCTCATCTATCCTAAAAATGACCTCGACACGATTCTTATCTTTTTGCTCAACCTCAGACGTAATCTTAGCCGAAAAAAGCCCCATACGTCTATAAATCGTTTCCAATCGAGCCACATCACCTCTTACCTTTGTGGGCGTATAGACATCTCGCACTTTTGTTTGAATTTCTCCTGCTAATACATCCTCATCTATTTTGTCATTACCTTCGAAACCAACATAGCTAATAATGGGCCTTTCCTTAACATGAATAGTTAATATTCCGTCATTTTCCTCTATGTCAACATCATCGAAAAAGCCTGTGCCATACAAATCTTTTAAGGCAGTATTCAAATCAGAAGAAGTAATCGTATCTCCTTTTTCAAAAGGCAAGTAAGATAAAATTGTGGATGGTTCAAGACGCTGATTGCCCGTCACTTGAATTGTTCGGACGGTCACATCAGCTTGAGCTGTCAAATGAATTAACAAAAAACAAACCAAAAACCACAGTCTTTTTATCATAACCCAAACATCCTTTGCGCGACGCGTGGAATATCTTTAAATAACGTAAAAGCAAACAAAGCTAACAGTAAAACAACGCCCACTTTTAATAAAGCATTTTGAAGAGCTTCACTCATAGGACGACGAATGACTGCCTCATAAGCATACATAGCCAAATGCCCTCCATCCAATAATGGAATCGGCAATAAATTAACGAATCCAATTCCAATTGAGACTTGTATCAAAAACAAAAACATCGATA
Source organism: uncultured Alphaproteobacteria bacterium (assembly GCA_944392795.1). GTDB lineage: Bacteria > Pseudomonadota > Alphaproteobacteria > CAAHEQ01 > UBA3637 > CALXXX01. Next base: position 6,467 of record CALXXX010000036.1, on the reverse strand, counting down.
AAGCACCGCCCTTGGCAGCATCTCCAGACGCTTCTGCAATTCCAACGGGGCCACGCATATCATCAGCTGATCGTTTACCTGTAATCACCTGCCATAAATAAACCGTTGTATCAACAGTAATGATATAAACAGTCTCTACCGCTTTACCGATAGCCATAATGGGATTATATCGTTCATAAGTCATTTCAGCATAAGAACGAGTACGAACGCCCAACAAAGGAACACCTTCTGCTTCGCCTTCAACAGGCTTTGGTAAAACTTCAAACTCGATTCTTTGTCCGTTTCGATCAACAACAACAGTCAAAACTTCGCCATAATTAGAGACAACAATCATCCGTTTTAAATCAGAAAAATCTTCTATTTTCTGATTATTCATTTCAACAATAACATCCCCCGGTAAAATCCCTGCTTCTTCTGCCATTGAGTTTGGAATAACCTCACCAACTTCAGCTGTTAAATGCATTTGACCGATTGTCATAAAAAGCAAAGCCAACCCTATAACTGCAAACAAATAATTCATAAAAGGTCCGGCAAAAATAATCAGAGCTCTTTTATAGAGAGGCTGTGCCATAAAAGTATACTTTTTTTCTTCTTCCGAAAGACCGCTATCTGATTTCTTCATACTGGCAGCATCCTCATCGCCAAGCATCTGAACATAGCCGCCTAATGGGATAGCACATAAACGCCATTCAGTTCCTTTTTTATCTCGTCTGCTCCATAATTTTTTGCCAAAACCGACTGAAAAAACCGTCACTTTCACGCCACACATACGAGCAACAAAGAAATGTCCTCCTTCATGGACAATAACAACGATTGATAAAACAAAAACAAATGCAAGTAAATAAATAAAAATACTCATCAAACCCTCAATTGCTAAAAAGTAAAAATAAAGCAACAACCGGTGCTGCGAATAAAAGACCATCCACCCGATCAAAAATGCCGCCATGCCCTGGAATTAAATTGCTCGAATCCTTAATATCTAAATACCGTTTAATCCGAGATTCAAATAAATCGCCCATTTGAGAAATAACTGCCAAAACAGCACTAGAAATCACAAAAAATGGCATAGATAAATGCCCTTCGAAATGTTGATTCATCACCAGAACAAAGAAATAAGAAACAATACTGGCAAATAACATACCACCTAATAGACCTGACCATGTTTTTTTGGGACTGATTTTAGGCAACAACTTAGGACCTCCCAAGCTTTTACCAAAAACATATCCCCCAATATCTGTTGCCCAAACGACAAACATCAGCCATAGAACCATTTCAAAAGAATACTCCATATTCGTATACCCGATATAAATTAAGCTCATAACAGGGATGCAGATATAAAAAACACCAAAGGAAAGTAAAAGTTTTTTACCTGATTTTACATAAACTAACAGTGCTGCAACCGCAATAATAGCCAATGATAAAGCCGGAACAGTCGCACCGACAAAAGAAATCATTGTGGCTGTAGATGCTAAAATAACAGCAACAGCAGATGTTTTCCCCGTAATCATATGTTCCCATTCCCAAGCCATTGCACTACCGATGACAGCAATAAGCAAATTATAAGCAGGATCACCGAAAAAAACAGCACCTAAAACGATTGGCGCTAATATTAAAGCTGAAAAAATGCGTAAAGCTAAATTACTTTTCATGATTTTCTCTTTTTATTGTTAAACTTCGCTAAAAGTATAAAGAACTCTCCACCCTTTGTCAAAGCGTTTCTTACGAAACACACAACTCTACTGTTCAAAAATCATATTCTGGTTATAGCGGCTTTAAAAGAGAACTTTTGTCTTAAAGAAGTTGACCATAACGACGTTCGCGTTTTTCAAATGAGTCTATTGCCTCATCTAAATCACTTTCTGAAAAATCAGGCCATAAAACAGAGGTAAAATAAAACTCTGAATAAGCCATTTGCCATAATAAAAAGTTACTTATCCGCTGTTCTCCACTGGTGCGAATAATTAAATCAGGATCCGGTAAACCTGCTGTATCCAAATAAGAAGAGAAGCTTTCTTCCGTCAATTCTTCTGGCTGTTTCTTTCCAAAACAAATATCTTTTCCAAATTGTTTCATCGCGCGAACAAGCTCATCACGTCCGCTATAGCTCAATGCTAAAATTAAATGATATGTCTCGTCTCCGCGCGTCTTCTCTTCTATGCGCTTCATTTTCTTTTGTATTTCCGGTGAAAAACGAGACCTATCTCCAATAAAATGAATGCGAATGTCTTTTTTCTGAAGTTCCGCAACGTCTTTATCTAAATAGTCATTAAATAAATCCATCAAAACTTTTACTTCACCTGCCGGGCGCTTCCAATTCTCTGTCGAAAAAGCATACAATGTCACATAGTGAATATCTCGCTTCTGACATGCCTCCAAAATACGAGAAACCGTTTTTGCGCCTGCCTTATGCCCCTCTGTCCTAGCTAAACCACGAGCGGTTGCCCACCGCCCGTTGCCATCCATAATAATCCCAAGATGATTGAGCTTCTTTGTCATCTTAGACCTGTTTAATCTCGCCTTCTTTAACTTTTAATAACTCATCCATTTCTTCAATAGCTTTATCCGTCATTTTTTGAACATCTTCTTCATAGCGCTTTTGATCATCTTCAGAAATTTCACCATCATTTTTCATCTTTTTAATCTTGTCTAAAATATCTCGACGAATATTACGAACAGCAATACGTGCTTCTTCTGTATACTTCCCGGCAATTTTAGTCAGCTCGACACGACGTTCTTCCGATAAAGGAGGAAGAGGAATACGAATTTGAACACCATCATTCATTGGGTTTAAACCAAGAGAAGATTCTCGAATTGCCTTTTCAACATGTTTCAGTAAATTTTTATCCCATACATTAACAGACAACATCCGTGCCTCAGGCACACTGACATTACCAACTTGATTGATAGGAACCATTGAACCATAAGCGTCTACCATAATACTATCCAACAAACCCGTCGAAGCACGACCCGTTCTTAAGCCTGAAAAATCCTTTTTTAAAGACTCAATTGACTTTTGAACACGTACCTGCATATCTTGTTTTAATTCATTATAACTCATCAGTTCCTCTCTTTTTTTTAGTTTTTTCCCATCAATCCTACTGAAGGTCATCCATCACGGTAAATGTGCCACGACCACAAAGGACTTCTGTTAAAATACCTTCTTCTTGTTTAAATACGACAACAGGTAAATGATTCGTTTCCGCCAAACTCATTGCCGTCAAATCCATCACCGCCAACTTCTTAGCTAAAGCTTCAGCATAAGTTAAATGTTCATACCGCTTTGCATCAGAAAATTTCCGAGGGTCTTTATCATAAATACCATCTACTTGAGTTGATTTAAAGAAAGCATCACACTTCATTTCACTTGCTCTTAGGGCGGCACATGTGTCTGTTGTAAAAAAGGGACTACCAGTTCCTGCCGCAAAAATAACAACTGCTCCTTTTTTCAAAGCAGTTAAAGCTCTCTTACGATTAAAAACTTCACCGACACCTTCAATAGCTAATGCAGTAAAAATCCGAGATGAAACACCATTTTCTTCTAAAATCTCCGCTAATGCCAACGCATTCATCACCGTTGCCAGCATACCGATATAGTCGCCGGTCACACGATCGAAGCCTTTTAAAGCTCCTTGAGCCCCTCGAAAGAAATTACCTCCGCCCACGACCAAACACAGCTCGACCCCCATTTGTCGAACATTCTTTATTTCATTAGCAAGACGGTAGAGCTTTTCTCGATCCAACGCTTCTGCGCCTGTCATAAGCCCCTCGCCAGATACTTTCAACAAAATGCGTCGATATTGGGGGTCGTCTGTCATTATTTCAGTCCTTCTCTTCAGAAGACTATTTATTCAGCTGGGCATTCACCTCTGCAGCAAAGTCTTCGTTCTTTTTCTCAATGCCTTCACCTAAAGCATAACGGACATATCCTTTTAATTCAACAGGTGTTCCTAAATTTTTTGATGCTTCAGCTAAAATATCTTTCACTTTTTTATCTGGATCCATAATATAAGCTTGTTCCATCAAGACAACTTCTTCATAATACTTACGAATACGACCTTCAACCATTTTTTCAATAATAGCTTCAGGCTTACCAGAGGCCTTCGCTTGCTCTGAATAAATAGCTTTCTCATGAGCAACAGCCGCAGGATCAACCGAGGCAACATCTAAAAATTTTGGAGCAGAAGCAGCAATATGCATTGCGATTTGTTTTGCAACCTCAGCTAATTTATCTGCCGGAGCCGTAGACTCTAAAGCAACCAAAACACCAATTTTTCCAAGACCTGGAGCTTGTTGACTGTGCATATAAGAAGCAACAATACCATTGTCGACAGACAAAACTTGTGTTCTGCGTAAAGACATATTCTCGCCAATTTTTGCAATCAAATTTGTCAACGCTTCTTTTTCGGCCTCTAAATCACCGTCAGCTAAAGCTGTATCGACCACATGAGATAAAAAATCCTGAAACTCTGTATTTTTAGCAACGAAATCTGTTTCAGAGTTTAATTCGACAATTGCGCCTTTTTTACCATTTGCCTTCACACCGACTAAACCTTGAGCGGCTACACGACCCGCTTTTTTAGCTGCAACGGACAAGCCTTTTTTACGCAACCAATCAATAGCTTGTTCTAAATCGCCATTTGTCTCATTCAATGCTTTTTTACATTCCATCATACCGGCGCCGGTCTTTTCACGAAGCTCTTTTACGAGCGCTGCTGTAATTTCTGCCATTTTTTTATCCTTTTGTTAAAAGTTGAGTTAAAAAAGGGCAGCGACTGTTTGCCGCCGCCCTCGCATTTACTTTAAAAGAGACCTTATTCGGCCGCTTTTTCCTCTGTTTCTTCAATTGCAACAACTGCTTCAGCTGGAGCTTCTTCAGAAGCACCCAAATCAACACCTGCAGCAGCTAACTCTTCCTGCATACCGTCCAAAACGGCAGCTGAAACTAAATCACAGTATAATTGAATAGCACGAATTGCATCATCATTACCTGGAATGACATAGTCAATGTCATCTGGATTAGAGTTACTGTCACAAATAGCAACAACAGGAATACCCAAACGGTTAGCTTCTTTAATAGCTAATTGTTCTTTTAATGTATCAATCACAAACATAATGTCTGGACGACCATTCATATCTTGGATACCACCTAAAGAAGCAAAAAGTTTTTCACGTTCACGTGTTAAATTTAAACGCTCTTTTTTTGTTAAACCTTCAAGTTCACCTTTTTCTTCTTTTGCTTCAATTTCTTTTAAACGTTTAATAGAACCGGAAACCGTCTTCCAGTTTGTTAACATACCGCCCAACCAACGATGATTGACATAATAAGCGCCGCAACGAGAAGCAGCTTCTTTCACAATATCAGAAGCTTGATTTTTTGTTCCGACGAACAAAACTTTTCCACCTTTTGCAGCGACGTCGCGAATTGCTTCCAAAGCACGATTCAAAGCTGGTACTGTTTGAGATAAATCTAAGATATGAACACCGTCTCTAGAACCAAAGATATAAGGACCCATTTTAGGGTTCCAACGACGTGTATGGTGACCATAATGAACGCCTGCTTCCATCAGCTGACGCATAGTAAATGTGGGAATAGACATTTTAAAATCCTTTCTTTTCCAGTTATTCCTCCGCAGAAGAGTAATTTGAAAACCCTTTCAAACACCGGAGCGCTTTAGACGGAACACCCGCCCTTGCGGACTTCTGCGTGCGTTATGCAAAGCATTATATACACGATTCCATTCCAAATTGCAAGTACTTTGTTTTTAGTTAGTTAAAACTACCGGCCTTTTTATGATAAAAGTTAATAAGCCTTTTTGTCATGCTCTAATAACATGTTTGATATGTCTCTAATAAAAGATCATCAGAACCACACGGTGGTTCATATCCTCCATAACAGCTCTGTGTTGTTGTGACACTACCTGAACAACATTTATAAATTGTCTGAGTTAGTTTTCTTGAACCGCAAGGATGACCATCATAAATCCAAACATTCGTCAAAGCCTTTAATTCTTGTCCCTCAGGACAACAATAATATTGTGTTGAACTCGCCTTTTCCTCCCAATCTTTACAACCTTGTGTATCTTTAAAATTATCAGATGCAATTAATACATAAGAAAAAGAGCCTTTTCTAGAATAAAGAGTACCATTACAACAATTCCCATCTATACAGCATTGTCCTGATGTTGAACCACAGGTACTTCCTTCGGCACAACACCAAGTTTCTTCTCCAATAGAACAAAAAATTGGCTCGTCTTCAGAGCATTTTCCTTCGCAGGAACCTGTTTCAGAATTACAAGTCTGTCCCTCAGGGCAATCTACGGGAATACACGCTGGACATCCACTCTCATCAACATCCATATAAGTACATGGATCTGGACAATCCTCTACAATCGGATTCGGACAACAAACACCATTCGCACATGTCGTGTCCCCTTGACAACAGGTGTCCCCATTACACCATTCCCCTC
>CALXXX010000035.1 GCA_944392795.1 uncultured Alphaproteobacteria bacterium | reverse complement strand
CAGATGAAAACGGTTGCACAGTGTGTAAGACCTCTTGTCCAGATGAAACACCTGTCTCTTGTTCTATCGGAGAAGATAGTTGGTGTTGCGCTGAAGGTAATACATGCGGTACTACGGTCGGAGAGTGTTTTATATGTGATAAAAGTGCCGCAAATGATAAAGAATTATGTGAAAAATGTGGATGGACTTGGCAAATTACAGTAGGTTATACTGAAGGAGAAGTTATGGAGTATGGCTGTGGTGGAGATAATTATTGTCAAGTGGCTTATGGTCCAAATACTAAATGGGCCTGTATTTATTATTGGCCTCTTCAGTCAAATTGTGGATATATAGAAGGAAAGGGGTATCTGATTGATAATGGATGTAAATCTACTCTTCCTCCCTAAAATTTTTTATAAGAAAATGTCGGAGAGAGATTTAAAATTTTTCACTTCTTCTTTTAATTTTCAAAATATTTTTAAACTCTCTTTGTAAAATTTATCCTTATTCAATTTTAGCTGTTCTTATTATGCTGTTCTTATTATAACTTCAGAATATAAAAAAGTTCTTACTCTATTTTATCCAGTAGGGCTTTTGCAAAAGCACAATGCTCATCTTTAAAAACTGACATTGTTAACAAAGCAAGCAGCATAGCATGTTCATAAAGAGGTAAAGTGCCCGTATCCATAAACGCATCATCATCATCTTTTAAAAACATACGCAGCTCATGTGGATTTTTCTCTCCACGCTCATCTAGAAAACCGTTGATGCCGTCTGTATAAACCCATTCATTTCCGATTAGAGATGGTTTGAAAGTGCCATCCTCTAAAGGTTCTACTTTCTCCATCATATAGTCTAAAACAGGTTTTGGAATGACCATGGGAGAAATACCTCCGATGTGATTAGTCGGATTTTTGGGTTTTTCAATAAGTCTTCCGTTTTCAATAATAGCGTTATTACTGACATCATCACGGTACATGCCTGTAATTAAAATTTGTTTTTCATTTTTTAAAAAAGCACTGACAAGCTTTTTTAAATGCGTGTTTTGTGGATTTTTGTTGATGTATAAATCATCAGGAAAATACATGACTGCATGTCTATCTTTAGAAACACGGTGAGCTAAACCTAATACGTGAGACGTGCCAAGAGGTTTACTTTGAATGACGTATTTAATATCAGCGTCTTGAGGAATTTCTGTCGCTTTTAAGGCATCTGCAATGTGTGAGCGACCAGCAGCGCGAAGTTTTTCTTCAATCTCAGGACATGGTTTAAGGGCTTCTTTAAAGTCATCTATGACTTTTTGAGAAGAACATACAATTGTAATATGTCTTCCGCCTATATCAAAAATTTCTTTCAAGACATAATCAATGAGGCGCATAGAACCAAAAGGTAAAAGGCATTTATGTGGTAAGCCTTTAGAATGTGGGTAATTACGAGTACTTTTTCCCCCGCATGGTATGATAAATTCAATGTTATCGAGCATATTTTCCCCCTTTTCAATATAATGGGAGTATGCTAGCGGAGTTTTTAGGAAAAAGCTAGAGCCTTTTTAAATTATTTTAAAAAAATAAAAGTCTTTTACTTGACGAATAGTAAAAATCATACTATCTGATAATCACAGCCTTTTGGATATAGTAGGCTAGCAGTTTTGAATAAAACAAAGGAAAGGAAAGAAAATGAAGTTTAGACCATTACTTGATCGTGTTGTTATCAAACGGATTGAGGAAGATAATAAAACGGCTGGCGGATTGATTATTCCGGATACAGCTAAAGAAAAACCTTCGCAAGGTGTTATTGTTGCTGTCGGACCGGGAGGAAGAGATGATGAAGGTAAGCTTGTAACGATGACCTTAAAGGAAGGAGATCGTATTTTATTTGGGAAATGGGCCGGAACAGAAATTAAAATAAACGGAGAAAATCTCCTCATTATGAGAGAATCAGACGTTTTAGGCGTTTTGGAAGATTAATAAGGAAAGGATAGAACAATGCCTGCAAAGGAAATTAAATTTGGAGTAGAAGCCCGCAATAAAATGTTGAAGGGCGTTGATATTTTAGCTGATACAGTTAAAGTTACTTTAGGCCCAAAAGGGCGTAATGTCGTTTTAGGAAAACAATTTGGTGCTCCTCGAATTACAAAAGATGGTGTTTCTGTTGCTAAAGAAATTGAGCTGGCTGATAAGTTTGAAAATATGGGAGCTCAGATGGTGCGTGAAGTGGCATCTAAGTCAGCTGATATCGCCGGGGACGGAACAACAACAGCAACAGTCTTAGCGCAATCTATCGTTCGGGAAGGATGTAAAGCAGTCGCAGCTGGTATGAATCCTATGGACTTAAAACGCGGAATTGATATGGCTGTCAGTGCTGTGATTGAAGATGTTAAGTCTCGTTCTAAAAAAGTATCGACACCAGAAGAAATTGCTCAAGTTGGAACTATTTCAGCTAACGGAGATCGTTCTATCGGCGATTATATCGCACAAGCTATGCAAAAGGTCGGTAATGAAGGTGTGATTACGGTTGAAGATGCTAAAGGCATGGAAACAGAATTAGAGGTTGTCGAAGGAATGCAATTTGACCGTGGTTATTTATCTCCGTATTTCATTACAAACCCAGAAAAAATGGTCGCGGATTTAGAAAATCCTTATATTTTAATTAACGATGGGAAATTATCGAATTTGCAAGCATTGATTCCTGTTTTGGAAGCTGTTATTCAAACGGGTCGTCCGTTGTTAATTATTGCGGAAGATGTAGAAGGAGAAGCTTTGGCGACTTTAGTTGTTAATAAGTTGCGCGGTGGATTGAAAGTCGCTGCTGTTAAAGCTCCGGGCTTTGGTGATCGTAGAAAAGCTATGTTGGAAGACATTGCTATTTTAACAAAAGGACAAGTTATTTCTTCTGAGCTTGGTATTAAGTTGGAAGAAGTGACAATTGACATGCTTGGAACAGCTAAGAAAGTCAATATTACGAAAGAAGACACAACTATTGTTGATGGTGCAGGAGATAAAGACTTAATTGAAGCTCGTGTTAAACAAATTCGAATGCAAGCAGAACAAGCAACTTCTGATTATGATCGTGAAAAATTAGAAGAACGTTTAGCTAAGTTATCCGGCGGCGTAGCCGTTATTAAAGTCGGTGGAGCAACTGAAGTTGAAGTCAAAGAAAAGAAAGATCGTATTGATGATGCTTTACATGCAACACGTGCTGCTGTTAAAGAAGGTGTTGTCGTTGGTGGTGGTGTTGCTTTATTGTATGCAACACGTGCATTGGAAAGCTTAAAACCAGCCAATGATGACCAACGTGTTGGTGTTGATATTATTCGTCGAGCAATTCAGGCTCCATTGCGTCAAATCGTTTCAAATGCGGGTGAGGATGGCGCTGTTGTTGTTGGAAAACTGTTGGAAAAATATGATACCAATATGGGTTATGATGCTCAAAAGGATGAGTATACAAATATGTTTGACTCAGGTATTGTTGACCCGACTAAAGTGGTTAGAACAGCTTTAGAAGGCGCATCTTCTGTCGCTAGCTTGCTGATTACAACAGAAGCTATGGTGGGTGATAAGCCGGAAGATGAATGTTCCTGTGGTAAAAATGCTGCCGCGGGTGGCATGCCAGGTATGGGTGGTATGGGAGGTATGTACTAATAAGCTCCGCTATCCTTGGTTTAAAAAAGCTCTTCAAAAGAAGAGCTTTTTTATTTCTCTAAAAGGAAAATATATTTTTTTTCTTTAAAAATAACTAAAAAAATGTTAATCTCTCATAAGAGAATAAGTTTATTAGGATGCTCAACATGTTTTATTTTATAAAAAGTTTTATTTGTGATTACTCATTTGCTGTAAAGAAGAAATTTCAATCTGGTCGCAGTATGATCGAGATATTAGGGGTGTTGGCTATTATAGGTGTATTGAGTATAGCAGCATTATCAGGTTTTAGCTATGCGATGAACAGGCATAAGGCGAACGAGACGATTCATGATGTAATGTTGCGAGCTACGAATGTTCCGATGA
>CALXXX010000034.1 GCA_944392795.1 uncultured Alphaproteobacteria bacterium | reverse complement strand
CTTTAGTTTTTCCTAATGCCTTATAATCAGGTTTAGCTGACAAACGAAACCCTGTACCGACAATGTTATCGGATAAGGTTTGCATCGCACCCGAAGCCACACCATGATTACGGGCCAAATTCCTTGAACGGGCAACAATTGTATTTAATTCCGGTAATAGGTCGCTGTCCGCCGACCCACGTCCGGGGAGCCAAGAAGCAATCTCTCGTAAAGAGTGCGAGGCTGATTTATGTGATGTGTCTGTCATTAGAATGCCACCTTTATCATACGTCTGCGAGAGGTTGTCGTTTTACCTTCGGCCGCCGCAATTTGAGATTTTAGACTTGAGATATAACTTTCCAAAGCCGCTCGTGAGGTTTGGTTGTAGGTCACCGAACCGAAATTGCCGACATTAACCGAGACTTCCTTGGCTCCGATGAGCAGTTTATGGTAGGCTTCTTCTGCCTCAGCCAATCGTGTTTTAAGTATTTCTTTATCTATAACCATGGATTATCCACCTTTGTTGGTTGCATTTGAATAAATCGTTTTTTCTTTTGAACCGGAACAACCGAGCTTTTAGCCGGAATAACGGCCTCTAACTCTTGCCATGCCTTTTCACTTAATCGGTCAAGACCATAAATTGCAGCTCCGGCACGAGCATAAACTCGGCAGTCCAAGGCTTCGTTTCGTCTTGCCGGGTCTTTTTCCCATACGGGTTTCGGATAATTGCCGCACTTTTTCTTTCTCTTTTTTTAAGCCTTATTAAAAAAAAAAAAAAAACGGAAGGATTTTACTTCCGTCTTTTTTTGAATATAAATAAATTAAAAAATGCATTTTTCATTTCTTGGACTAAATCATTGTATAAACTTTTTAAAACTAGATTTAATATTTTTTTTGATAAAACTTGACAAAATAATAGCTTATGATAAAATAAATTATTTTCAATAAAAAAGGAATAAAATATGAGGCAAGATTTTAATTATCAAGTAAAAGTATTTTCATCTACTCATAATACTTCTTTTACAATTCCATATGATGAAGAATGCGATATTTTATATCGAAATGAGTTAGCAAAAGAAATATGGCAGCATAAAAAGAATGGTAATAGAGAACGTATGTGGTATTTGGTTCGTTCTTATCATCGTAGATATCCATTTTCTTTGACGGCTCTTCGGACACATGAACATTCTTAATTTTTCTTTGACACAAATGTAGTGAAGTGTTAAGACAGGCTATGGAGTAAAAGGAAAATGAAAACATCAATAGAACCTGTCCTAGAAATAGATTTAACTGCAGTTAAGCATAATTATAATTTTTTAAAAAGCTTTGGAAGTGGTGTTCAAATAGCTTGTGCTGTGAAGGATGACGCCTATGGAATAGGAGCGTTAGATGTTGTGCGAACATTAAAAGACAATTGTTCTGTTTTCTTTGTTGCTTATGCAAAAGAGGGAGAGCTTATTCGTTCATTCGTACCAAATGCAGATATTTATATTTTGCAAGGAATTGGAGAGAACGAATTATCTCAAATAATAAAAAATCATCTTATTCCCGTTCTATCGACATTAGAGGATGTTCAGTGGTGGACTTCTGTAACGGATGAAAGCTATGCTTTAATGATAGAGACGGGCCTCAATCGGCTAGGATTAAGAACTAATGAAATTAATGAGTTAACAATATCTCAAAGAAAAAAAGCATCGCTTGTTATGTCTCACTTAGCTTGTGCAGATGATACAGCTCATCCTTTAAATAAAATACAACTAGAACGATTTCAATCCTTAAAACATCTTTTTCCTAATGCAAAATTTTCTTTATCTGCCTCAGAGGGTTTTTTATTAGGTTCTTCGTATTTACAGGACATGGTAAGGATTGGTGCTTTATTATACGGTATCAATCGTTCTGACGCATTTAAAACGAATATTCGTCCAGTCATGTCTATAAAAGCGGCTGTTTTACAAACAGCTGTTTTACCCAAGGGAGAATATGTTAGTTATGGAGCGACTTTTCAAGCACCTAAAGATATGCATTTGGCTGTTATTAGTTTAGGTTATGGAGATGGTTTATTCCGTTCTTTGGGAGAAGGTAAGGGGGGCTTTTATTGGCATCAAAAGCGTTTACCTATTTTAGGACGAATTTGTATGGATAGCACGATGTGTGATATGGCAGAAGCAACAGATTTAAAACCTGGAGATTTTATAGATGTTCTAAATTCTTTTTATACAGCAGATGAAATGGCTAAGGACGTAGGGACAATTGGGTACGAGATTATTTCTCGTTTCGGAAAAGGACAGCGTTTTCAGAAAAAGATAAAGGAGGCTTAAAATGACACATGAAGATTATTTGAGAATAGCAGTTGAAGAAAGTGCTCGTTCAGTAGAGGAGGGGTCTTCTCCCTTTGGCGCCGTTATTGTTAAAGATGGAGAAATCTTAGCTATTGCCCATAATTTGGTTGTTCCTTGCCAAGATCCGACGGCACATGCAGAAGTGACGGCTATTCGAGCAGCTTGTTCTAAAATTAAAAGCCATGATTTAAGCGGAGCTATTCTTTACACATCTTGTGAACCATGCCCGATGTGCTTAAATGCAGCAAAATGGGCCAATATTAAAGAAATTTATTATGCGTGTGATCGTTATGATGCTGATGATATAGGTTTTCGAGATAAGCTTTTTTATGAGCAAGATCCTATTCAAATTCATCATTTAAAAATGCCTGAAGCTGTTCAAGTAATGCAAAAGTGGTATCAATCAGAAAGAAAAAAGCCCTATTAAAAAATGCGTTCTGAGGCGGAGATAATAAATTTAGTTTTAGAAGTCGCGCGAAAAGATGATCGTATTCGCGTGGTTGGAATGAATGGTTCTCGTGTTAATTCGGCAGTTTCACCAGATTCTTTTCAGGATTTTGATATTGTTTTTTTAGTTCGAAATTTATCTTCTTTTCTTAGAGATGATAAATGGCTTTCAGTCTTCGGAAAAAAGATGATTATGCAAAAGCCTGAGGCAATGAGTTTATTTGCTCCATCTTTAAACGGTTGGTTTACTTACTTAATGCTTTTTGAAGATGAAAATCGAATAGATTTAATGTTGATACCGATAGAAGAAATAGAAAAATATTTAAATAATGATACATTAACACGAATTCTTCTAGACAAAGACGGTTTAGTAAAGAATCCTCCAATACCGACAGATAAAAAGTGGCTGGTTCAAAAACCCTCGGAGAGCTTTTTTATAGATTGTTGTAATGAATTTTGGTGGCTTGTCCCGTATGTTGTAAAAGGAGTTTGCCGACAAGAGTTTTTATATGCAGCAGATCATTTACAATTACTGCGCCAAGAGCTTATTCGAATGCTGTCTTGGAAGGTTGGCTTTGAAAATAGTTTTTCTGTTTCAGTCGGTAAGAATGCGAAATATTTAGAAAAATTTATTGCTAAAGATATTTGGAACGAGCTTAAAAAAACGTATAAAACAACTTCTTATATTGAACAAAAAGAAACTTTAGAGAGACTTATCTACCTGTTTGAAAAAGCCGCTCAAGAGGTTGCTTGTTTTTTGAAAACATCTTATCCTCAAGAGACGGCTCATCAAATTTTAGCTTATACAAGACATCACTTATCGTCTATTTAGACTTTTTTACAGTCACTTTTTTAACTTTATTTTGAGCAACGGGTAATTTAGGAATATTAACTTTCAAAACGCCATTTTCAAAATCCGCCGTTACTTTATCTACATCAATTTCTGTTGGTAAAGGAATTGTTCTTTGAACTGTTCCATAAGAACGCTCTGAAAAATAGTAACCTTCACCTTCTTCTTCACGTTCGTGTTTTTTCTCTCCAGAAATTGTCATATATCCGTCTTTTGACACATTGATTTCCAAATCTTCAGGATTCATACCAGGAAGCTCAGCCATTACTTTCACAGCTTTTGAAGTATCTCGAACCTCAATATCTGGTTCCAATAATGCTTGATCGTTCATATCAGTCCAAGGTGTGACAAAACCTTTTAAATGATGATTAAAAATGCGATTGATTTCATTTTGAATATCTTCAGATTTTGATTGTTGCATTGCTTTGTTTTGCATGTGAGTTAAATTTTTATGTGACATTTTATCCTCCTTTTGTTTATATAAATCTATGTAAGTCGACTTTTATAAAAATCAAGGGGAATGAAAAAAATTAATCTAATTTTTTGTTGAAAAACCATCCAGCAAAAGTAAGCGTAATGAGGGCGATAATCAGTAATGGCCAAGTATTCATCCAAATATTTTCAAGAGGAAAATCTTTTAAATAAATACCCTTCATAAGTCTAAAAAAATAAGTCAGTGGATTGATATAAGCAAATTTTTGGAAATAGAGAGGCATATTTTCAATAGGCGTGACAAAACCGGATAATAAAACTGTTGGAGCCAGAAAAGCAAAGACGCCTAAAATAGCTTGTTGTTGTGTTTGACAAAGAGTAGATATAAAAAGTCCTATGCCGGCAATAGAGAGAAGAAAAACAGTCATACATCCATAAAGCATAAAAATAGAACCCATCAGAGGAATATGAAATAAATATAAAGCAGCTACGACCATAATTGTCACGTCAAGTAAAGTAATAATAATCGCCGGAATTGTCTTTCCGATTAAAATTTCATAGGGCTTCAAAGGAGAAACGATAATTTGATCAAAAGTTCCAAGCTCTTTTTCTTGAGCGACAGCTAAAGCCGTAATAGACAGTGTCATGACCATAGCTAAGATTCCAGTTAAAGAAATGACGATAAACCATTGATAATCAAGGTTTGGATTATACCAATTTCGAATGTCAATCGTTATTCTCGAAGCAGGAGGGGTAATACCTAAAATTTCTGACTGATAATTATTGATAATCTGAGTTGCATAATTTTGAACAATTTGAGCCGCGTTTGATTTCCGTCCATCAAGAATAAATTGAACCTTTGCAGATGTTCCTCTATAGATGTTTTTAGTAAAATCGTTTGGAATTGTGACGGCTAAATAGACTTTTTGTTGATCAATAAGGTTAATCATATCCTGTTGATTATCAACATGATAGACTTTTTTGACAATAGGGGTATTTTCAAATTTATCTATTAGAGCTCTTGAAATTTGTGTGTTATCTTTATCATAGACAAGCATGGATATGTTGTTGACCTCTAAAGTTGCCGAAAAAGCAAATAATGTCATTTGCAGCAAAGGAGGTAAAATAATCATAATTCGATTACGAGGATCAGACCAAATAATTTGAAACTCTTTGATAATAAGTGCCCAAATGCGAGACAAACGAGAAAGAAAAGAATACTTCATGCGTCTAACCTCCGCTTTGTCATATGATATAAAATCATAAACAACAACAATCCATTGATAAGCAAGAAAATACTTTGAGGTATCAAAACACTCCAAACGGTTCCCGCCATATAAAGGTTGTTAATGCTTGGGACATAATAACGAGCAGGAATAATATAGGTTATCCATTGGATGACATTTGGCATACTTGGAATTTCAAACAGAAAACCAGACAGCATAACCGCTGGCAAAAAGCCAAAAGCCGCTGCTGTAATGGAAGATAAAAATTGATTTTTTGAAAAAGTCGAAACAATAAAACCTTGTCCTAGAGAAGTTGAAATAAATAAACTGGTCGTTATAAAGTAAACGAAGTAAGAGCCTCGAAAAGGAATATCAAAGATGACAATGGCCAGAAATGTACAAAAAATAGTTGAACACATCGCCAAACCATAATAAGCCACATATTTTGCCATAATTAAATCTAATTTTGTCATTTGTGTTGTTAAAAGAGCTTCCATCGTGCCACGTTCCCATTCTCGAGCAACAACCAAAGCTGTTAGAATCATGCCAACTAATGTCATAATAATAGCAATCGAGCCAGGTAAAATAAAATTGCGGCTTTTTAATTCCGGATTGAACCAAACAATATTTTCTATTTCAATCAGAGAAGAAAAATTACCTCCTTTTTCTTGGCCATAAATTTTCATCCAGTTTAAAACCAAGCTCTGAACATAAGCCGCTACGAAAGTTGCTATATTAGGATCTGTCGCATCCGTAATTAACTGGATAGGTGCTGCGTTTTGTCCTCTCTGAAGTATTCTTGAAAAATCACTGGGGAAAATAATCATAGCTTTGATTTTATCACTCATTAAAGCTTTTTCCATTTCTTGGCGGCTTGTATAACGCGTAACATCTAAGTATCGTGTTTGTTCAAATCCGGCAATCAAATCATTCATCTCATTTTTATAACCATCAATCAATAAACCGACACGAATATTATTGTTATCTAAACTAATAGCTGTTGCAAAAATAAGAATTAAAATAAAAGGGAGAATAAATGCTATAAGGATACTACTGGGATCCCGAATAATTTGAAAAAATTCTTTTTGAATTAGCGCTTTTAAAACCTTCATATCTGAGACCTCTTATTGTATTCTAAGATCGTTCTAATAAAAGCATCTTCCATTGTTTCATTTGTCTTTTTAATTTCAACCGGAGTTCCTATTTTTATTGCTTTTCCTTGATAAATAAGAGCAATACGATCACAATATTCTGCTTCATCCATAAAATGAGTTGTAACCATGACTGTCACTCCTTTTTCTACCATAGCATTGATATGTTTCCAAAATTCCCGCCGCGTCAGGGGATCAACGCCACTGGTTGGTTCATCCAGAAATAAAATAGAAGGATTATGCATAATTGCGCAGGCGAGGGCTAATCGCTGTTTAAATCCAAGTGGTAAATCACCAGCGCGTGATGTTAAATAAGGCTCTAGTTTAAAAACATCTATCATTTCTTGAATGCGCTTTTCTTGACTATTAGATTTTAATCCATAGATTCCTGAGAAAAAATGTAAATTTTGTATAACAGTTAAGGGACTGAATAAAGAAAATTTTTGTGCCATATATCCTAGTTGTTCTCGTGCTTTCTCCGGATGAAGCCGCATATCTACTCCATTAATAAAAGCTCGTCCGCTTGTTGGTTTACTCAGACCACACATCATTTTAAAAGAAGTCGATTTTCCGGCCCCATTAGGACCGAGAAGTCCAAAAATTTCACCTTTAGGAATCTTAAAGGTAATATCTTCAGCTGCTGTAAATGTTCCATATTTTTTTGTTAAATGTTCAGCTTCAATCATAAAATGTGTTGTGTTTTTAACTTTAATTTGTCCAGCAACTTTTGATTCTCCCATCGGTGCTCCTCCTAAAACACCAATGACGGCGTCTTCAAACCGAGGTTGAACAGGTGTGAGAAAGCTTTGAAATGCTTTTTTTGTTTTTTTATCCGATGTTACAATGCGTACGGCATCTCCCTGAATGACGGCATCTGTAACGGGATTTTTTCCTTTTAAAACTTCTCGAAGTAATGCTCTGGCAGAGATCCCTTTTTTCTTCATTAAAAAGACATTGTTCTTCATTTGTCGCGTTAATTCTTCAGGTCTACCGTTATAAAGTAATTTTCCCTCATCTAATAAAAGAACATTATCAAAGTGTGCTGCTTCATCCAAATAAGAGGTTGACCATAAAATACTCATTCCATTTTTTGACAAATCACATACTAACCTCATCAATTCTCGCCTTGAAATCGGATCAACACCAACGCCAGGTTCATCCAGAACCAAGACTTGTGGTGTTCCTAGCAAGGCACAGGCTAATCCCAATTTTTGTTTCATTCCTCCAGACAAGCGTCCAGCCAAACGATTGGTAAAAGGGGAGAGACCTGTTAAAGCTAATAGCTTCTTGAAAGTTTCTTCAGGATGAGACAGATTTTTTAAGTCAGCATAAAGATTTAAATTTTCTTGAACCGTTAAATCCTCATATAAGCCAAATTTTTGAGGCATATAACCAACGAGTTGATGTAATTCATCTGATTGTGTCTGAGTATCTAAGCCTAAGACGGATATTTGACCGCTGGTGGGGACAAGAAGTCCTAAGAGTAGACGACATAATGTTGTTTTACCAGCGCCATCAGGACCGACAACCCCCATAATTTTACCTTTTTGCAGCTGAAAACTTAAGTCCTTAATGGCTTTATTAGAGCCAAAATTTTTGCAAACATGGGTGAGAGTTACGGTCGTTTGTTGCATTTACTTCACTTTTATTGTAATGGGCATACCTTGTTTTAAAAAATCATCAGGGTCATCAATAATAATTCGTGTTCTATAGACAAGATCTGTTCTAAGCCCCGTTGTTTCAATTGTTTTGGGCGTAAACTCTGCTTGCGGAGAAATAAAGCCAACATGCCCATGATAAACTTTAGGGGTAGAATCCGTCATAATTTCGACTTTTGTTCCAATTTTAAATTTCCCAAGATCGGTTTCTTGAATATAACTGCGTGCCCACATTTCCTCATTTAAGGAAAGAGTATAAACCGGAGAACCTTCAGATAACATTGTTCCAGGCTCTTGAATGCGAACTAAAATAATACCGTTTGAGGGCGCATAAAGTTTTGTATCTCGATAGTTTGTTTCTGCTTCAGCCAAAACTGATTCCATATAAGCAACATTAGCTACAGCTTCATCTCTAGAGGCAAGAATATCATCACATTGTTGTTGAGAAATTGTATCTGTATTACATAAAGAAATATTTCTTTTGTATCTACGTTCGGCATTATTAAGTTGAACTCTGGCTTGTTCAAGTTGAGCTTTTGCCTGATTTAGTCTATTTTTAATGGGTTCTTCATCTAAAACGGCAACAACATCTCCGACTTTAACAGCATTTCCTTCTTCCAACAGCATTTTTTGAAGTCTTCCAGGAACACGAAAAGAAAGATTGACTTGACGAATATCAATATTTCCATAAAGGATGAGCTCTTTATCATCAAAATTTTGTTGATAAGCATTCCAGCCTGCAATCAGAAAAAAAACAGATAAAATGACAGCTCCGATTAAAACAGTTTTTTTTGTTTTAGATTTTTTTTGAGACATTTATTTCTCCCTATTTTATTTAGGATAAGTTTAATATTTCTTTTTATAAAAAACAAGCACGAATAAAAGTAAAAAAGATTGACAAAATAAAAATGATATATTAAAAAATACTTAAGGAGAAGGTAGATGGATTGTTTTCACCTGAGCCAAGTTGTAAGTATGAATGATATTAAACGCGAAGATGCTTATCGCGTAGGAAATGACGTGGCTATCGTTGTTGATGGAGCAACAGGCTTTCAAAAAGATATCTATTCTGATGGAACAATAGTTTCTTTACCGGATATAACAAATCAGGAATACACGTCAGCTCGTATATGGGCTGAAACTTTAGCTCAAAGTTTATATGAGAAAGCCCAAACAGATTCTTCTAATTTAACGACTATTTTGGAAAAAAGCATAAAAGAAGCTTCTGCTAAAATGCCATTGGTTCGTTCTGATTTTTCTTCGTTTGAAACACCATCTTCTCCTGTGATGATTATGCGCGTTTTAAATGGTATGATGGAAGTATTAGGCTCAGGAGATTGTGGACTACTTATTAAATATAAAGACGGCTCAATAGATACTTTCGTTGGCAGTGCTGTTCTAGAAAACATCAGGAAGAAACGAGAAGAAAAAATTCATTCTCTTTATCCTGACTTTTCTTCAAAGACAAAAGAAGAACAATCGAAAATTCGTTTTTGTTTTATGAAAGAAACGCGGCAAAGATTAGGATCTTTTCCTAACGGATATTTTGTTCCTTTTATGAATCAGGGAAATATCATAAATCCTTTTTTAGAAAACCAAAGGGTTGTTTCCGCTACTCATAATCGTTCGTTAAATTATTATCAACGAGGAGATATTTGGGAATTATTTGCTGAAGTAGAAAAAGTAGACACTATTATTTTAAGTACAGACGGTTTTGTGGAAAGAATCTTAAAAAATCGTTTAGCTACGCCTAAAATGCTACTCAATTGTATTAAAGGTCCGACACATCTAAAACAATTTGCTAAAAAGTTACGAAAAGTAGAAATTTCTTCTTTATCTAATAAAGAAACCATTGCCATGAAACTTCTAAATGGTTGTAAGAAAAATACAGGTAGTGCAGATGATGCAACGGCTTTATTAGGCTATATGCGCGTTAATAAACATCGGGCTTTTTTGGCAAGACAAAATCGGTTACCGGCCATAAAAGAACGAGATTAAATCATTTAATCCTATCAAAGACTAATTCATTTTTTAAAAAACACTTGAAAGCAATAGCAAATATGCTAAAATGCTTTCCCTAAATTATTTTTTATGAGGATTATGATGACAAATTACAAAGAAACTAAAAAGTTGGATGATAAGTTCAATCCGACAGATATAGAAAATAGATGTTTATCGTTTTGGGATGCAAATCAAACTTATAAATATGACAAAACAGCCGAACGAGTTAACACCTATGTCGTCGATACTCCTCCTCCCACAGTATCTGGTTCTTTACATATCGGTCATATTTTTAGTTATACGCAAACAGATGTGATGGTTCGCTATAATCGAATGCAAGGAAAATCTATTTTCTATCCTATCGGTTGGGATGATAATGGTTTACCGACAGAACGTCGTGTTCAAAACTATTATAACATCGCTTGTAATCCTGATTTGCCGTATGATCCGAGTTTTAAACCAGTGCATGATCCTAAAAATGAGGATCGAAGACAAGAAGTTTCTCGACAAAACTTTATTGAAGCTTGTGACATATTAACCCAAGAAGATGAAAAAGTTTTTGAGGACATTTTCCGTCGTATCGGACACTCTTATGATTGGAATTTAAAATATTCAACAATTAGTCCAAAAGCGATTGCAGTTAGTCAAGCTTCTTTTTTAGAACTTGTAGAGAAGGGAATTGCTTGTTCTGTTGAAGCGCCAACAATGTGGGATGTAACATTCCAGTCTGCAGTTGCTCAAGCGGAAATAGAAGATCGTGAAATGGATAGTTTTTTCCACGACATTCGTTTTCAAGTAGAAGGAGAACCAGATGTCTGTTTTACAATTGCGACAACTCGACCGGAATTTTTACCAGCCTGTATAGCTGTTGTTGCTCATCCTGATGATGAACGTTATCAAAAGTATTTTGGTAAAAAAGCAATTGTTCCTTTGTTTGATATTCCTGTTCCAATTGTTCCGTCTGAACATGCAGAAATGGATAAAGGAACAGGTATTATGATGGTCTGCACGTTTGGTGATGCAGCTGACGTTACTTGGTGGAAACAATCAGGCCTTCCGATTAAACAAATTATAGGCTTGGATGGTCGTATTATTAAACAAGAATATGGAGAAGGCAACTTTATTTCTTTAAATGTCGCAAAAGCAAAGAAAAATTATGATGCGATTGCAGGCTTAAAAGTGAAAGATGCACGAGCTAAGATTGTAGAGATGTTGAAAGAAGAAGGGACTTTGATGGGAGAATTAAAGCCAATCAAACATCCTGTTAAGTTCTATGAAAAAGGAACACAACCTTTAGAGTTTGTATCCAGTCGTCAATGGTTCATCAAGATTTTAGATTATAAAAAAGAGTTAGTAGAAGCCGGCCGACAGATTAAGTGGTTCCCTGCTCATATGCAAATACGTTATGAAACATGGGTGGATGGTTTAAACCAAGACTGGTGTATTTCACGTCAACGCTTCTTTGGCGTCCCATTTCCTATTTGGTATCATTTGGATGAAAATGGGCTTATTGATTACAATCGTCCTATTTTTGCGGCAAAAGATCAATTGCCTGTCGATCCGATGATTGATGTTCCAAATGGATTTACGGAAGAAATGAGAGGAAAGCCAAATGGCTTTGTCGGAGAAAAAGATGTTATGGACACATGGGCTACATCTTCTTTAACCCCTCAGATTGCAATGGCTTTTGCTCCAGAAGGAAATAATTTAAGTTTACCTTTTGATGTAAGACCTCAAGCACACGATATTATTCGGACTTGGGCTTTTTATACAATTATGAAAGCATGGGCTCACAATAAAACCATTCCATGGAAAGAAGCCTTGATTAGTGGCTTTATCTTGGACCCTGATCGTAAAAAAATGAGTAAATCAAAGGGCAATGTCGTCACTCCTATGCACTTGATTGAAAAGTATTCTTCCGATGCTGTGCGTTATTGGGCTAGCCGTGCTAAATTAGGCATTGATACAGCTTATGAAGAACAAATTATGGAACAAGGTAAAAAGTTAACAAACAAATTCTTTAATGCCAGTCGCTTCGTGTTCCAGATTGTTGAAAATGCAGGTCTTTCTTCTATGACAGATTATCCATCAAAGATTACGGAAGCATTTGATAAAGCTTGGATTGCTAAGATGATGGACGGAGTTGCGGGAGCTCGAAAGGCTTTTGCTGCAAATGATTATTCTTTAGCTTTAGAAAATACTGAACGATGTTTCTGGAGCTTTTGTGATAATTATCTTGAAATTGTTAAAGGACGCGCATACGGAGAAAATTCTACTTCTGCTATAGCTACTTTAATGGTCACGATCGATTTATTTACCAAATTATTTGCTCCTTTTATTCCTTTCATAGCAGAGGAAATCTATCAATGTCGTTCTTGGAGTAAAGATAATGGTTCTGTTCATACTCAATTATTTCCAAGCATAGAAGACTATACCTCTCAAACGGGAAATATAGCCTTATATGATAAGGTCGTTGAATGTGTTGAATTAGGACGAAAGGTAAAAGCTGAAGAAAAACGTAGCTTGCGGACACCTGTCTTAGAAATGACTATCTCTGCAAACGAAAAAACATTGAATTTACTACGTCAAGCACAAATTGATCTAGAAAATGTATTGAATATAAAAGAACATAAAATCACTTTTGAAGCCAAATCTGATGAAATGACTTTAATGAATTGTATTTTAGGTGAAGACGAAAAAAAAGTTAAATAGCTTTCTTTTTATATAAAAATATAAAATCAAGAAGTATCGTGATAAAAAAACGATACTTCTTTTATTCTGAAAAGATCTTTTAAGCTAAAAATTAAAAAAAAATAATATTGACATTCATAAAAAAGTGTGAATAGATAAAAAACGCAATCAAATAAAATCTTATAATATTTTTATAAGAAATTGTTTTGTTTGTAGAAAGTGCAGAGGAAACGTGCTTTCTTTTTGCTTAGTTTTAAAGCTTCTCTACGCCTGAGAAGGAACCGAGAAAATCTTATAAGGAGAAAAAATGAAACATTCTAATACTACCATTCGGGAATTATCTGCACAATACCGCAGTGTTTTAAAAAAGTGCTTTATGCTGAACGCGATTGTATTGATGGGATTGTTTTCTTATACAGCGAAAGCTGATGATTACGCAAATTTAGAAGATTTAACGCACGAAACCGCGAATATGGGAACAGTAACAATAGAAAATAAAGAAGTCTCCTCTAACTATGGTTCTGTTGTTTTTGTACCAAATGGAGTAAATGCAGTTTTGGGAGAAAATTCTATTATTCGCAATAATACAGCAGGGATTGGAACAATTGGTATTTCAAAAAAAGAAGGTAATTTACAAATAGGTTCTGGAAGCCTTTTCCATAATAATACAGCAAAATATGATGGTGGAGCTATTGGTAATTATGGTGGAGCTATTATTGCAAACAACGTGACATTTAAAGAAAATAAAGCTCAAACAACTGGAACAGATTATCAAGCTATCGGAGGAGGAGCTATTTCTTTAGGAATTGATGCTCAAACAACTATTACGGGTAGTTACTTTGAAAATAATGAATCTGGCTATAATGGCGGAGCTATTGGTACACGAAAAACTTTACAAGATAGTGAAGTAACTGATGCTGAAACACGTAATAGCTTAAGTATAGATAATTCAACTTTTAAAGGCAACAAAGCCTTGGGAACAACAGTAGATACTTCTGATAGTAAGTTAGTTGGAACAGGTAATGGTGGCGCGATAGCAAATACTTTTGCGACAGTTCAGATATCTAACACAACATTTGATGAAAATAAAGCTGCTAATTATGGTGGGGCTATTTTCAATATGCCATATGAAAATGCTAAATCTACAGCTTTCTATGACCTCGGAGGTAAAATAACACTAACCGGAACAACATTTACAGATAATGAAGCAAAATCTGGTGGTGCTATTTACAACAAAGGAACACTTACATTTGAAGGCACTTCGAAATTTTCTGATAATTCAGCTAATTTAGGTGGAGCCATTTTTAATGATACGAATGCTGTCATTGGAGATATTACGGAAGGTTCTTTCACGAACAATAAAGCTGAAGCATACAAAGCTGCAGATGTTGCTGGAGGAACAGATGTCTATGCTCAAGGCGGTGTTATCTACAATAAAGGTCAAATCGGTAATATTACGGCTGACTTTATTGGTAATAGTGCTACAACAAAATCAGAAACAGCATCAAAAGCGACAGCAAACGGTGGTGCTTTAGCTTTATATCAAAGCACGATAGAAACTATTACCGGAAACTTTGACGGCAATTCAGCTAAGGCAGAAATTATTGGTGATAATCACGACTATGCTGATGATATGATTTCTGGCAGCAAGCTTGTATCTGCCGGAGGTGGCGCCATCCACATTGAAGGGAAGTGGGCAAGTGGAGATACGACAAAAATCGGCGGTATAATTGGTAATTTCACAAACAATAGTGCTCAGGGTGATGCTTACGCCAATGGTGGTGCGATTTATATGAAAGCCGGTCCGAATACAGATGTATCAATTGATCAGATAACTGGAAACTTTGAAAATAATTCTGTTATTGCATCAACATCAGATACAGATGTTAAAAAGGATTCTACGGGCGGTGCTATTTCTATCAAAGTTGATGGTGGAAAGATGGCAACTTTAAATGTAGCAGGTAATTTCACAGGAAACTCTGTATCAACTAATGTAACAAACGCATTGGGCGGTGCAGTCTATAACGAAGGAACATTTAATGTTTCTGATAGTACCTTTGCAGCAAATACCGCTAATTCAACATCAGGTAATGCTTTAGGAGGAGCGATTTACAATACGGCCGATGGTATTATCAGCTTATCTGGAACTAATGCATTTAGTAATAATATGGCTAACGGAATCGCAAATGATATTTACAATTTAGGTACATTAAACATTTCCAGTGGTACAACGACGATTGGAAGTGGTATTGATGGTACTGGTAGTTTGATAGTATCAGGCGGAGCAACATTAGATATTGGTACAACTAAAGTTGCTCAGGACAGTATTACTTTCAATGAAGGTTCTACACTAAAGGCTAACTTATTAAACACGACCTCTTATGGAAGTTTAGTTGCCAATACAATCACTGCTAACGGAGCAGCATTGAATTTGACTGTTGGTTCTGCTGGTGATTATGTCATTGCAACTGGCGCTGGTGCAGATTCATTCGCAGATGCAATTGTAGATTCCTCTAGCTTGTATGATATTGTTAAGACATCGCAAGATGAAAATACATTAACATATACTGCAACAATTAAAGCAGCAGAAGATATTGCTACAAGTACCGGTGTCTCAGAACAAGCAGCATCTGTATTGACTACGGTAGCGAATGCTTCAAATGATACAGCAAGTCAAATTGCCTTAAATTTACAAAATGAATTGGCTGCCGGTAATATAGATGTAGTTGAGAAAGCAACAACAGATTTAGCTCCAACAAATACATCTACAGTTCATTCAGTTGCAACGACAGTTCAAAGCCAAGTTTTAAGTGTTGTAAATAATCGATTAGCCGCTCCGACAATGGGACGCTCTGGAGGTGATGTGAAGGCTGAATATGGTCCTTGGGCTCAAGGGTTATATAATCGTTCCAAACAAGACGCCTCTTCATCAACATCAGGTTTCCGTGGCTATACACAAGGAGTTGCGTTTGGTTTAGATACTCTGATTAATGATGTTTACACTGTTGGTGTTGGTTATGCTTACAATACAACAGATGTGAAGAGTGCCGGACGTACAACCGATATTTACGGTCATAACTTCTTTGTATATGGAGAATATCAACCAAATGCTTGGTTTGTGAATGGAACTTTAAACTATAGTACATCTGACTATAAGGAAGCGAGATCTGTGACAGGCGTTGGTGTATCAGGAAAGTATGATGTTGACACTTGGGGTGGGCAAATCATGGCAGGATATGATACTGAATTAGGTCTTACACCGAAAGCTGGTTTGCGCTATTTACACATTAAACAAGACAGCTATACGGATACAGCAGGTCAAAATATCAAGACAGATAATACAGACTTGTTAACAGCCGTTATCGGAGGTAACTATTCTTATACTTTCGTTGAAGAAGGATATTCTTTGAAGCCGGAAGTTCGTTTGGCAGCGACATACGATTTAGTTTCAGATAATGCTGATGCGACAGTAGTTATGGGGACTTCCTCCTATACAACTACTGGTAAACGGTTGCCTCGTTTTGGCGTAGAAGCAGGCGTTGGTTTAACGATGAATGTTGCTGATGCAGTAGATATTTCACTGAATTATGATGCGGGCATTCGTCGTGATTACACAAGCCATACTGGAACTTTGAAATTAAAATATAATTTCTAAGTTTCTGATACTGACTATAAAAGGCGGTTCTTTTAAAAGGACCGCCTTTTATTATTTTGCAAAAAACTTGACAAAACAAAAGATCTTTATTATAGTAACTCATTCAAAAAAAATAAGAACAAAAAAATAACTAACTCCTCTCTCAGGAGATTTTATTG
Source organism: uncultured Alphaproteobacteria bacterium (assembly GCA_944392795.1). Lineage (GTDB taxonomy): Bacteria > Pseudomonadota > Alphaproteobacteria > CAAHEQ01 > UBA3637 > CALXXX01. The sequence continues at coordinate 87,143 of CALXXX010000034.1, read as the reverse complement.
AAGGGTGATAAGAATGAATGATTTTGTAAAAGCTGTTGATCTAGGGGATTTAGAAAAACTAAAAGTTTTATCTTCTTCGATAGAAGATATAAATACCGTTGTTGATGAAGAAGGAAAAAATCTTTTAATGCGAGCTTGTGATAAGTTACCAATCTTAAATAATCATGAGCGAAAAATACTAGAAAAAAAACGTGCTCAGATAGCCGCTTATTTAATCGAAAAAGGGATTCATATCAATGAACAAAAGGACGGAAAAACAGCAGCACATTTAGCTGTATTTCATGGAAATGTTGATATTATTCGCTTATTATTAGCTGCAAAGGCTGATTTTAATATAAAAACAGATTATCCTTTACGTTTAACTCCTTTAGAAATAGCTCTATCAGATGAGCGAGATTCTATGTTATTTTCAGAACATTCTCAAATTGCGCTGGATATTTTAAAAGCTAATGCTCAGAAGGATTTAAATAGTCGAAATAATTTTTTTGGGTTATCTCCATTTTTAATGTCTATTCAAAAAGGAGATTTTAAAGTTGCTTCTTATATGTTAAAAAATCACACTAAATTGAACTTGGAAATTAACGGAGTATCCTCTGAAAATGCAAACGCTAGTTTATTTTGTGTTTCAAAAGCTTTACAATTTCGCCCTCAGAATAAAAAAGAGGTTTCCATAACTTATCAATCATATTTATCTCTTTTCAAGGAGTTAACAGAAGCTGGTATTGATTATCAACAAGCAGATCGTGATGGGGATTCAGCGTTATCTTTCATAGAGGGATACCGTATGGCAGACTTTATGAAGGCTTTAAAGCAAAAAGTTACAGCTCATTCGCTGTTACAGTCTTTGATAAAACTTCGCGAAGTAAATAATATTCGTTATTAAAAGATCTTTAAGGTGTTGTTTTTAAGGGCACAAAAAATGAATGGGAGTAATTGTCTCACACAGCAAATAAGTTTTTTGTGTCATTCTATTAAAACTATAGATAGCATGTTTCCCTTCAAAAGAGGTAGCATAAAAGATATTTTGAGCTTTTTCATCAAAGCAAACAGCTGTTGTATATGGAGCCGGAAAAATAATCTCTTCATTTTTTTGAATAAGAGAATAAAGACGAATATGACTTCCATCGAAAAAAACTATTTCAGATTGAAGTGGAGAAAGAGCCGCTAAATAAGCATTTTTAGCAATGAGTGCTTTTTCTTCATGAGAAAGACAAATGAGTTCATTATGTGTATTGAAAAAAAATAAAGAATCAGTTAGTCGGCTCCAAAAAGGAGGCTTAAGTTGAGCAGGCGTTTCAGTTATTTTTTTCCAATTTTTAATTTTTTTTTGAAACAGACATAATCGTCCAGAAGAGAGTGGGCTTAAAAGATCTGCTTCTATTACAGCTAATTTTTTTGAAGTTGAATTAAAAACAGGATAGTAAAAATATCCAAAGAGTGAAGTTATCTCTGTTGGAGGCTGGTTGTCAAAGTTTAAAGAGCTCTGAGTTATATGTGTATTTTCTCCGTCAAAAGAGACACCGCCTAAGTGCTTGAAATCAGCAGAAAGAGCAGAAAAAGAATTAACTTTTTTAATTTTGGATAATCGTCCGTCTTTCATTAAGACAAACAAAAAATCACTTTCATCTATAAAAAATAAGCGATAGGGTGATAAAATTGTGATGCTCATTTGCTTTTCCTTTACTTTTATTCTATATTAGATAAAAAAAATGTATAGTCTTTTTTTAGGAGGAAAAATGTCAGAGGCTCAAAATCGTTTTTTACAGTTAAGTTCTTTTATGAATGCCGAAATAATCGGTCAAGAAGCATTGGTTGAGCGAATGTTGATTTCTCTTTTATCTGATGGACATTTATTAGTGGAAGGAGCTCCTGGTTTAGCAAAGACAAAAGCAATCAAGAAATTGGCTTCTGCTATTGAATGCGACTCGCATCGTATTCAATTCACGCCTGACTTATTACCAGCAGATATAACCGGAAGTGATGTTTATAGACCGGAAAATGGAACTTTTGTTTTTCAAAAGGGGCCTATTTTTCATAATTTAATTTTAGCTGATGAAATTAACCGTGCCCCGGCTAAGGTTCAATCGGCTTTATTAGAGGCGATGGGAGAACGTCAGGTAACAGTAGGCGCAACGACCTATATTCTTCCGGAATTATTTTTAGTTATGGCGACACAAAATCCTATTGAGCATGAAGGGACTTATCCTTTGCCTGAAGCACAGTTAGATCGTTTTTTAATGTTTGTTAAAATAGGGCATCCAAATGTTGAGTCGGAAAGAAAAATCCTTCATTTGGTTCGAAATGAAGCAGCTCAAAAGCCAAAACCATTCTTTGAAAAAATTTCTCAAAATATGGTTAAAGAAGCTCGCCGAGAAGTTCTAAATGTTCATCTGTCCCCAGAACTAGAAGAATATATGGTTCAGTTTATTATGGCAACACGAGAACCTGCCGCTTACAATGCAGAGTTAGCTTCTTATGTAGAATATGGAGCCAGTCCTCGTGGAACCTTAGCATTAGATATCTGTTCTAAAGCATGCGCTTGGCTTCGAGGAAAAGACTATGTAATGCCGGAACATATTCATGCAGTTATTCACGATGTGCTCCGCCATCGTATTTTGTTATCGTATGAAGCTGAGGCAAAAGGAATTACACCTGATGCTTTGATTGATTTGTTACTAAAAGAAGTTCCGTTACCTTAGGGTAGAAAGATGATTACAACTTCGGATAAAGCTGTTTTTGCAAGCCTAGAGAGTTTGATACAAGATCAATATCAAACATATCGATTAACAGCGTTTCCAGATAGAAAAACCTCTCGCGTTAATAATGGAAATTATCGATCCATTTTTAAAGGTCGTGGTATGGATTTTGATGAAGTTCGAGAGTATCAACAAGGTGATGACGTCCGACTAGTCGATTGGCGTATTACAGCTCGACATGGTAAAACATATACAAAAGTTTTTAAGGAAGAACGGGATCGTCAGGTATGGTTTTTATTGGATTTTCGTCACTCTATGCATTTTGCGACACGTCAAGCTTTTAAATCTGTTATTGTCGCACATTTGGCTGCGATGACTGCTTGGTTTTTTCAAGAAAAAGGAGATAAAATAGGCGGAATTCTTCTTTCTGATAAAATAATGAAGCTTTATAAACCATCAAGGCTATATCGCAATCTTATTCAATTTTTATCCAATATAAGTCAAATGACACACTCAGAACATTCTTTAAAACCCATTCAAGAAGAAATTACCTTATCAACAGCCTGTTGGAAACTTCGTAGGAGTTGTAGAAATGGTAATTTAGTCTTCGTTATGAGTGATTATTCAGACATAAATGAAGATGCCTTTAAAAGTCTTGCATCGCTTGCAAAAGGTAACGAAGTTATTTTAATCAATGTCTTTGATGAACTTGAAGGGAGATGCCCCATTCCAAATATTTATCCAATTACAAATGGAGAAAAAATGGTTGCTTTAGATACACGACATTTTGCTGTTCAAAAAGCTTATATGAACTATTTTGAAAAAAGACATCTTTCTTTAAAAGAGTTTGCGTCAACATACCATATTCATTATGTTCCTATCTCTACAGGAATGGATTTTTATGACACATTTGCTCAATCTTTAAGAAGACGGAGACGCAAATGAATATTGATTTATCAGGACTGAAGGATATACATCTTCCGATAGAGCCATCTATACTACCTCTTGCATGGGGATGGTGGGTTTCCTTACTTGCTTTTATTTTAGTTTTAATAGGAATTTATTGGTTAATTATTTTTGTTCGAGAAAGTCGTCAACGTTATATTCTTCATCGCTTGACTGAAATTAAAAATATCTCTAATGATGATTTTTTAAAAGAAATAACCTTTTTTACAAAACAAGTTGCTATCGCTTTATATGGTCGAGAAAAAGTAGCTTCTTTATATGGTCAATCCTGGATTGATTTTTTAAACAAGCATGGTTCTGTGCATTTTTCGAAAGATTTTGTAGAACTTCTGGAAAAAAATATGTATGCTTTACAAAAGAGCTTAACAGACTCTCAAAAAGAGAAAATTTTTAAGCTCTATGAGGCTTGGATTAAGGAAAATTTAAAAAGAAAGGGAAAAGAATGATGTCTACTTCCGCTCAATTATTAGAAACAATCGCTCGATTTACAGGTGAAGATGTAACGGCTTTTCGTCAATCATTAGATACCTCTAAGCCAAAAGCACAAGAAGTTGCTCAACATTTAAAAAGTCAAAATGTTTTAGCAACGGGAATTTCTGTTGCTGCTGAAATCGAATATAATTCTCTTTCTGGACATCATCAGGATCGTCATGTTATCATTCGTCGTGTTTTAAAAAGTAATAATGAATTTTTTGTTGATGCTTTTTGTCAAGAAATTAAAGCTCCACGTCTTATTAAGCTTTCCTCAATCTTAAAAATTACAGACAAAACAGGAAAAGTATATGAAAATGCTTTTGATTTTTTTGAAAATGTATTAGGAATTAAATTACAAAAATCGACAGAAACTATCCCGTCTTCAGCGCCTCAGTATCAACTTTCCTCTTCCATGGAAAAAGGAGAAATGAAAACTGCGATAGATAGAACGCGTAATGAATTAACTGCCTTATTGTTTGTCGCAGCAATGGATGGACACAAAGATCGAGTAGAATACGATAAAATGGCACAATATGTTCATAAACGCTGTCCGGATTTAAGTTTTAATGATGCAGATTTAATACAATATTTAACCTTAATTAATCCAGATACACAGAGTTTTTACTTATCTTTAGAAAAAATCTTGGGAATGGATGGTTGGGTTGTTAAAATGTTCTTGGAAGCTTTGATGACAATGATTATGTCTGATGGAGAAGTTCATGAAAAAGAAAAGCTCTTTTTGGCAGAACTTTTTCGTATCTTGGAAGAAGAGGGATTTAAAATAGAGTTTTAAATTTCTATTTACCATTCTTTTATATACTAAAGCAAACTAATCAATGAGAGAATAAATTTTATGTTTCGTTTTTTACTTCGAATTTATTTTAAGCTGTTTCGTGTTCGTGTCTATTGGCTTGAAAAAGCGTCTTCTTTACCTAAGACAGTTATTTATATGTCTAATCATGTTTCTTCTTTAGATGTATTATTTCTATATGCTTTTTTGCCAGGAAAACTTTGCTTTGCTTTAAATGCAACAACCTTAAAACAAAAAAAAATACGCTTATTGATGCGTTGTGCTGATTTATTAGCTTTTAATCCTCTTGATCCTGTTTCTATCAAAAATTTACTGTCTAAGCTGGAAGAAGGCCAATCTTGCGTTATTTTCGCGGAAGGAAAAATTACGGAAACAGGCTCTTTGATGAAAATATATGAAGCACCTGGCATTTTAGCAGATAAAGCAGATGTTCCTCTTGTCCCTGTTTGGATTGGAGGCGATCGCTATACAGCTTCATCAAAGGAAATATCTAAAAAGTCATTTCGTATTCTTCCCAAAACGACTATCACAATTCAAAAGCCTGTTATCTTTAAGATAAAAGAGGAAACACGTCGTGATAGAAATTATATTAGTAATGAACTTTATCGAATGATGCTTGATATCTCTTTTCGAGCAGCTTACAAACCAGAAGCATCTTTTTTCAGTGAATTAATGCAAACAGCAAAAAATAACGCTCATGATGGTTTATTCAGTCGTCCAAAGTTTGTAGAAGATACAGAACGTGTGCCTCATTCTTATAAAGATATTATTGTTAAAAGCTATTTATATGGTCGTTTTTTTAAAAAGTTTTCTGCTAAGCAAGAACATGTTGGCATTTTATTACCTAACTCGATCGACAACTTATGCTCTTTAATTGGTTTGATGGCTTATGAACGAGTTCCTGCTATGTTGAATTTCTCTTCAGGGCTTGCTAATGTTCTATCTACAAGCAAAACAGCTGTTCTAAAAATTGTTTTAACCTCTAGAAAATTTATAGAAGAACAAAAACTAGGCCAACTTATCGAGGCTTTAAAAACGGCAAATATTCAGCTTTTCTATATTGAAGACTTGAAAAAATCAATTAGTTCTATTGCACGATTATGGGCATGGCTTTCATATAAATTCAAATATGTCCCTTATGAGCATAGTGGAGAAAAAAAAGCTTTAGTTCTATTTACTTCTGGTTCAGAAGGGTCTCCAAAAGCCGTTGTCCTCAGTCATCAAAATATTTTGTCAAATATTCGTCAATTGGCAAGCTTAGTTGATATTAACAAAACAGATACAATGTTTAACATGCTTCCGATGTTCCATTCATATGGACTTGTTGGAGGAACTTTTTATCCTCTTTTATGCGGCGGAAAACTTTTCTTATATCCCTCACCATTACATTACCGAGTTGTCCCAGAGTTAGTTTATGAAATCGGTGCAACAATGATGTTTGGAACAGACGCTTTTTTAAGAAGCTACGCAAAAGTCGCTCATCCTTTTGATTTCCATACTCTTCGTTTTGTAATGGGAGCCGCCGAATCGATAAAAAAAGAAACACGCGATATGTATATGGAGCGGTTTGGTATTCGATTGTTTGAGGCTTATGGAGCAACAGAAACCTCTCCATTTGTAACCACTAATAATGCTATTTTCTGTCATTTTGGCTCTGTTGGACAGATTTTACCAGGAATAGAATATAAATTATCTCCCGTTATGGGAATAGAAAAGGGCGGGTCTTTGTGCGTTAAAGGACCCAATATTATGATGGGATACATATTTGCAGATAACCCAGGAGTTCTTGTCCCTCCCAAAGATGGTTGGTATGATATGGGAGATGTAATCGAAGTCGATGATATGGGCTTTTTCTATATTCGAGATCGTGTCAAACGTTTTGCTAAAATAGCAGGAGAAATGGTTTCTTTAACGACTGTCGAAAAAATAGCCGCCTCCGTAACGCCAGGAAGTACCTTTGAGTATGGTGCTGTTGCTATACCTCATGAAACAAAGGGAGAACAAATTGTCCTTGTATCAACAAATAGAGATTTAAAAATACAAGATTTACAAAAGCTAATACAAAAAGAGGGCTATTCAGAGCTTTATTTGCCCCGCATGATTTTATATCGTGATGCTTTGCCTCTTTTTGGAAGTGGCAAAAGAGATAATATTACGCTCAAAAAAGAAGTTTTATCAGAATTAAATGCTGCATAAAGGAAAACTTGATTTTCAATCCATCTTCTTGTATGATCAGAAAATAAATAACTTAGGATAAAAAAATGAAAAAAGAAATTATTGATCTTGTCTTTCCAAACCCATTACCTTCTATTGAAGAGATTGAAGCAAAATATCCTCCTCGAGAATTACCTCAAGGAGCTATTGTGACACGAACAGCACCAAGTCCAACAGGGTTATTACATTTAGGAACGCTTTCTGCTGCTTTATTGCCTGAACGGGCTGCGCACCAATCAGGAGGCATCTTTATTCTACGCATTGAAGATACAGATCAAAAAAGGCAAGTAGAAGGAGCAAAAGAATTAGTGCTTCATGCTATGCAAGATTACGATATTTCAAATGATGAAGGCCCTGTTTTAAATGCTCCGGAAAAAGGGAATTATGGTCCTTATATTCAAAGCGAACGCAAAGAAATTTATCAAGCTTATATCAAAAAATGGCTAGAAGAAGATAAAGCTTATTTATGCTTTTGCACAGAAGAGGATAATGAAAAAACGCATGAAATGCAAAGCAAAGCAAATATCAGACCAGGATATTACGGACCTTTTGCAAAATGTCGTAAATTAACAGAAGAAGCTGTATTAGAAAATTTAAAAGCGGGAAAACGTTTTATTGTTCGCTTTAAATCTCCCGGACATTATACTAAAAAAGTCATTATTGAGGATTTAATTCGTGGACGACGCGAATTTCCGGAAAGTGATTTAGACATTCCTATTATGAAAGGGGATGGTTTACCAACTTATCACTTTGCTCATTTGATAGATGACCATTTAATGGGAACAACGCATGTTATTCGAGGAGAAGAATGGCTTTCTTCTCTTCCTTTGCATACGATGTTATTCCAGGTAGCCGGATGGAAAGCACCTAAATATGCTCATATTTCCCACATTCAGAAGCTAGATGAAAATGGGAACAGAAGAAAACTGTCTAAACGTTTAGACCCAGAGGCAAATGTCACATATTTTGATGAAAAGGGATATCCAAAACTTGCCGTTATTGAATACTTACTAAACCTAGCAAACTCTAACTTTGAAGACTGGAGACGACAGAATCCGGACAAATCATACAAAGAATTTCCTTTTAACATAAAGAAAATTGGTTCTTCAGGAGCTTTGTTTGATTTTGTGAAATTAGACAGTATTTCTCGCGATATTATAGGTCGCATGACTGCTGAAGAAGTGTATAATCATACTTTAGCTTGGTGCGAAAACTATGATGTTCCGTTCGCAATGCTTATGAAAGAGAATGCTGATTATATGAAAAAAATTCTAAATATCGAACGGGAAGGGGTTAAAAAAGTTCGTAAAGATATTATCAAGTGGTCAGACGTTAAAAATGAAGTTTCTTTTTTCTTTGATAATCAATTTACATTAACAATAGGAGAAGCTTTTAATATTTTAAAACCATTATCTGTCAATGAGATAACGAACATTTTAAAAGATTTTGTTGAAGTTTATAAAGATACAGATACAAAAGATGAATGGTTCCAAAAAGTCAAAGATGTTGCTCAAAAAAATGGATTTTCTACTGATATGAAAGCTTATCGAGAAAACCCAGAAGCATTCAAAGGAAATGTCTCCGATGTCGCCAAAGTTTTAAGAGTCTTTATAACTGGCAAAGAACAATCGCCAGATTTATATGCTATTATGTCGGTAATGGGGAAAAACCGCGTTTTAAAACGTTTAAACTGTCTTTAAATGAAAGAAAAAATATGTTCACAAAACTAAAACACTCTCAATTTGTTCTCAATTATAGGCGTATGTGGCCTTTTATTAAACCATATTGGTTCAGAGCGCTTTTAGCTACTTTAATTACGATTCCTATTGGTTCTCTAGATGCTGTTATAGCTTTATCTTTAAAGCCATATATGGATATGGTTGTTATTGATAAAAGTATAGAATCTCCTTTTTATATTCCGTTGTTGATTATTCTGTTTACTTTAATTCAGAGTGGTCTAGATTATTCCTCCACATATTTGAATACTTGGGTTGGTTCTAAAATCACCATGGAATTAAAACAAAAGCTCTATAAAAAATTAGTTTACTTTGAATCAAATTTCTTTGATACATCATCATCAGGTATGGTCATTTATCGTTTCGATAATGATCCAAATTTAGCTTGCTCAGGATTATTAAACAATTTAAAAGTATTTACATCTCGTATTTTCTCATCAATTTCTTTGATTGCCGTTTTGATTTATACTTCATGGCAACTGGCAATTATAGCTATCTCTGTTTTGTTTATTTCTCTTTATCCGTTGACGAAAATCCGAGCTAAAATTAAAGAAATTACGAAAAGAACTGCGGTAGCAGGAGGAGAAGCTGTGACGCTTTATAACGAGACATATGCAGGAAATAAAACTATTGCCTCCTATAATTTACAAAGACATCAAGAAATGCTCTTTGGAGAAGTTTTAAAGAAGCTCTTTAAATTATCAATCAAACAAACTCAAAAAACGGGTTGGTTGTCTCCTATGATGCATATTATTATTTCTATAGGTATTGCCTTAGTCATTTGGGCAGGTAGTTCTTTAATTATGAATAATACGATAACCAGCGGTAGTTTCGTAGCTTTTATGACAGCTATGTTAATGCTTTACACCCCTATAAAAAACATTGGAAAGAACTATAATCAGGTTCAGCTTTCTTTTATGGCTATTGAACGTGTTTTTGAGTTATTAGAATTACCCATTAAAATTAAAAATAAAAAAAATGCGCGCGCATTAGAGGGATTACATAATGAAATTACATTTAAAGATGTTAACTTCGAATATACTCCAAACACTCCTGTATTAAGTAATATCAATCTACACTTTAAAAAAGGACAAACGATTGCTTTTGTTGGAAACTCTGGAGGAGGGAAAACGACACTTGTTAATTTAATTCCTCGTTTTTATGATATAAAATCCGGCTCTATTCAAATAGATGGTGTTGATATTCGTGACTTTACCTTAGAATCTTTAAGAGAAAAAATTGCTGTTGTTTTTCAAGATAATTTTTTATTTTCAGGAACAATACGAGAAAATATTCTATTAGGTAAACCAAATGCTACACAAGCGGAAATTGACCTTGCTGTTAAAAGTGCATGCCTAGAAGATTTTGTTCATCATTTAGAACATGGATTGGATACTGACATTGGAGAACGAGGAACTTTACTTTCAGGAGGGCAAAAACAACGTGTTGCTATTGCTCGCGCTTTCTTAAAGAATGCGCCAATTGTTATTTTAGATGAAGCGACTTCCGCTTTGGATAATAAATCTGAAGCAATTGTTCAACAAGCTATTGATAACCTTATGAAAGATAGAACCGTCTTTGTTATAGCTCACCGTTTATCAACCATACAAAATGCAGATAAAATTGTTGTTGTGAACGAAGGTAAAATAGTAGAAGAAGGAACACACGAAAAATTACTGAATATTGAAAACGGAGCATATCGAGCTCTTTATATGGCTCAGTTTAAGTCTAAATAAGCTTTTCTCTCTTTAATTCTTCAGCGATTTTAAGCCTCAGATCACTTAACAGAACATCCTTAAGCTGAATGTCTTTTATAAAAGCAGACAATTCAAAGGTAATTGAGTTTACAGATATTTCTGTGGCTAAGATGTGCGGGGTTGGTTCTAAAGCAATTCTATTTTCGGATGTAAGTATTTTGGTTAATTGCTTTTGAAGTTTTATAACATTGCTAGCTAAAGGAACAGATACTTTTAAAGATATAATATTTGTTTCTTGTTGAGTACTTAAATTAGTTAAATCAGTATTTAAGACAGATGCATTTGGAATTAAAATCCTTACGCCGTTTGTCGTCTCGAGTTCCGTTGAGCGAATATTAATCTTACGCACAATCCCTTCTTTACCGTTAATAATAACTCGATCATTAACCTGAATAGCTTTTCCGAACAAAAGAATCATACCCGAAATAAAATTATTAACGACATTTTGCAATCCAAAGCCAATTCCGACTGACAAAGCTCCTGCGACAACTGTTATGTTTTTAAGATTAATACCAAGTTCAGATATGCTCCAAAGAACAGCAATAGTAAGACCAATATAGCCTACGATAGAAACGATAGTCGCTTGTGTCCCTGAATTTAAATCCGTCTTTATTAACAAATGATTCTTTAATAGTTTTTGTGTTAAACGCGTTAAAAACATAATGATAATAAAAACAACTAAAGAAAAATAAATAGGAGCCAAAGGAATTGTTACATTTCCGACTTGAACAGTTGTTAGCAAAGACTGAAGAGAAGGGGATAATTCAATTAATAATGCACTTCCAATTAAAATGATAAAAAAAATTTTTTCTAAAAAAGATATTTTGGCGATCATCGTTTTACCTTTCTATAAAGAAATAGGAATCATCTTTTAAAAATCAAGCATTTAATTTTCTTTTTTGCCATCCTTTTGCAGCTCGACTAATCTTATCATCAATCATTCCCTGAAAAGGCCTGCGCATCGTTCCGAGAATGACAGGTCTTGTACAACCTGTCAGTTCTGGAGATGTCCAAGTCTTTTTTTCTAAATAATAACGAGCTAAATCTGCGAATAAACGTGCCTCCATATATTTACCTAAATCAGAGATTTGAGCTGTTGGTTTTTCTTTGAAACGTTGACAAATTTGTTTAAATATTTGTTTATGTTGCGGTAAAATATATCCTTCACCGATAAGCAGATCTGTAAAAGTTTTTAAACAAACAGGATTATGCCAGCCACCACCGAACAAGATAAAATGAGATGGTAATTCGACTGTTTTTGGAACAAATTGAAGCGTAAAAACAGCTGTATAAGCGGCAAAATATTCTGAGGTATAGACTACATCGTTAAAATCAATAGGATTTTGAAAAGCAGCAATTTTTTCAAACTGATACCATCGAGGATCTCCGGATCTAGGAGGTTTCACAAGATAAAAATTATGACCTCCTGGCGTTTGAGCACTTTTTTCAAATAATTCTTGCAACAAATCTGTTTTTAGCTTTCCTTTCAGACCATATTTCCCATTTTCATCAAAAGGGTCTGAAGTATTTCGCCGAATTAATTTATCCGTAAATTCATTAAAAGGTCCTGCATCCCAACCCAATAGCGTTTTTTCCGTAACGATAGCTAAGTTACTTGTGTTTCCCGCATTATAAAAGATCGCACTTTTTAAACCTAAACCTTCGGCAATATGTTTATTATGGGGCGGAACTAAAGGAGCACCTTCACCTCCACTCATGATTTCATCTGATCGAAAATCATAAATAACCGGTATACCCGTTAAATCAGCCAACTTTTGGCCTGAGCCCATTTGAAGAGTATAAGGGAAATCATTTTTTTCAGGACATAAAGAGGGACCACAATGATCTAAGGTTTGTCCATGAAATCCTATTGCATCTATTGACGAAGGAGAGATCTGATGCTCAGATAATAGTTTTAATACAGTTTGAGAAACAACATGTAAGTAGATATCATGTGTTTCTAAAAAAAGTGGCAGAGATTGAAGTGTCTCCATATCAATATCATCTTCGTTTACCAAGCATCGGATTGTGAGCAATGCATTCCTCAGTGAGATAGGATAAGGAACAGAAAGTCCTGCAATATCTTGAATTTTTCCATCATCTAAGAACTCTGTCAAAACGACATCAACAGCATCCAACGAGTTACCTGTCATAATTCCGATAATTCTCTTCATTTTTTCAACCCCTCCAAAATATGTGTAACTTTTTTTAACGTTGGACAGACATAATCTATCGTAACAGATTGAAATTCTGCTTTATTTGCATCAGTTTCAATCAAAATACTAATTGCATCAGAGTAATTTCCTGCCATTTTCATATCTGAATAACCGTCCCCAATACAAATTAAATGATTAAAAATAAAACCTTCAAGTGCTTTATCTGTAAAAGCTTTGGATGGCTTATCTTGAGAGGCTTCTCCTGCGCCAATTATTCTCTGAAAAAAGTTATCCACATTTAAAAGATGGGCTTCCTTTTTAAGGATAGATGAAACTTTATTACTCGCCAACACATTGATAAATCCATTTTCACAAGCATACTGTAAAACGTCTATTGCACCTGGTTTTAATTTCAAGTGCGCAGTTGAATTTGCATATGCTTTCAAGAAAATTCCTCGAGCTTCAACTTCTTTTTCAGAGCCAACTAAAGTTCTTATGACCTCTTGTCCAGAAAAGTTCATAGCCTGCTTACTTTGTTCTTTGGACCAAGGAGGCATACCATAAAAAGCTCGCATCACATTTTGCGCAGCAAAGATCGCCTCAAAGCTGTCAACAAGGGTGTTATCCCAATCCCATAAAATAACTGAGGACTGCATCCATGTAGCTCCTTTTATTAAAGAGAATAATATTATACTCTTTAAAGCAGTATGTGTCAATTATGTTAAGAAAATATTTATTTTTCATAAGTATAATAAAATATATTTGATAGGTTGTAAAAATGATGAATTGGATTTGGCTTTTTTTTATATTGAGTTCTGTCATTATTTCTTTATTTAATGGTAAGATAGATGAAGTTTCTAATGCAATACTTTCATCTGCTCAGTCTGCTGTCATCATCTGTTTCGGATTAATCGGTGTCATGTCTTTATGGCTAGGCTTAATGCGAATTGCTCAAGAATCTGGTCTTATTAAGCTTATTGCTCATTTTTTATCTCCTTTTCTAAAGCGATTATTCCCTAGTATTCCTAAAAATGACCCTGTCCAAGCTGATATTGCTTTGAATGTTTCAGCAAACGCTCTTGGGCTTGGAAACGCAGCTACTCCGTTTGGTATCAAAGCAATGGAAGGATTAAAACGCTTTAATCCAAATAAACCTGATGTTGCGTCTGATGATATGTGCACTTTCCTAACGATTAACACAGCAGGTATTCAATTAATTCCTGTTTCTGTTATTGCCATCTTAATGACGACTGGAAGTGAAAATCCTGGAGAAATTTTACTTCCAACTCTTATTACGACCTTCTCAGCTCTATGTATTGGAGTTGCTTTTGTAAAATGTTTAATTAAAATTTCTCCAAACCCCGGAAGAAAAAAATGATAGGAACTGTCTCTTTAGCTATAATACCATTGCTCGTTGCTTTTTTTGTCACATATGGGGCTTTTCATAAAGTTCCTGTTTATGAAACCTTCACAGAAGGAGCTAAAGAGGGCTTTGAAATTTCTATACGTATTATTCCTTATTTAATTGCAATGATGGTTGCTGTTGCTATGTTCCGCGCAAGTGGCGCTATTGATTTATTAAGCTTAGCTTTTGAACCTATTTTAAAATGGATTGGAATGCCTGCCGATCTTTTACCTTTAGCAATAACACGTTCTTTATCAGGAAGCGGGGCGAGGGGAATTTTTGCAGAAATTGCAAATACTTATGGAGGAAATAATCCTATTACGAAAACAGCTGCTGTTATGTTAGGGAGCTCTGAAACAACTTTTTATGTTTTGTCCGTTTATTTCGGAGCTATCGGTGTTAAAAAATTTCGACATGCTGTCGCTGCAGGTATTGTTGCCGATTTAGCAGGTATTTTAGTAGCTTTATTAGTTTCAAAACTATTCTTTTATTGACTTTTAAGAAAAAAAAAGTTATTTTCTCTCTTTATAAGGAGAAAAAAGATGACAAAAAAGACAACCCTAGATTCTCAGATTTTTGATGATATGATGCGAAATCCTTTAACCTTTTTAATGGGGCTAAGTCAATTAGCTCAAAATAAATCCAAAGCACAAACGAAAATCATATCAAAAAAGAATCGGAATTCTATCAAACAAGAAAAAACGCGCTAATTATTATAAGTTCCAGAAAGCACGCATTGTTCTAATACATGACCTTGTATTGTTTCATACAATTCTTTAGGTGTAAAGCCTGTCTTTAAAGGTAATTCAGTATCTAACGCGTAAACAATCAAATCATACTGATGTGGAGCATTAGGAGGAGCCATTCCACCATACATATTCACGCCCCAACTATTTTGCCCTTGAATAAAATCTGAAGCATTGATGCTCTCATTTTCTAACACTTCAGATCGTTTTAAGTTAGCTCCGATCCAATGAACCCAAGTAAAACCTGCCACTGGAATGGCATCTTTATCATCTAGAACAAAAGCAAAAGTTTTAGTTTCCTTAGGCGCATTTTCAATTTTAAAGGGCAGGGAGTAGGTTGGCATTTGATTTAAAAAATGTGTTCCTCTTTTTCCGTATTTATCCTCAATTACTCCATTAACAATTCCTGTACTACTAATTTGCATATTATCCCCCTTGCTCGTTTTTACAAAACTTATAACTATAAATAGTAACAAAATGATAAAAAATAAATATTTCATTTTATTATTTTTTAGGAAGCATAAATAAACTGAGTATTTTTATTAATTCATCACGTATTTGTCGCCGATCAACGACAGCATCGATCATTCCATGCTTCATTAAATACTCTGATTTTTGAAAACCTTCCGGCAATTTTTCACGGATCGTTTGCTCAATAACACGTGCGCCAGCAAAAGCAATCGTTGAATCAGGCTCAGCAATGGCAATATCTCCTAACATAGCGAAAGAAGCAGTCACGCCTCCTGCCGTTGGATTAGTTAAAAGGGTAATATAAGGAAGCTTTTTTTCCTTTAATAACTTAACAGCCAAAGTCGTGCGAGGCATTTGCATTAAAGAAAGCATTCCTTCTTGCATACGAGCCCCGCCAGAAGCAGGAACTAAAATTAAAGCAGCCTGTTGTAAAGAA
Organism: uncultured Alphaproteobacteria bacterium; assembly: GCA_944392795.1. GTDB lineage: Bacteria > Pseudomonadota > Alphaproteobacteria > CAAHEQ01 > UBA3637 > CALXXX01. Next base: position 71,275 of record CALXXX010000034.1, on the reverse strand, counting down.
GCAAGATTTGCAGCTGCAATAATAGCTTCTCCAACAGCAGTTCCCATAGATCCTCCCATAAAGGAAAAATCAAAAATTCCGATGACGACAGGAAATCCACCAATCATCCCATGAGCCACCAAAATAGCATCATCTTGTTTTGTTTTCTTACGAGCATCTTTCAATCGATCTGTATATTTTTTTAAATCGACGAAATCCAAAGGATCTTCTTTAACTTCCGGCAACTGGATGAGAGCATAATGGCCTCCATCAAAGAGCATTTCAAGACGTGTTAGAGGCGCAAGTTTAAAATGATAATTACAATTAGGACAAATAAATGTATTTTCTTCTAACTCTTTGTGAAAAATCATTTTTTCACATTTTGGACATTGTGTCCAAAGGTTGTCAGGAATATCCTTTTTGGGAACTAACTTACTAATTTTCGGTCGAACATAATTTGTTAGCCAATTCATAACAGCTTTCCTTAATTATTAATCCGTTTTTTCAACATCTTACCAGCCTTAAAGAAGGGAACAGTTTTTTCTTCGACAGAAACAGAAGCACCTGTTTTAGGATTGCGAGCTTTACGAGGCTTACGAGTACGAACAGAAAAAACACCAAAACCACGTAATTCTACACGATTGCCAGCAGATAAAGCATTTGAAATTTCGCCAAAGATTGTCGTTACAATACGCTCAATATCTGTATGATAGAGGTGAGGGTTTGCCTTAGAAATTCGTTCAATTAATTCAGATTTTGTCATTTTTATTTTCCTTTAATATTTTTTATTTGAACTTGCCATATAGGTATAAAATTGTCAATAGAAAATCGCATCTATCATGAATTTGTCACATAAATTTATATAAAGTAAATAAGGTAAATTTAGTTAAACAGGCGTTATATTTTTTATTTTGTTGATAAGTATTAATAATCCACAAAGTTATCCACATTTTATATTAAGTATATGAAATAAAAGGGAAGTTTTTTATTTCGCCCTCATATAATTGTCGCATAATTTATATTATGTATACTAATAGAGAAAAATAAAAAATAACTTAATCTTCAATAGCTTAAATCACTTTAGAAATAAAATATAAAAAGAACGAACAAAACACCAGAATATGTTTCGTTTAATTAAGTTTTAAGGATCGAGAATATCTTAACGTGTTCTTTTTTAAGAAAGATCTATTTCCATACCGTCATAACATGGTCGAATATGAGCCGGCAATTCATCGCAAAGCGACTTATAATCCATCTTACCACCCATATGAGTTAAAAAAGCTTGTTCAGGCTGTATTTTTTCTATCCAATCTAAGGCTTTTTCTAAATATAAATGCTTATGGTTCTCTGAACGTGTCACGCATCCCAAAATCCACGTTTTTATCCCTTTTAAGGCACTAAAACCTTCTTCCGAAAGTGCATCAACATCCGTGTTATAAGCAAAATTTCCAATTCTAAAGCCTAAACTTTCTCCGTCACCATGATGCTGTAAAATAGGTAAAAATGAAATGTTTTTTATCATAAATGGAATAAATGGATGAATAGCATGAAGTTCAAATGTGGGTTTTTCTTGCCCAATATACCTCATAGGTTTTAAATAAAAAGGAAAACGTCGCTGAAATTCTTCCATATCTTTTTCATGAAGATAACCTGGAATAACTACTTGATTATCCACAGCATAACATTTAACATCATCTATACCAGCGATATGATCTGCATGTAAATGTGTCCACAAAACAGCATCTATCCGTTTTACATTCGCTTCAAAAAGTTGCATGCGCATTTCCGGAGGCGTATCAATTAATAATGTTGCATCCCCCTCTTCTATCATTAAACTGCTTCGTGTTCGCCAGTTTTTAATTTCATGAGGATCGCATTCTCCAAATCCTCTGCAACCATTCGGAAGACCATAACTGGGACCACATCCTAAGACACGAATTTTCATACGAATAATTCCTTTCCAAGCTTATTTTTAAATAGATGCTTGAAATTAAGCATCAATTGCTCTTCAAGAACATCTTCTTTAACTCCTTTTAGCTGCGCTAATGCTTTAAAGGTCTCTACGACAAAAGCTGGCTCATTTCTCTTACCTCTATAAGGAACCGGGGCTAAAAAAGGAGCATCTGTTTCAATCAATAACCGATCTAAAGGCAATTTTTTAATAATTGTCCTTAACTCTTCTGCTTTTTTGAAGGTAATTATACCTGAAATTGAAATATATAGACCTAAATCTATGGCTGTTTTAGCTAAATTTTCCGAGGAAGAAAAGCAATGAATCATACCTTTAAAAGGTTTATACAACATTTGCTCCGTTAAAATAGCCTTTAAATCTGCATCCGCATCCCTCGTATGAATAATTAAAGGCATATCAGTCTGACGAGCAGCTTCAATATGAATCATAAATGACTCTTGTTGATATTTTCGATCCACATTTTCGTAATGATAATCTAAACCAGTTTCTCCAACACCTATAATTTTTAAATGATGAAGAAATTGTAATAATTCAGGCAAAGTGATAATATTGTCAGGATCAACTGATTCTGGATGAATTCCATAAGCGCCATAAATAAAAGGATATTTTTCAATAACCCCAACCATATCAGCATATTCCTTAGGCTCTGTAGCGACATTTAAAATAAAACCAACATTTTTTTGAAGCGCTTCATTGATAATGCGTTCTCTTTCCTCATCGTATGTTTCAAAGCTCAAATGACAATGGCTATCAATAATCATTTAATTCGTCCTATTTTAAAAAAGATATTAGCTAACATATTTTTTTTATCTAAATATAAGGTATCTGTATCCTTAAAAGCTTGATTAATTTCCTCCCAAAGCTGTAAAATGACATTTCTTGTAGAAAGAGATAAATTGTTTTTTTGAATAAGTTGTAGAAGATAATGTAAGAGAAAATCTTTCAAAAGAGTGTATTTTGATGGTTCTTTAACAGCGGCATCGCATATTTGGTAAACGATAGAAACATCCAACGGAGAATTTTCAAAAACAGACAGAACGTTTTGATATAAAATAAGGCCATTATTTTCTAAAATTTCCCTTAATTTTCCTATACTTCCATTTGAAAGTTGAACTAAAGTATCAACACAAGAAGCATTGGGATAATTCTCCATAATATAAGTTTTCATTTCAACATCCGAGAGAGGTTTTAAACTCAATATCCGGCACCGAGAACGTATTGTTGGTAAAAGCTTTCCAACATTATGATTGATAAGAAAAATCACGCTTCCCGCAGGAGGCTCTTCTAAAATTTTCAATAAGCCATTCGCAGCAGAAGCATTCATATCATCCGCAGGATCAATAACCAATACTCGCCATTGATTATTTCCCGCCGTTAAAGACAAAAACTGTAACGCTCCTCGAATATCATCAATTGTAATTTCTTGCTTTCTGGAACGTTTTTTTTCAGCATCTGCATCTAAAGCTTTTCCTGCATTAAGCGTTTTTATAATGTCTTTTTTTTCTTCTTCTGTGTAATCGCGTTCGATCCACTTTAAATCCTGATGAAAACTAATTTCTTGATCTTTTCCTATCAGTAATTGACCGGCAAAACGACGAACAAGCGTTGACTTACCAACGCCATAAGGCCCAGTAATCAGCCAAGAGCCTGCTAATTTTCCTTTTTGTCGGATATTTTCCAACTCTTCCAAAGTTTGATTAACAGACATGAAAGCGCTCTTTCAAAACGTCTAGAATATCCTTATGAACGAGCTCTGGTGTTTGATCCGCATTGATAATAACGCAACGCATAGGCTCCCGAGAAGCAATGTCTAAAAAAGCCTGCCGTAGATTCTCATGAAAAGCAAGCTTTTGCTCTTCCATTCTATCTAAATTAGCCCTTTTTTGAGCTCTTTCAAGTCCCTTTTGAGGTTCGATATCCAAAATAAAAGTTAAATCAGGTTTAAAATCTCCTGCTGTTATCCGATATAACGTCTCTATATCTGCTCGCGATAACAAATGATCATTTCGACCGTAACCTTGATAAGCCATTGTTGAATCGGCATATCGATCAGAAATAACCCAAACTCCTTTTTCCAAATTAGGCCAAATAACTTCTGTTAAATGGCTTCGTCTTGCCGCAGAAAATAAAAGTGTTTCAGAAACAGAATCCCATTTATCGACTGATCCAGATAAAATAATCTTACGAATTTCCTCTGCTGCGGAAGAGCCTCCAGGTTCTCGAGTAATATGATGCGGAATCCCCTGCTCTTTTAAATAAGCATCCAGCATTTTTATTTGAGTAGATTTTCCGCAACCCTCTCCACCTTCCAGAGTAATAAAAACACCTTTTTTATTGGGCATTCGAAGCTCCATCCGTTCCATAAAATAAGCTTTTTAAAACTAATCCCATCTTTCCGAAAAAGCCTATTTTTTCCACGTTTTCTTGCGCAATCAAGGGAAAAGAATATTTCGTCCCGTCTTTAAGAACAATATTGAGTTCTGCAACTTTATCTCCTTTATTAACAGGAGCTTTAACCGGACCATCAGCTGTCACAGTCACTTTGGCATTAAGTTTATCTAATCTATTGAGCGTGACAAGAGCTGGATTCTTCAGTGTTACAGGAACTGTTTTTTGAGCGCCCATCCAAACAGGTATATTTTCTATTGTTTCCCCTGGACTAAATAGAGAATAATTATCAAATTCACGGAAACCCCATTCCATAATACGCTTAGCTTCCATTCCTCTATCTTTCATTGTTTTTAACCCATTTACAACTAAAATCAAACGCCGTTTTCCGTCTTTACTTTTTGCAGAGCCAACCAATCCATGCCCTGATTTTCCGGTATGTCCGGTTTTAACACCGTCTGCTTGATCCGGCATACTGTATAAAAGGGGATTACGATTTTCTTGATTGATCCCATTGTACTTAAAACTCTTAATAGAATAATAAGGATAATACTCAGGGAAATTTTGAATAATCAGCTTTGTTAATTGAGCAAGCTCTTTAGGTGTCATTAAATGTTCTTTGTTCGGCCAACCTGTAGAGTTTTTAAAGGTGCTTTTTGGTAATCCCAATTCCCGAGCCTTAATTGTCATTTCAGCTGCGAAATTTTCTTCCGAACCTGAAATGTTTTCAGCAACGGTTATACAAGCATCATTTCCAGATTGAACGATAATTCCTTTTAATAAATCATCCAACTTTACCTTAGAATGTGGTTTTAAAAACATGGTAGAACTACCGCTTTTTTCGCCACCTTTTCGCCAAGCATTTTCACTGACTTCGAACTCATCGTCCAAAGAAAGCTGTCCTTCTTTAAGTTTTTCAAAAACGATATAAGCTGTCATCAGTTTACTCATAGATGCCGGCGCCATCAGCTCATCTCCGCCTTTATCTAAAAGAACACTTCCGGTATCGTAATCCACCAAATAAGCATAAGAAGCAGAAGTATCAAACTCCGCAGAATAAGCTGTTGATGCTAATAACAAAAAAGATAAACTTAATAATCCAAATTTTTTCATTTCTAACTCTACTTAATCATTTCCTGAATTAACCGTGTATCATCTATTCCAGCTGCACCTAGCTGATCCATTATGGCGACACCTTCATCTCCACTTGAATAAGGTCCTAAACGAACACGATACAAAACACCGTTATTAGTCTGTTTTTCAGAAATAACAACCGATCCATAAGAAGATAGGCGTTCTTTCATCCGTTGAGCATTTTCCGGATTAGAAAAAGCTCCTGCTTGAACGTAGTAATTCCCGGAAGAAGCTGATCGCGGCGTATAAATTGGTTTAACACGAGAAGCTTCTGTTTCAGTCGGCTCTAACTCTTCAATAGTTGAAGTAGAAACTGTCTCAGCCATAACAGGGTTTGCCAAAGGAATAGGACTTGTTTGTTCTTGAACTGTGCTGTCCGGAGAAACATCTGGCAAAGGAGGACCTCCGACTACTTTTCCACCATTTTTTAAAATTTCTTTTTTCAGCTCTTTACTTTCATCTTTTAAAACTTCCACACGTACTTTAGCTGTTCCTTGAGCATCGAAACCTAGAATTTCGGCAGCAGTTTTAGAAACATCTATAATTCGATTATTAACAAACGGACCTCGATCATTTACCCGAACGACGACTGATTTGCCGTTTTCTAAATTTGTTACTTTAACAATAGAAGGCAAAGGCAATGTTCGATGAGCCGCCGTTAATGCGTACATATCATATTTTTCACCATTAGCTGTAACCCCATTATGAAAATCAGGACCATACCAAGAGGCTATACCGACTTCTCGATAATCGTAATCTTCTTGTGGGTAATACCAGATATTATTAACTTGATAAGGTGTTCCTATTTTATAAACTCCGCTAGGTTCTAAAGAGACATAATTCTTACCATTACTCCGCAACAAGCTGCCGTTATCTGTACAACCTGTCAAACAAATGGAAAGAATTGAAAGACTTAAAAATACTTTTTTCATCTGACATTCCTTTGTTATATGTTTCCTTTTTTGTTTTTACATCATTTTAGGATTTTTTCAAGAACTTCTTTTGATAAAAATCCATCCTGAGGAAGATGATACTTTTTTTGATAGGCTAATAATGCTTTTTTTGTCCCACTACCGAATTGACCATCTATAGGACCTTGATAAAGCCCCATACTTTTCAATTTTTGCTGAACAAGGATAATATCATTCTTATACAAATTATCCTCTGTTTCAAAAGAATTTATGTCTGAAGTTTCTTTTCCTGCTATTTTATCAGCCAAAATCCCAATAGCTAATGCATAAAAATCAGAGCGATTCCAACGTTTAATCACATCAAAATTACGATAAACCAAGAAAACAGGACCTTTAGAACCACTCGGCAGGACAAGATGAGCTAAAATATTTAATTCATCTGGCTGATACTCTTTTCCATCCATTCGTAAGATGCCTTGTTCTTTCCAAAAAGAAAGTGGATAAGTTTTTGTTTTATCAAATGTAGTATTCCAAAAATCAGGAGGTAATTCTACTTCCCTTCCCCAAATTAAATTTTTATCCCACCCCATACGAGATAAATAATTCGCAGCTGAAGCCAAAGCGTCAGGAAAAGAATTAACAATATCACGTTGTCCATCTCCGTCTGCATCAACGGCATATTGATAAAAAGTCGTTGGCATAAATTGAAAATGTCCAAAAGCCCCGGCCCAAGAACCTTTGGGAGAATTGACTTTTTCTTTTTGAAGAATTTTCAAAGCTGCTATTAATTGTTCAGTAAAAAAAGAAGAGCGTCTTTCATCATAAGAAAGGGTTGCTAAAGCACTCAAAACGTCTGTTTTTCCTTTTGTCTGACCAAAATTTGTTTCTAATCCCCAAAAAGCAAGCAAATAAGCCGGAGGAACACCATATTTCGCTTGAACTTTAGATAAAATCTCATTTTTTTCTTTCAACAAACGCTGTCCTTTGTGAACACGTTCAGCTGTTACCATGCGTTTTATATAGTTCGAAAAAGAGAGCTTAAATTCAGGCTGTTTACGATCCAGTTCTATAACTTGTGGCAAATATACCATCTGAGGAAGATAATTTTCGATCACATCTAAAGAAACATTTTGATGAGCAGCTTCTTGTGCAAATTGTTTTTTCCAAAGCTCAAACCCCTGCTCTGCTTGAATTGGAGTACTACAGAGTATAACTAAGCATAAATAGGAAATGAACTTTAATTTTCTCATATTTTGACTTTAGAAAAGCTTCTTATAAAAGTCAATCAGATATTTTAAGAAGAATTTTTTGATTTAACGGATTTTGATTTGGCGGATGGGGAGAGATTCGAACTCCCGGAGGGTCGCCCCTCAACGGTTTTCAAGACCGCCGCATTAAACCGCTCTGCCACCCATCCGCATAACTTTAAGTTCATCAAACTTAAAAGATGCTTCTTTTTAAGATAAAAAATAAAAAAAATCAAGAAAAATTTTATTTTCTTTTTTCTTTTCACTTTCAAAGAAGCATTGACTTTTAATTGTCTTATTCTTATCCTTCTAAAAAAGAAAGGATAAAATAGTGTCTTGTTTATCAATTTCACAAATACAAAAACGAATCGTCAGTTCCACTCCATTATGTGAACGATACGAAATTTTAAAAAAATTTAAAAATGGAGCATTTATTTCTTCTCTTCAAGAGAAAGCTATACTAGAAGACTATAATTTCAATGGTCGCTCTGTTACCTTCTCTTTAGCTGTTGATGAAAATAATAATATTATAGCCTATGCTCAACTGACAAAAGAAGGTATAAGAACGTTGGAATACCTTCCCAAAAGATCATCTTCACTTCATCAGTTTTTCACTTTTTTAAAGAAAAAAATAAAGAATTATGAATATTACTAAAACAAATGTTATGCGTATTTTAGAAGATGCTTCTATTCCTTTCCAAGCATTCTCATATAATCCCAAGGAAGGAATTGATGCTATTTCTGTTGCTAAACAAATCAAAAAGCCAACTGAGCAAGTTTTTAAAACTTTAGTTACACAAGCTCCCACTCATCAGCACTCTTTTGACTATTACGTTTTTGTGATTCCTTCAAATCAAGAACTTGACTTAAAAAAAGCAGCAAAAGCAGCTCGGGTTAAAAATCTTGAAATGATGCCGATGAAAAAACTATTACCTTTAACCGGATATATTCATGGTGGTTGCTCTCCTGTTGGTATGAAAAAAAGTTTTCCTACTTTTATCGATGAGACGGCTCTTCTCTTTGATACTTTTTGTGTTAGCGGAGGAAAAATCGGAATTTCTTTAGAAGTAAATGCTGAAGTTTTGGCTCATTTAATTCATGCCAGTTTTTGCGACTTAACAAAAAGTATTTCTGATTATCTTAGAAGTTAAATAACTTAAGAAGGGCCTCAAAGCCCTTCTTAAATCTCTATTCTATGGCTTATATCCAACCGGTTGAACAATCAATACTTTTTGATTCTCTGGTAATTTTAATAAGGTAGGGAGCTCTTCATAATTCACCATACCAAGCATAACCGTATTCAAGCCTTCAGATGCAGCGAACAAATCGACATTTTGATAAATTGAACCTGTATGTAAAGCAGAATAGAATAACTTCTTTTCTCCTTTCGCAAAATCAAGTTTATCATAGTCTGAGACATAAATTAAAACAACAGATGCATCAGCTAACATTTCCGACTGCTTTCCTGTTTTTGCACGAATATCTTCCTTTGAAACTTCTTCCAGAGCATTTTTTTGAGCATTATAAAGATAAACGCCCTCTGGTAAGGCAACATAAATCATTGTATCTTGAGCATTACGAGCAGTCGGAGCTGTTCTTCTCCCATCCGGACGATTCTCTCCAAAAGCCGCCCACAACAAATTAGACAACGTCTGATAATCCATCTTTTTTTCAGGATTAAACTGACGGCTCACATGACGCTCATTCAGCGCCTGCATTAAAGGCATACCGCCTTCTTTAACTGGAGCCGGCAAAAATATTGTCTCAGCCCAAACAGATCCAGATAAGCTCAAAAAGAAAATACATGCTAATATTAATTTTTTCATATTTTTCCCCTATTTAACTATAATGAACCTTAATATAGACTATTAAGATAATCTATTTTAAAAAGACTGTAAACAGAACAAAAGATTATTTATACATTTTTTGAATTAAACGTTGATAAACAGGCTTCATATGCTCTTCTGAAATAAAATCGAAAAGACGGTCTATCGGCAGCCAACACACTGCAGAATTTTCTGCTGGTGCATTTTGAAGAATAGCCTTCTCATCTGCTTCCAACCAATATGTTAAATTGAAATGTAGATGAGATGCAACAGGATGATTATTTTTAATATGCGGTTTAACAATCATTGAACAGACATCAACAAAATCTGTCTTAATTGGCCTTAGTTGAAATACACCCGTTTCTTCTCTGACTTCTTTCTGTGCAACTTTCAATAAATCATACTCGCCATCCGCATGACCGCCCAACCAAGCAAAACTATTGTAAATATTGTGATGAGCCATTAAAACTTTATCTTTAGATGAGTTTGTCACCCAAGCGGAAACTGTCACATGACCAACAGAATTATCTCTGGTCCAAATATGTTCATGAAATCCGTCAATAAATTGTAAGAAAACATCTATATTAACTGCCTCTTCTTCATCGAAGGGAACAAAATTCAAAAGCTGCTGCTTTAACTTGATTGTAGCTTTATCCATTTTTATTTTCTTCAAAAAGTATAAAAAGAATTTATTTTGCTGAATCGACTGATTTAAAAATTAAATCACCAGAAGGAGTTTTTAAAATTAATGTTTCCTCATCCATAAAATACGAGGTTGTCGAATTTAGCTTTTTCAAAAAATCACTCTCAAACATCATCGCTTCCTCTGGTCCAGCCATCATTGTGGAAGCTAAAGGACCTAATTGAAGTTGTTTTCCTTTTTCGTCATATTTATAAGATCCAAAAAAACGATTAACTCCCGAAAAACCAAAAACACGTTGTTCTTCTTCATCAAAAGTTAATGTCGCTTGAACGTCCGAAGGAACATCCACATAATAATACTCTTTCCCTGCGAAAGATTGAGCATATCCTAAAGTATTCAAACTTAAAACTAATCCTAATCCCAATAAAAAAGTTTTTTTCATGTTTTCTCCTCCCAAAAGATAACTTCCCCAAAAATAAATCTCTACTCTAATTCCCAAGCCCCACGAATGCTTGGATTCTTATGCAAAAGATGAGATGTTACTTTTTTTACTCTATCATTTAAAATATAACCTATCAAGAGATTATGATATTCAACAGTCCCATTCGAATTAATGAGCAAAGCATTATTTAAACGTACATTTTCTTTAGATGTCAAAATAGTTGGCCTTTCCTGAAGAAGTCTTGTCCGAGCAAATAAAATAACATCCTTTACAGAAGCATTCATAACGGGATCACAATATTCATCTTCTCTTTGCAGAAGAAAGATTCCTTTTTCCTGTTGGCTTGATAACAATTCATAAGCTTTCATCATAACCGGAAATGGCATTAACTTTGCATTTTCTATTTCAGAAACTTGGTTTCCTTTTAATTCAAAAACAACCGGTCGTGTTGTCATAAATAAATTACTTTGTTTTAAATAACTTAATGGTAAAAATAAGTCCAAATTGACTAAAAACTTATTAGCCGTATGCATAGCTTCATCAACAATCTCAGGAGTTAATTTTTTTTCGTTTACAGCATTTTTTAAACGCTTTAATGTTCGATGACCGGCTCTAGAAAGATAACGAACATCTTTTAAAGCCTGACAACGATCATAGCTTTCTAAAATTTTAACAGCTTTTATCACAATTCTCTCAGATAAAAAGGAATTAATTTCTTCATTTGAAAGCTTTGCTTTTACCAATTCTTGAATATCTTGAGGTAGCTTTTTAAATTCCTGAGGAGCCTTTTTCAATGCGTTAATAACCGCTAAAGAATAAATTTCAAACTTTAAAAATTCTTTTAAATAACGCTTCACATACTCTTCATTTTTGCGCAAACGATAGATTGTTTTAGGTTTTAAAGCTATTTTAGTCTCCATTTTCTTTCACCTTTAACTTTTAAAAGAAGCAAATTATAATGTTTAAATTTTATTTTGTCAATCTTTCTGATAATTTTGCTTTAGAACTTGATTTTTTTTAAAATAAAATCTAATTAAAATAAAAAGGAGAAGTAAAATGAAAAAAGCTTTAATTATTAATGGACATCAAAAATTTCCGTATAATGAAGGAAGATTAAATCAAACACTCATGAATGAAATAGCTGAATGCTTAAAGGATGAGTTTGATTTGAAAATGACTATTCTTCAAAAAGGTTGGAACGTAGAAGAAGAAATTCAAAAATTTCAATGGGCAGATATAATTATTTTTCAAACTCCTGTTTATTGGTTCTCTGTTCCGGCTCTATTGAAGCAATATCTGGAAGAAGTCTACCAACATGGTCTTTTCTTTAAAGGCTCAAATGATTACGGAAGTGGCGGCCTACTTATAAATAAAAAATATATGCTTTCCACAACTTGGAATGCGCCAAAAGAAGCTTTTAACAATCCAATGGGATTTTTTAAAGGATTATCGGTTGACGATATTTTAATCTCTTTTCATGAAACTCAAAGATTTGTTGGAATGAAAGCTCTTCCGAGCTTCTCATGCCATAATGTCGTTCACCAACCAAACATTCAAGAATACTTAAACTCTCTGAGAAAGCACCTGCATACGGTTTTTAACGTGTAAGAAAATGACGAACATTTCTTACCAAATATCTTACAATAGGATGCGTAAAACTAATTTTTTTTCTTTCTCTTTGATTAAGACGATGATAAGCACGGCAACGTAACATTCTTAGATTTGGACGATACGTCGGTGGGACCCAGTCAAAGTTTAATCGACTTAATTGTTGATGATTAAGGCCATCTAAAAGATTATCTGGCTTATTCTCAGAGTAATAAAGGTTAAAAACAAAGCGATCTAATAAAACATCCGAGTGAATACCTTTAAAATTTTTAAAAGAAGATTGCATTATTTCTAACTCCTTGAGAGAAGCAGGAAAAGAAGACGCCAAGTTCTCTGAGAGATTTGGACACAAAATAATTTTAAGTTTTTCTAAATTTGATTGTTTAGAAATTCCATCCAAGTCTTTAAATTTATTACAATTTCCTATGGATAATTCTAAAAGAGAAATAGGTAAATTTGCACCAATATTTCCCTTTAAGTCTTCAATTTCAGATAGAACAAGAGACGTCAACTTTGTTTTTGAAGATAGTCCGGCAAGATTTAAAGATGGAACATCTCGAATCACAAGCTCTTTCAATCCTGTCGGTAAAAAATAAGCAAAACCATCCGGCAGATAACCACGATTCCAACTTAAAAAGTTAACTTCATTTTCTTTTGGAAAATTTAACTTCCCTTCTATACTACAGTCAAAAATGTCTAAAGCCTTTGTTTCTTTCGGAAGATGAAGTAAAAGAGGTTCTAAATTATGTATTCCCATTAAATATAATATTTCCGCTTTTGGTAATCTAACTAAAGTAGAAGCTGTTCCATTTAAAAACATCTGATCAGCAAAAACATTTGACAAATCACCAAGTTTCGAAAAATCTACTCCTTCAAGTTTCAAAACACGAGCATGAAAAATTTTATTTTTAGGTAGTTTTCTTAAATCATAGCGATTTTTTTTATCTGTAAAATATAAGTTTCCTTCTTCATCTTCTCGCAAACTAACCTCTATAGGTTTTGCTGAAAAGAAGTCTTTAAAAATCATTGTTTTCTCCTTTGTGTAAAATGAAATCATATCATTCTTTATTTTATTTGTCAACTTTTCTCTTTAGATTTTATTAATACTTTACGAAGAGGCTTTTTTATGATATTTTACTCAAACAGGAGGAATAAAATGGAATTTACTAAAATGCACGGTCTAGGAAATGACTATATTTATGTAAATGGTCTAAAAGAAAAGAAAAAAGATTGGTCTTTACTAGCTCATTATTTAAGTACAAGGCATACAGGAATCGGAGCTGATGGTCTTATATTGATTCTTCCCTCCTCCAAAGCTGACTTTCGAATGAGGATGTTTAATGCTGATGGCTCTGAAGGGGAAATGTGTGGTAATGGCATTCGTTGTGTCGGAAAATATGTTTATGACAACAAGATGACGCAAAAAACCGAACTTTCTATAGAAACAAAAGCCGGTATAAAACAACTTTTTTTAACCGTTTTGAATGGTCAAGTCCAAGAAGTGAAAGTCAATATGGGAGAACCTAAAATTGTGTCATCAAAATTATCAATTTTGCTTCCTAATGGTAAGGAATTTGAAGGAGTTCAAATTTCCATGGGTAATCCTCATTTTGTTACCTTTGTCCCAACTTTAACAGATGAAGATGTTCTACTGTCTGGTCCACTACTTGAAAAAGCCTCTTGTTTTCCAAATAGAACAAATGTTGAGTTTGTTGAAATCATTAATCAATCTCACTTAAAAATGCGCGTTTGGGAACGTGGAAGCGGAGAAACAATGGCCTGTGGGACAGGAGCATGTGCAACTGCTTATGCTGCAATATCTAAAGGCATTTGTTTTCCAGAAGTTAAAATTGATTTACTCGGTGGATCCCTTTTCATCCAATGGGATCCAAAAAGCAAACACATTTTTATGACTGGACCAGCTACAACAGTTTATAAAGGATATATCAACCTGAGACAATTTCGGCAAAATATATATCAAAGATGACAAGCTTTACAATTTTTATTCATCTCTAACTGAATAGTGCAATGATGAATACCAAATTGTTTTTTTAGAACTTTTTCTACTTTTGGTATTAAAGTCAAATCCTGACCTACGATATGGCACTCTAAAGAGACTTCACTTTCATCAATTCTCCAAACATGAATATGATGAACATCTGTCACACCTTTTATTTTGCAAAGCGTTTGCTTGATATCATAAACCTTCATGTTTTCTGGCGCAGCATTCATCAGCAAACTCACAATTTCCGGAAAAGAAAAAAGCGCCTGAAACAGCATATACACGGCAATAGCTAAGGCAATTAATCCATCAACAAATGTCCAATTTAAAAATAGAACAAATACACCTGATATTATAACGCCAATAGAACCTAAAGCATCTGCCAAATTATGAACAAAAAGCATCTTCATATTCATGTTATGTTTTGCATCATGATGAGACAACTTTGCAGTTAAACTATCAATTAACAAAGCTAAAACAGAAACCCAAATAATAACAGAGCCATTTACTTCTTTAGGAAAAAACAATCGAACCGTTCCTTCATACAAAAGATAACAACCAGAAACAAAAAGCAAAATTAAATTAACGAATCCCCCTATTGTTTCTGCCCTTTTAAATCCATAAGAAAAACGTTCATTTGCTTTTCTTGTTCCAATTTTATAAGCGATGATGGCTATTAAAATAGAAAAAGCGTCACTTGTATTATGTAATGCATCTGCAATCAACGCGACACTTTGTGCATAAATACCAAAGCCTATTTCAAAGAGACTTAATAGAATATTGACAAAAAAAGCGATTAAAAGCAAAAAAATTCTTTTTGGTTCAACCGTATGCATATGAATATGAGACATGTTCATCTCCTTTTGTTTAAGGATATACAAAAAATAAAGTTTCGTCAATCAAGCTTTTTAACGAACATGAGCTGCATAAAAATTTTGCAGCTGATTAAAACGAGATTGCTGCAACTTTTTGATATAAATATCACAGGTTTCAAACATTTCTTGAGAAAAAGAAGGAGATAAATGACCTTTCTTTCTTATCGTCAATTCTAAGAAATGCTGTGCTATTTTTTCATGAAGTTTTTCAGCCAAAGCTAATAATAAAGAGCTACGATAATGAAACTTTCCAAACGAAGATAAATAATAAAGAGACATATCTGGAATTGTTTTAATAAAAGAAGGATTGACTGTTCTAAAACTCAACAAAGCCTGTTTTGCGTCAGAAGAAAAAGAAAAATCCGCTCTTAAATTTTTAATCGGTAAAAGATTTTTAATTTCTAAAAGAAAAGATAATTTGTCTGAATCTTTTAAAATTTTAATTCCTTCTAGAGCTGTTTGTTGAGCTAAAGAATCTGCTTTATAAAAATTTTCTATCCAAAATTGAGCATTTTTTATTGCTTCTTCTCGATTTTGTAAAACATATCCGTTTGACATTGTTAAAGGCTCAAGAATCGTTTTTAATTTGTTTGGATTTGCTAAAATACCAACGGCATCATGAAATTCATGTAATAAAATTGGAATATAAACATTTAAAGATTTTGACGTTTTTTCTTGTTGAAGAATAAATGCGCTCTCCAAACCATGATTTTTAAATAAAGGCATTTTATTCATTGGCGTTACCTCAATAGAGCGCCCCAAATCCATAAATAAAGCAGCTTTAGCATAATCTTTTTGAATTGTTTTCTGACGAAGAGAAAGACTGTCTTCTTTTTTTATAATTTTCTCTGCCATCTGAACAGATAGCAAAGCATGCTCTAATTTCCGTTTTAAAAAATTTGTGTAAAAATCATATGCTGGAAATAAATTATCTTCTCTGTTTACATATTTTGGTTTAAAACTTGTTTGTAGAAAACGTATGTCTCTAGCTGTTAAAAGATCTGAATAAAATGCCATTTCATCGAACTTTCTTATAAAATTTAATCACTTAAAGAAAAACTTTATCATATTCTTATCTTTTTTTCAAGCCTTCAGAAAATCCTTGATTGTTTAAAAATGATAAAAACAGCTTCAGATTTTTTATTCAAAAACAGCTTTTTGATAATCTGCTTCTTCTACAGGTTCTAACCAAATTGTTTTGTTTTCTGCTCCATTTGTCTCTAACGAAATATGGACGAACCAACTATCTGGTGCTGCTCCGTGCCAGTGTTCAACATTCAATGGAATACGAACAACATCTCCTTTTTTTAATAGTCTTGCTGGCTTCCCCTTTTCTTGATAAAAGCCCTTTCCATTCAAAACAAGTAAGATTTGACCACCTGAATGGGTATGCCAATTTGTTCTTGCTCCTGGTTCAAAAGTAACATTGGCAATCGAGGCGTGCCAAGTTTCATCATAAGGACTTAGTCGAGTTAAATAAGTTGTTCCTGTAAAAAACGCCCCATATGGATTGATCTCGCCTTGTTCAAAAATTGTATCAATTTCACTTTTTTTCATTTCTTGTGCTCCTAGTGAAGATGCATTCGTTATTATCAAAGAAAAACAAATAGCTAAAGTAGTTATTATTTTTTGAGACATAGCTTCCTCCTTTTTCGATTCTAAGTCAGGATAATCCTTAGAGTTAACTATAAGTCAAGAGCATTTTATTTAAAAAATTTTAATATTTAGATATCTTTAAAAATAACGAAGGATTAATTATTTAACAAAAAAAGCTGCAGCAATGCAGCTTTCATAGTTGGCGACCCCAGAGGGAGTCGAACCCTCGTTACCGCCGTGAAAGGGCGATGTCCTAGGCCTCTAGACGATGGGGTCATCTATGGCTTTTTTTAAAACACGGTTATCTATACACGTCTTTCACAAAAAAAGCAAGAACTTTTTTCATAAAAGCTCATAAAAAAAATCTTCTTATTCTATATTACCCTTTGATATGTTTTTTATCCTAATAAAATCCCCATAAAACCTCCAAGGATAATAAAGAAAATAGGATGCCATTTAAAACGAAAAACCAAGACTAAATAACATAAGAATAAAATAATACTTATCGTTATATTATAAAAACCTTTTGTTTCTTTGAAAACGACGGCCAAAAGGGTCATAAGAAAAATACAAATCATCACAGCAACGGCTGGTCTAAGACCATAAAAAATTGATTTAACTAGTTGATTTTCCTTAAATTTATTCAAAAAGTGAGAAATAGCTATAATGATAAATAAAGATGGCATAACTAACCCAAAAGTCGCGATAACACCTCCCCCTAAACCCAGCGTTTGTATGCCGGCATAAGTCGCCATATTCACACCTAAGGGGCCTGGTGTCGATTCGGAAATGGCTATCATATTCGTTAATTCGCTCACAGAAAACCAATTAAACTTTTCTGATAAATTATAGAGAAAAGGAATGGTTGCTAAACCTCCCCCTACAGCAAACAATCCGACTTTAAAAAATTCCCAAAAAAGCGTCAAATAAATCATGCTTTTTTCCTTTTAATCCAGCACACTAAAATCCCTAAACTACCTGCGCCAAGAACAATTAAAATAGGAGATAACCCAAAATAAAAGTTTGAAATAAAGGCTAAAATTAAAATACAAACCGCCCCTAAATCAACAAGGCTCTTTTTTAACATTTTAATAATAATTGGCAAAAGCAAAGCAGGAATAACAAGTCGTATTCCTTTAAAAGCATTTTGAACAAAAGAATTGTCCCATACATATGTTAATCCAGTTGCTAAAATTCCGATGATAATAATTGATGGCATAACAATACCTATCATCGTACACAAAGCACCGATAATTCCTTTTACTTTATACCCTACAAAAGTCGAAACGTTAATAGCTATTATTCCTGGTGTCACTTGACCAATTGCATAATAATCCATCAGTTCATCATCTGTCGTCCAGCCTCGAGAGACAAGTTCTTTTTGAAGCATCGGCAACATGGCGTATCCACCTCCAAAAGTGAACAAACCTATTTTAAAAAAAGCCAAAAAAAGTTGAAAATAAATCATCCTGCTATACTCACATCTTGTATCAACAACTGAGCTTTACTTCTCCCATTCCAGCTGTCTATTCTCAAATTTCCAGCCATATGATAACGTTGTTCTTTTCCGCCATTTAATAATGCTTGCCCTAATGGTGTATTTTCAGAACGAAAGGAAACGGCATCTAAATATCCACCACTTTTCCCTGTAAGCTTACAGATAATATGACCATTTTTCGTCAGAATTGTTTTTGCAATATAAACATCTTGAATAACAAAGCGTGGTTCAGGATTACCTTCTCCAAATGGTTCCAATATATTTATTTTTTCCAATAAATCTAAATTCACTCCAGATAAATTTAAAATACCATCAATTTCCAGATCTTGAGTTTCATTTTGAAGGTTTGCCATTTTAGGGGCAATATATGTCATTAAAAAATGATCAAACTCCGGCAATTTTTCTTTTTCTAAAGAAAAACCGGCTGCCATCGGATGACCACCACCTCGAGAAAGTATCCCTTTCTGCAAAGCTGTAATAACTAAAGCACCTAAATCAATCCCAGGGATTGAACGACTGGAACCTTTAATATCATCACCTTCCATACTGAGAACAAACGATGGTAAATTGTAACGCTCTTTCAATCGTCCGGCAACGATACCGACTACCCCTTGATGCCACATATTTCCTTTTACAAGCAAATATGGTTTTCCTGCTGAAATTGCTTCTTTTGCTTGTTCATCAGCCTGTTCTAAAACATCGGCCTCAATTTCTCGACGCAAAATATTAAGCTCTTCCAACTCTGCAGCTATTGTTTGAGCCTCTATTTCATCAAAAGTAGATAATAATCGCATTCCCAAATCTGATTGCCCTACTCGACCGCTTGCATTTACTCTTGGTCCTAAAATATATCCCATATGATAGGCGCCGATTTGTTCTGAAATTTTAGCTTTTTCAGAGAGAGCTTTTAAACCTATATTGTGACCACTTTTTAGTTGCTTTAATCCTGCTTTTACTAACAGCCGATTTACCCCCCGTAAAGGAACAACATCACATATGGTCCCAAAAGCAACTAAATCAAGCCACTCCCTTAAATCAGGCTCTGGTCTGCTTTTATAAAAGCCTCTTTGACGAAGCAATCTATTAATCGCAACAACGACTAAAAAAACAACTCCGACAGCTGCCATAGAATGACAAGGATGGTGCGTGTCTTCATCTAATCTTTTTGGATTTACAACAGCATAAGCATTTGGTAATGCTCTTTCCGGCTCATGATGATCAATAATAATAACGTCTAAACCTAATTTTGTTCCATAATCTATGGGATCAAAAGCCGTCATACCACAATCAACTGTTGCAACTAACCGAATACCATCATCATAAAATTTTTTCATTTGAATAGCATTTGGTCCATAACCGTCATCTCTATCTGGAATAAAAACGCGCGTTTTTACTCCAACACTATTTAAAAATAACTTAAGTAAAGCACTGGAAGTTGCTCCATCCACATCATAATCCCCCATAATCCCGATTTTTTCCCCTCTTTCAATAGAATCGGCAATCCGTGCAGCTGCTTTTTCTGCATCTTTTAAAATAGAAGGATTTGGTAAATTAGCCTTTAGAGTAGGAGCTAAATAACTTTGAATAAGATCTTCTTCAACTTTTCTTGCCACAAGAACGCGAGCAATAATTTCAGGAAAGTCGAATTTTTGAATGATATGTTGAACAAGTCTTTCATCTTGATTACGATAAATCCAACGCATTTTATTCAAAGACTTCTCAACACCTAAAACTAACATTTTTTCCTCTTTTTCGTACTAACGCTTATAGTATAGCCATAAAGGCTTATCAATTGCAAGTTTCTTTTAAAAAGACTTGCGATTTTTTTAAGAAGTGCTAGGCTGAAAAAACGTGTTAATAAAAAAGGAGAAAAAGATGATTTATATTGACTTTATTGCAGATTATGGACAATCCACAGGACATGAAGATTTGGCTTTTTCAGAAGTTTGTCGTCGTTTGTGTGAGGAGTTCATGATGCGTCAAATGTCTTTTCCTCAAATCAAAACGTTATCTGTCTGTCCGTTTAACACAATCGAAACCGGCTTTGTTGTTGCTCAGTTAGCTTTTAACTCAAAGTTAAAAGAACAACATATTATTTACCACAATACGGCACCACGCAAAGATACTTTGGAAGCGCGCGTTCAAAACGCCGGAGAATTTTTAGCAGTCGCAGAATTACCAAATAAAGTTAGAATTATTGGTGTTTTTGGAGGCTATACTTTCTCCTTTTTAAAAGGAATTACAAAAGTTTACAAAGTCAAATGTGCTCGTGATGGCTCTCAATTTCGATCCAGAGACGTTTTTCCACCTTGTGTTGCAAGTCTGGCTCAACACGCTGGAAAGCCTCTTGAAACTTGGGAACTGTTAGGAGAAGAAGTAACGGAAATTCCGACAATTCCGACAAATGTTATTTTAAGTATTGACGGATATGGCAACATTAAATGTAATCTGACAAATATCCAAGATATTAAAATGATTCAAATCGGAGATATTTCACATCAAGTTGCAACCGGCGACGGAATTTTTTCTGTTCCAGATGGTTGTTTAATCGTAGCTCCTGGTTCTTCTGGTTGGGATAACCGTCATTTTACTGAGATTTGCCTTCGTGGCGGATCAGCCGCAAAACATTTCGGCAATCCCAAACCTGGAGATATTATTCAAAAAGCTTAATCTTCTCGTTCTTTCCCTTGTCTGATAGAACAAACAGGAACCTGTGAATGATGTAATGCTTGCCTTAAAGGCTGAGTTTTTAAAAAACGAATAGCCTCTTCTTGGCTTTTCTCCATTTCGTTTAGCATAAAGCTATGATAGTTTTCTGATTGTTTATTTAAATAATAACTTTCAATTGCACGAACATAAGGAGCTCTACTCTCTGGAGGAATAATAATAGGTGCAAATTCAGCTCTCATTAAACAAGTATTCATCATCAGTCGAGCCGTTCTTTTATTTGCATCAGAAAATGGCTGAGTAACTACAATTTGATGATGCAATTCTAACGCTTGCAAAATAGGAGAATCTATTTGGCTCACTTCGTAGAATAGCCGAGCAATTTCGGCAGGAATACGTTGAGGATTACAAGGAACTATTTCTGCTCCTGGCATAAATGCTCTACTTTCTCTATAAGAAATAGCTTCGTATCCAAAAAATGTTTTTTGAAGTTCATAGTGAATTCTTTTTAGATAGTTTTCAGAAAAAAGAGCTTCCAAATCCTTATCTTTATAACTCAAGGCCAAGTCAAAGGCATCACTATAACTTTGAATTTCTGCTTTCATAATAAAGTCAATACGTTCTGGATCTGCTCCCATTCTTTTTAAGCGTTCTGGCGTGATTCGTCCCATTTGATTAAGGTGATTTTTTAACCACTCATGGTAAGGCGTTTTGTCAACTTGGCGCACATAAAAACTTTGATAAGATTTTTTCTGAGATAAAATTTTATTTATTTTTTGACTTATTTCAGGAGACATTTAAACCTCTTAATTTCTTTTTAAAATAATATTTTATCCTATTTTAAATATTTTGTCAATTTTTTTCATTAATACTTTTTTTGAATTTTTTTATTGACATTAACCCAAAATTAATAGTTTAATATGTAAAAAGACTATAAAAGAAATAAAAAGGACAAGTATATTATGAATTTTGAGCAAACACATATTTTAAAAGAACAAGATTTATCTTGTTCTTTGTTTGCCACGCTCGCCCCCCCCCCCCCATTTTTATTTAAATAAGCAAAAAACTTCAATATTTTTTAATAGTTTTTTTGTATATCGAGTAAAAAACTCGATCTTCTATACATTATTCAAAAGTGAAAAGATGGATGCATTGTTTTGGCACGACCTTGTTGAGCGATGCATCCTTCATTTTACTTTTATAAAAATGCATAATAAAAATCCCAAAAAGAATGGATTTTTAAAAGCATTCCTTTTGATGTTCTGTAAAAAGAAAGTTTATCAAAAGGAGAATGGGACTCAGTGTCCCCGGTTTCAGCCCGCTGCTGATTTTAATATTAACATGATAAAGGACATAAAAAATGATAAGAAATGAATCTGGTCGTTCCATGATCGAAATGTTAGGTGTTTTAGCCATCATTGGCGTTCTGTCCATCGGTGGCTTAGCCGGTTACACAATGGCGATGAACCGCCACAGAGCAAATCAAATTTTAGATTATGTCTCTCGTGCGGCAGTCATTGCTCAAACTTACGGTGACGGTAGTCAAGAAGTATCTAGTCGCACATGTACTTCACTTTTAGATCAAGAAAACGAACCTACTGGTTTAAGTACTTGCTCCGTCTCAAAAGATGCAAACAGTGATGAAGTCGAAGTGACTGTTAGTTATGAAAATGAACGTATTGCAAGTGCAGTCGCAAATAGATGCTCAAAGCAAGTTCACATTTCCACAGACGGAACGACTTTCACATTTAATCCCTCAACAGAAATGACGTGTGGTACAGCTTCAACAGCTTCATCTTAATAAAGAAAAGCCCCTTTTTTAAAAGGGGCTGTCTATTTAAAAGGAGACAAAATGACAAATAATTACACACAATCTGGACGCAGCATGATTGAGATGTTAGGTGTCTTAGCTATCATCGGCGTCTTATCTATCGGCGGCTTAGCCGGTTATACAATGGCTATGAATCGCCACAGAGCTAACCAAGTTTTAGATTATGTTTCCAGAGCGGCTGTCATTGCTTTAACAAAGGGTGATGGTTCACAAGATGTTAATAATGAAACTTGTAAATCTCTGTTAGATGACGAAACAGAACCTCTTGAAAATCTAAATTGCACGGTAAATAAAAATAATAAGACAAACGATAAAGTTGTCGTAACCGTTCAAAATCTAGCAAATACAAGTATTGCAAATGCACTGGAAAATCGTTCTTCAACACTTGTTAATATTGTTGAAGGAACAACAAGCAACAGTGTTGTATTTACTTTTAACAATAGTTAGTATAATAAGCCCTCTAAACAAGAGGGCTTATCTCACCTGTTCTGATATATTCAATGAAAAAACATTGGATTGTGAATATAATAAACTTGGTAATATTTTATGCTCGCTGTTGCGTGTCGGACGATGTAAGATTTCTCCAACAAAAGAAGTATAATCCTGATAAAACGCTATAGGTGCCAAATCCGGTACCTCAATTTCAACTCGCTCACCTTCTTTTATGTGGCGCAAAGCTGGATCAAAACAATGTCGATTAATAAATCTATGAAATGCCTGTTCAATTAAACAAAGATTAGAAAGCTCGTTATTACCGCCTCCAGATAAAGGACAAATATGATGAATATCAAACTTTTCAGGTATAATTCCCGCTTTCAACAAATCTAAATCTAGCCTATTTTGAAATTCTTTTGCATAACCGGAAAAATAAAGATGCTTTAAAAAACAACTTGTTACATCTTCTCGCTTAAAGGTATGTCTTAAATGACGAGTTTCTTGAATAGATTGACGTGTAAAAATAATTCTCATTTAAATTTTCCCTCGTCATCTAATTGTATGCAT
Organism: uncultured Alphaproteobacteria bacterium; assembly: GCA_944392795.1. GTDB lineage: Bacteria > Pseudomonadota > Alphaproteobacteria > CAAHEQ01 > UBA3637 > CALXXX01. The sequence goes on along the minus strand of CALXXX010000034.1, from coordinate 47,654 downwards.
TTTATCTTGTTTTGCAAGTTTCCTTATAAGAAAAAGGTATTTTATGATAACGAACTGATACAAGATGATTAAACTGTTCTTTTTCTAAAGCTTTTTTCAAAAGTTGACGAACTTCCTCGGTCTTTGCATAATCTATAGCAGTCTTGTTCATAACAAGATCTTGCAAAGAGACTAATGCTCCATGTCTTAATAAATCTCTTACAATCGTCTTATTATTTCTATAGGAAGCAAACATTAAAGCTGTTCTTTCCATCCAATCCGGATAATTAACAGGAGCTCCTTTTTCAAGCAGAAAATGAACCATTTTTGTATCATTGATCATAGCAGATAAAACTAATGGAGGAATGCATTGAATCGTCCCTAAATCATCTTGGAATAATAAAGAATCTGATAAATCTCGTTTAGTTAAAGACATCATTTTTAACATTTTGACATCTTTATTAATCAATGCCTGAAATAACATATTATTCTGTCCACTTTCCATCAAATGGAGCATATATAAATCATCTGGAAGATAATTTTTAATACTATCAGAATGGTATAAATCTCTTATTTCCATTATTCCCTTTCCTTTACCTCTCGAGAAAGTAAGTTTTTGATCTTAGACTTATTTTCGGTTAAAATAACCCAAGCTTGAGAATCTCCAGGACAATGTTCATAACGCTCTTGATAAGCTTTAAATAAAAACTTTAAAAAAGAAGTGTTATTTCCTTTCGTTGCTTCTTGGACAAAAAAAGATGCATCAAACCCATCTACAATTAGATCGTGGACCAACTGATACTTTAGCTTAAAACAAGCATATCCCAAAACTTCAGCTAATTCTCTGGAAAGCTTTTGCTTTGATTTAATGAAACTATTCTGTTCCGTATCTTTCAAAAGATCAAGATTTTCTTTTAAATCAGCTAACTGCAAAATTGCTTTTTCTTTTTCATCATCAACTAAAACTTTAAAATCTTCGGGTCGAATTTCAACGATTGAATCAGATCTTAAAATTTCTTCTGCGATTTTCTGATAATCATTTTTAATCGCCATAACATATGCCATTACATCACAAGATGGATTAATTCCATTACTGATCAGTTGACGAACAATATTTATTTGCCCTTCCCTTGCGGCCAAAACGAGAGAATTAGCTATCACACCTTCCTTCATGCGAAACTCAAAATCAATATTTCCTCCCGATTGAAGGTAATGTTCAACCGCCATTTCATTTCCATTTTTAATATCTATCAGAAATTGCCGTTCTGAAAGAGAAATTTGTTCTTTTTGTTTTAGCATCCTTATCCTCTTTATCTGAGAAAAGGATACATTTTTTTTATTTTTTGTCAATATTTTTTTCAAATTAAAAAGCTCCTTTTAATTGGAGCCTTTTAATTTATCTTAGATTTTTCTTATTCAGCGTCTGCAGCTACCTGCATTTTAACAATAATATCAGGATTTGAAACTGTTCCATTCATTCTTTCATCGCCTTTTTTAATCATGTCGACATATTCCATTCCTTCGACAACCTTACCAAATACGGTGTATTGTCCATCCAAGAAACGAGCATCATCAAAGCAAATGAAAAATTGACTATCTGCACTATTTGGATCCTGAGCTCGAGCCATTGAGACCGTCCCTCTGACATGAGGAGTTGCATTAAATTCTGCTTTTAATTTTGTACCGCTTCCTCCTGTTCCATTACCCAAAGGATCTCCTGTTTGTGCCATAAAGCCATCTATGACACGATGAAACTTTAAACCATTATAAAAACCCTCGCGAGTTAATTCTTTAATCCGTTTCACATGATTAGGCGCTACATCCGGCAATAATTCAATCACTACTCGACCATAGTCTAAATCCATGTAAAGCGTATTTTCTTTATCCATTGCATTTACTCCTGTTGTTATTAAACATAGACCTATTAAAAAACTAAGTATTTTCCTCATTCTTTACCTCTTCTATTTCTTCATTTACAGTCTGATTTTCATCAGCGACATTATCCTCCGTCACCTCATCCTCTTCATAATCCTTAACGACAGAGACAGAAACAACTTTTTCATCATTATCCAATCGGAACAAGATGACGCCTTTTGAATTACGTCCGACGATTCGAATATCTGAAACGCGCATCCGAATCAATTTTCCGGCATCGGTTACCATCATTACATGCTCTTCATCCTTCACAGGCATGGAAGCAACAACAGCAGCCGGCACTTTAACAGTATCAATATTGGTGACACCTTGTGTTCCCCGAGAGGTAATACGATATTGGTAAGCACTAGAACGTTTACCATAGCCTCTTTCAGTGACTGTTAAAATAAATTGTTCTTCTTGTTCCATTTGCTCAAATTCTTCTGGAGATAACACTATATCTGTAGAACTCTCATAATCTGCTGTATCCTCAGAATTGTCCTCTCCAGCTGCACGACGTTTAGCTATTGACATTTTCAGATAAGCATCGCGTTTGTCTATTTCCGCTTTAACATGCTCCAAAACAGACATAGAGATAACTTTATCACCTGTTGCCAATTTCATACCACGAACGCCCGTTGAAGCACGAGATTCAAAAACACGAACATCTGTCACCGGGAAACGAACGCATTTACCTCCAGCGGCCGATAATAAGATATCTTGATTTTCTTTACAAATCTGAACATCAACCAACTTATCCCCTTCGTCTAATTTCATGGCAATTTTACCATTGCTCATCACATTATAGAAATCATCCAATCTATTACGACGAACATTACCAGATTGTGTCGCAAACATAATACTAAGTCCTTCACAATCTTCTTGTTTCTCAGGCAGCGGTAAAACAGCAGTAATCGTCTCCCCTTGATCTAACGGAAGCAAATTAATCAGGGCCTTTCCAAGACTTTGAGGCGTTCCTTCTGGCAAACGATAAGCCTTCATTTTATAAACCATTCCCAGGCTGGAGAAGAACAAAATCGGATCATGCGTACAAGCAACAAATAATTTTGAAACTTGATCCTCCTCACGTGTCGACATACCCGAACGTCCTTTACCTCCTCGATGTTGAGCGCGATAAGTTCCGACAGGAACACGTTTAATATAACCCGTGCTTGTGACCGTAATAACCATATCTTCACGAGCGATTAAATCTTCCATATCCTGATCAAACTCACCCTCTTCTATTGTGGTTTTACGTGGCGTAGCAAAATCTTCTTTGACTTTTACAAATTCCTCGCGCATGATACCATACAGTTTTTCATGAGAAGATAAAATAGATAAAAGTTCCTTAATTTGAGAACCTAAATCTCCAACTTCAGCATGAATTTTGTCTCGTTCTAAACCTGTCAAGCGCTGCAACTTCAAATCTAAAATACCACGAGCTTGTGCTTCAGAAAGATAATAATAACCATCGACAACTTTACGATCTGGCTCATCTATCAGCTCAATCAATGGAGCAACATCTGAAGCAGGCCATTTAGTTTCCATTAACTGCGTTTTGGCTATATTAGGATCCGGCGCTGTTCTAATCATCTCAATCACGCGGTCAATATTAGCCACAGCGATAGCCAAACCTACTAATAAATGAGCTCTATCTCTTGCCTTTCCTAACTCAAAGATAGTGCGCCGACGAATAACTTCCTCTCTAAAGGAAATAAAAGCACGCAAGATATCTTGCAGATTCATAATCTCTGGTCGACCGTTATTTAACGCCAAAGAGTTTACAGCAAAACTCGTTTGAAGAGGCGTAAACTTATATAATTGGTTTAAAACGACCTCAGGATGAGCATCTCTTCTTAATTCAATAACGACACGAACCCCTTGACGATCTGATTCATCTCTTAAATCAGTAATCCCATCGATTGTTTTATCTTTAACCAACTCAGCAATTCGCTGAATCATAGCGGCTTTATTAACTTGATAAGGTATTTCAGTCACAACAATGGCAGTTTTATCTTTTTTAATTTCCTCAATCGAACAACGACCTCTCATAATAATAGAGCCACGTCCTGTCATCGCAGCAGACCGAGCACCGCCACGACCTAATATAATACCGCCGGTTGGAAAGTCCGGAGCAGGAACAATCTCATATAACTCTTCTGGTGTAATTTCCGGATTATCAACCATCGCAATACAAGCATCCAAAACTTCGCCAAGATTATGAGGTGCAATATTTGTTGCCATACCTACGGCAATACCACCTGAACCATTAACTAACAGGTTCGGGAAACGTGCTGGCAAAACGACTGGCTCTTGGCATGTTTCATCGTAGTTTGGACGAAAATCAACCGTATCTCGATCAATATCTTCCAACAACCAATGAGAAGACAGTCCCAAACGAGCTTCGGTATAACGCATAGCGGCAGCTTTATCGCCATCCATAGAACCAAAGTTGCCTTGAGAACTGATAAGAGGCAAACGCATTGAGAAATCCTGTGCCATACGGACCATTGCTTCATAAATGGCAGAATCTCCGTGTGGATGGTATTTACCCATGACATCACCAACAATACGCGCAGATTTTCGGAAAGGTTTATTATAATCATAACCATTTTCATACATGGAAAACAAAATTCGCCGATGAACTGGTTTCAAGCCGTCTCGAACATCTGGCAGCGCTCGAGAAACGATGACACTCATAGCATAGTCCAAATAGGACTTTTTCATTTCCTCATCAATAGAAACAGGCACAATATCACTGTTTTGCACAATCGTATCAGTCACATCAATCACCTTAAAAAATCAATTACAACTTTTATTTAATCAGCTTAAAATGGAATTTCATCATCAAAATCAGAAGCTGGAGCTGTTCCCTCTGAAGCGGAAGAATCCCAACCGGCATCAGGAGCTGCACCACTTGAAATTCCCATATCTGTTCCAGCATCAGCTCTAGGATCTAAAAGGACTATTTCTCCTTTATAATTTCCGACAACAACTTCTGTTGCATATCGATCTTGACCAGCATTATCAGTCCATTTTCGTGTTTGCAAAGAACCTTCTACATAAACTTTAGAACCTTTTTTTAAATAACGTTCCACAAAATCTGCTGTGCTTGGATTAAAAACGACAACACGATGCCATTCAGTTTTTTCTTGGCGACCGCCATTAGCGTCCTTCCAGACATCGGACGTTGCAAGTGAAAAACTTGCTATTTTTTTCCCCGCATTTGTATGACGAATTTCGGGTTCTCTTCCCAGATTTCCGACAAGAACGACTTTATTCACACTACCAGCCATTTGATATCCTTTCTTATTTAGTTTTACATGTTTTCAGCATAGCATTTTTCTCAAAAAAGAAAAGTTTTTTTTTACCTTTTAACGATATTTTTTCATCTAAAGAAAGCTGTGACAAAAAATCTTAAAAAACATATTCTTAAAGTTGCTGATTTAAGTGTGATACTTCATTTTCTACAAATTCAAAAATGATTTTTCGATTGAAAACATGAGCAATCCACAAACATTGTAAAAGAGTCAAATCAAACTTTTTCCCGTTTTCAATTTGTTCCCAAAAACTCTCTGAAACACCATATAAAGTACAAATTTCTTTAATTGTTTTATTATGTTGTAAACGCAATTGACAAATTTGCAAACCAAGTTGTTTTAAAATTTTTGTATCCATTTTCTAACTTCCTTGAAAAAAAGCCCGCCAAAGGCGGGCGGATGTTAGAAAACCGTTACTACCAGACGGCTCGACTTATTTGGTCAAAACCTTATTCGCCGACATCCGCCCATTAAAGAGCAGAAATCGGCATACATCTTTAAGGTCGTTATGCACAACGACCGGTAGATAGGGTTTTCTAAGCCCTCGAATGAAAAATCATTCTTGAGCCAAAACTACCAACTCTTCTTATGCTTGTCAATCCTTTTTCCTGGTTTATTTTCCCCTTTTAGAAAAAAAAGCCTCTTCCAAAGAAGAGGCTTTCCTGAACAACCATCAAAAAAGGAGATACATGAAATAAAGGGGGAGATCCTTTTTTGATAAAAAAGAGAATATCAAACAAAAAACTTTTTGTCAACTGTTTTTTCGAATATTTACTTTATGCTATCTTTTGAACTACATAAAAATATTCGGGAGCCTTTAAATTTTGCCCTTCTTCATCAACCGGTGTCTCTGAAACAAGAATAAAACCGTTTTCCTTCAAAATATGCTCAACAGCCGTTTTATTAAAAATTTCATTAAATGGTGGATAAAAGACCGCTTCTTCTTCATTAAATTGATTCAAGCGCAAACTGAACATTAAATACCCTTTATCTTTTAATCCTGTCTTAATAGAAGAAAGAGCAGCGGCAAAATCAGCATTATACGGCAAAACATCTCCAGCTAAGATTAAATCATATTTTCGGTCATTTTGAGCAAAATAGCTAACAAAATCTCCGTTAAAGACTTTATCATAAATTTTTTTATCATAAGCGAGATCTAACATTTTAGAAGAAAGATCAACACCATGTAATCCTTCTGAGGCCGAATAAGGCTTTACAACGATCCCACATAATCCCGTTCCGCATCCGACATCTAATATTTCTAAATCTGTACGATTAGAAAAATTCTTTTCCATAGCTTCTTTTAACAGATCCGGAATAGCATACCCCTCGCCCATCATTGCTGTATCATAATCCGCCGCAGAAGTATCAAAAAAAGCCGTCAGATGCTCAACAGTTAAAGGATTATAATTCACATTATTAGTCTTAATTTCTTCTGCAAAAGAATGAATAAGCGAATTATTATTAAATGTTTTTTCCCAAGTGGAAGCATATTGAGAAACAGCATCAAAAGAAGCTCCATTTTGTAAGGAGAATAATAAAGCACCCCCAATTTTTAATTGTAAAGCTGCATTATCCGGTTCTTTTTCAGCTAAAGTAAAGTAAACGGGCATCGCTTGATCTAGCATTTGTTGCTCCGTATAAAGTTCTGCAACATATTCTCCTAATTCTTTATTGCCTTCATCTAAAGAAAAAGCTCGATGATAAGCGAAAACAGCCTGATCTGCATATCCTAAAGCAGACAAAACATTACCGGAAACAATATAAGGATCAGTAAAGGCAGGGTCAATAAAAATAGCAGAATCAGAAGCATTTAAAGCATTTGCATAATCTTTTTGATCAAATAAAAGAGAAGCATAATTTGTTCGTGCCAAAGCATCATTGGGGTCCAATAAAATAGCTTCACGATACGCATCCAAAGCCTCTTCTGGTCGACTTAATGCGCGTAATGCATCACCTTTAAATACATGCAAAGCAGGAAAACGTGGATCCTCTGTTAAAAAACGTTCTGATTGATTTAACAGTTCCTCATATTGTCCACTTTCGAATAAATAATTCAAATTTGACATGACTTCTTGTGTGTTTTCCATCTTTTACCCCACTAATGTTAATAAAATTCCCGCTGCTACAGCTGAGCCAATAACACCGGCCACATTTGGTCCCATTGCATGCATCAATAGGAAATTAGACGGATCTGCTTCCTGTCCCAAACGATTTGAAACACGCGCGGCCATAGGAACTGCAGATACGCCGGCTGATCCGATTAAAGGATTAATCTTATCTTTTGAAAAGAGGTTCATCAATTTAGCCATGAGAACTCCTGATGCTGTTCCGAAAATAAAAGCAATAACGCCTAAGAGTAAAATCAAAAGCGTTTTAGTCACTAAAAAATTCTCTGCTATCATCTTAGAACCAACAGAAAGACCCAAAAAAACAGTCACCGTATTGATGAGTGCATTTTGGGCTGTATCAGATAAACGAGCAGTCACACCACTCTCTCTCAATAAATTACCAAACATGAGCATGCCAATCAACGGAGTCGCACTTGGGAAAAATAAGATACACAAGAATAAAACTATCAACGGAAACAAAATCTTTTCTAAACGACTAACTTCCCTAAGCTGTTTCATTTGAATTTGACGCTCTTTTTGTGTTGTTAATACTCTCATAACCGGCGGCTGAATAATTGGAACCAAAGCCATATAAGAATAAGCTGCGACTGCAACAGCCGCTAATAAATGAGGTGCTAACTTAGTTGTCAAGAAAATGGAAGTAGGACCATCAGCGCCACCGATAATTCCAATCGAAGCAGCCTCTGCTAAAGAAAAATCAACAGCATCCCAAACACTTCCCAAGTAAAGGGCACCTAAAACCGTTCCAAAGATACCAAATTGCGCCGCAGCTCCAAGTAAAAGCGTTTTTGGATTGGCAATCAAAGGACCAAAGTCGGTCATTGCACCAACCCCCATAAAAATCAATAAAGGAAACAAAGTGTTTTCAATTCCCATACGGTATAGGACATCCAATAAACCGCCGGGGTCAGATAATCCGGCAAAAGGAATATTAGCTAAAATTCCGCCAAACGCGATAGGAACTAATAAAAGTGGTTCAAATTTCTTGGCAATTCCAAGGTACAATAAAACGCAACATACGACAATCATTAAAAGTTGTCCAAGCCCTTCCGGCATCAAAGCTCCAGGCATAACCTCATAAGATGAGAAGAAGCCATAAAGCCCTGTTTCCTGGAACAATCCTTGCAATTTATCCCACATAATTTCTTACCCCATTTTCGCAAGTAATTGACCAGCTTGAACTTGTGTTCCTGCCGAAATAACAATCTCTGTTATTCGACCATCGGCTGGTGCTTTGATTTCATTTTCCATTTTCATAACTTCAATCACAAACAGTGTTTGACCACGTTTAACCATATCCTCTTTTTGAACGAGAACTTTTGTAATTGTTCCCAACATCGGAGCTGTAATAGCTTGTCCTCCTGCTAAAGATGCTTGAACAGGTAATGTTGATTTTTTTTCTTCTTCTAGATGATATTCATAGGCCTTTCCATTCACTTCTGCTCCAGAAGAAGTAAACACAACATCAAAATCCTTCCCTTCTATATTTATCTTATAGGAAGATGCCATTTTTTTAGGAGTTTCAGTTTCTTTATATCGAACCATCACCTTTCCTTGTCCTTTAAGGAAAGTAATTCCCTTATCTCCACAAGTAGCAGCAATAAAGATATTTTCATCTGTTTCTGGCAGATTATTTTCTTTTAAAATCGTTTTAGCATGTTGAATACCCTTGTTCGGATTAGCATCATTCAAGACCAAAGGAGACTCTTTTGTCGGAGGCAAATTCAACTGTTCTGAAGCAATTTTTATAACTTCTTTATCTGGTGTTTTAGGTGTTTTTCCGAAATATCCTAAAACCATTTTACCATATCCTTCCGCAATTTTTTTCCAAGGTCCGCTCATGACATTATTAAATGCCTGCTGGAAATAAAATTGAGAAACAGGAGTGACAGAAGTTCCAAAGCCGCCTTTTCGAACAACCTCCTCCATTGCTTTAATAATTTCACTATACTTATCCATAATGCCATTATCACGAAGCATTTGCGTATTACTTGTCAATGCTCCTCCAGGCATAGGAGACCATGGTATCATCGGTTCAACTCGTAAGGCTTCCGGTGGTAAAAAATAATCTTTTAAAGCTTCCTTAAAAGCATCTTCAACTTTCATAACCGCATCAACATCGACTTCTAACTCATAATCTGTTTGACGCAACGCATGCCACATGGTTGCAATATCCGGTTGACACGTTCCGCCAGAAACAGGAGCCATTGATAAATCAACGATATCGGCACCGGCTTGAATGGCAGCCAAATAACAAGCCGTTCCCACTCCTGCTGTTTCATGAGAATGAAATTCTATCATTGTTTTTTTTCCAAGAAGTTTACGGGCTCTTTGAATAGTTTCAAAAACAACTGCTGGAACACTGGTACCAGAAGCGTCCTTAAAACATAAAGAATGGAATGGTATCTTCGATTTTATAATTTTTTTCAAAGTTTCTTCATAGAAATCAGGGGTATGCGCTCCGGTTGCTCCCGGAGGTAAAGACATCATTGCAATACAAATTTGATGCTCCAAACCGGCATCGACAATGCATTGTCCGCTAAAAGCTAAATTTTCAGGATCATTCAACGCGTCAAAATTGCGTATCATACTGACGCCATGTTTTTTAAACAACCGAGCATGCAAACGAATAATATCAGAACTTTGACTGTCTAAACCAACGACATTGATACCTCGTGCTAAAGTTTGTAAATGAGCATCAGGTCCTGCTGCCTCACGAAAAGCATCCATCACATCAAAAGCATTTTCGTTGAGATAAAAAAAGGCAGACTGAAAACTAGCTCCGCCGCCCGACTCAAAGCGATCAATACCAGCTTGCCGTGCCATTTTAACAATTGGCAAAAAATCCTTAGAGAGAACACGAGAACCATATACCGATTGAAAACCGTCTCTAAATGCTGTACAAGTTAACTTGATTTTCTTTTTTGCCATTTTATTTCCTCTCCTTCAAGCCAACAGCGATGGCTAAAGCAACTTTGTCTAATCCTTCGCTAGACGATTCGTATTTGCGGATAATCCAAGAGGAAAACTGAATGACAAGCATCAATAACCATAAGAAAGCGAAAACACTTCCCATTCCAACCAAAGTTAACATCCAACCATAACTTATCATTTAGCCCCCTTTAATCCTATAAATGCTTTTTTACAGTTGTAGCTAATTTTTTTCAGATTGGCAATAGAAAATCAAAAAACTATTTTTGATGAGCTTGATGCAACTCTATCACTTTTTTGATTTTATCATTTATAGAATGGTGCGGATAATGTTCTTCAACAGTATCCACATAAGGTTGGAATTCCGCAGCCACCGATCGCATAGCTTGAGGAATATGACTTTCCTGATAAGGCATACATCCCGTTAACAGCGCTCGAGCAACAACCATATTAGCCAACATTTGAGCTTCGTTCCCAGGCTGATTAAAATGGGTTTCAAACTCTTTTTCCATTCCTAAGAACATACTTCTCCGAAACTCTTCATAAATAATGTCTGCTTTTTTTGCACCTTCAATGTTAACTTCCATTCTTATTTTCCTTTCAATATAAAAAAAGCACTTCCCGGAGGAAGTGCTTGGTTCAGTAAAATCTAATTAAATACTAAATATGTGAACCCCTCCAGGATTTGATATCAAATTCTAGTAGTAGTAGGTTCAAAGTTTTATTGATAAAACGCATATTTATTTTCCTTTTCTTTTTTTACTATCTCAAATAAAAATGGCTTTGTCAATCTTTTTATTTCAACTTAAAATATTTTTCAATACACTGTTTAAAATCTTCTCCTCGCTCTTCAAAAGAGTGATAAAGATGATAGCTCGGCGCTCCGGGAGATAAAAGAACAACATCGCCTGAAACAGCTTGTTGTTGCACTTGTTTAACTGCATCAGCGATAGAACTACACTTTTGTGTCTTAATTTTTCTATTCAGCGCTTCTTGATAAATACGCTCTCCTGTATCTGGCAAAGTAAACAAATAAATAGTTGGATGTTGTTGAACATACTCTAATAAAATCTGATAGTCCTGCTGACGTTCAAAACCTCCGACGAGAAGAAAAATTTTCCGACCTTCAAAAGCTTTTAACGCAGCGACAGCCGTTTCAGGAGTTGTTGAAATACTGTCATCAACAAAGCAAACACCTTTTATTTCAGCAATCGTCTGTAAACGATGAGGAAGTGGTTGAAAAGAGTTCAGCAAAATTTCAATTCCCTTTAAAGGTAGACCTAACGCTTTAACAACGCTTAAAACGGCACAAATGTTTTCTAAATTATGCTGACCTTTTAAGTTAGTAATTTGTGATGTTTCAAATAACTTTTGTGAAGCGTCATAAAACCATCCGTTCTCTATATGAATCCCTTCTGTATTATTAAATAAAATAACATTTGCCAATTTTTGAGCATAACGCATAGACAAATCATTTTGAGCGTTCAAAAAAGCGATTTGAGCAGAATGACGAATTTTTAATAAATTTATTTTATCATTATAATATTGTTCGTGAGAACCATGCCAATCCACATGTTCCGGATATAAATTAACAACGATACTCATATCAAACGGTTCTGTCAGATCCGCACATTGATAACTAGATAGCTCCGCGACTAAATAATCTAATTTTTTCCCCCATAAAGAAATCAACGGAACACCAATATTACCCCCGAGTCCTGTTTTAAAACCCATTCCTGTTAAAACATGCGCGATTAAGGAAGAAGTCGTACTTTTCCCTTTTGTTCCCGTTACGGCAATTCTTTTTAAACGAGGGCGATTATTCATCAAATACAAATTTGTTCCTGATAAAAATTGAACGCCCTTCTCTTTGGCTTCTTGTATAATAGGTAAATAAAGACTAATACCCGGACTTTTAAAAACAACATTAAAAGAAGATAAATCAACATTATTTCCATCAAGCCAATCGAACTTTATACCATGTTCATCGAAGAAACGCTTTAAAGCTTCTCCTTCTCTTCCTTTTCCCCAAACAGCGATTTTTAAATTAGATAATTCCGTTAAACGCATCAAAAAACTCCTCTGGTATTAAATCAGATGGAACATATTCAAACACTTCCTTTTCTAAAGAAGCTTGATCGTCTTGTATCCGTGGATAAAAATGTTGAACTAATACATCCTCTTTCCAATCTTTCATTTGCCCTAATTTTAAAAAAGCTAACCGACATTCGGCAGCCGTTCCGACACATTCAAACGGCTTATGCCCTGAAAATCCCAATAGTTCAGAATAACCTTCTGCTTGTTTTAAATCATTAAGCGGATTAAAGCCAATAGAGCTAATTAAAGTATCTTTTGCCATAAAAGGAGCTAGCATCAAAAAAACAAAACGACATTTATCACACGCACCACACCACCTATCCAACCTTTTAGCTTGATTTAAATGAAACGCATGATTACAGCTTGTAAAAGCGGTAAAATAATCTTTACATTTCTGACTAAACAATGCGGCAATTTTCATTTCGGAAAAGGGCCGCAATAAAGAAAAATAATGAAATTCAGGTAAAATAGGTTGCGTCAATTCAAAAAAACGCTTCTCAAACTCAATAGATTTGCTCCATTGATGATTAACATTCAGCTCTCCCTGCATTAAATTTCCTTCATTAGCTGAACGCTCACAGCTCATAACAACATATCGTTTACGGTATAAAACGGCTGACAAAAGCAAAATAAAAGCAATGATTCCTGTAATAGGCACATGCCCGTTCTTAAATAAGGGGTTCTTTTCGAACAAAAGAGGAGACAAAACGCGTTGAATTGTTATCTCTGGAAGACACGCGGCTTTTTTACACGCTTCTATAGGAGAAGCTGTATTAACGGAAAAAAGAGTTGTCTTAATGGGAGCATTTCTTAACATCTCAATTGTCAAACAACTATCTTTTCCCCCTCCGACCGGAACAAAAGCTTCAGAAGGTAAGTTTAAATAAACCGGTTTTTCCGATAGAGTCGACTTAAAGGGAAAATGAATTTTCCCTTGTAAATTAATTCCGTTTTCAACAGCAAACTGTCCTAATCCTGCGACATAAAAAGTTTCAAAAAAGTTGGCTTCTTGTTGAGTTAAAGAGTAAGCTTTTATTTCTATGACAGAAGGCAACAAAGCTTTAAAATAACTAATGCCTGCCGCAATATGAAGAAGCTCGCAGCATCTTCTGACCAGTGATAAATTTAAATCGACAAAAGGTGCTCCCGGAAAGAAAATTTTCTCCTCGAAAAGAAAATCACCACAACGATAAAAAAGAGATAATTTTCCTGTCTCTGTATTAAAATCATATTTTTCGAAACAAAACGATGTCGTCACAAAAAGCCTTTCTTTTTTATTGATGAAGTCAAATAAATATCTTATATTATAAAAAAATATTCAAGCTTTTTTAAAGGAGAATAGAATGAACAGCACAGATAAAAGCCTCAAAAAGAAAGAAAATCAGGAAAAAAAATCTTCATCTAAACTACTTCATCCTTCTCGTTTAACATGGCTCATTGCGGCTTTCTTATTGATTTTGGCACTCATCGTCATTATTCCAATTGCTCGCTTTTCCTCTATGGAATCGAAAGATCATTTAAAAATTGGCTTACTTGCCGTGCATACAAAAGACTATGCAAAAGCTGAACGACATTTAATACAAGCAGCTCAATCAAATGAAGCACAAGCTGCGTTTGTTTTGGGTTCTCTTTATTTAGATGGGAAAACACAAGACAAACAGCAAAATCCAGAAAAGGCTTTAAAATACTTTGAACAAGCCGCTAATCTTGGCTCTATGGATGGTCAATATATGGCTGCTTTACTTTATGATCGTAAAAAAGATACGCCGGAAAACAAAGAAAAAGCTCTTGATTGGGGACTTCTTGCCGCCGCGCAAGGTGATACTGCAGCCCTTTATGCCGTCGCCGTTTGGTTAGAAAGAGGATATTCAGGACAACCAGAACCATTAATTGCTCTATCTATGTATGAGCAAGCTGCAGCACGTGGTCATAAAAATGCGATGACTAGTTTAATTGCTATTTATTCAGAAGGAAATGATGATATTCCAAAAAATCTAAAACGAGCCGCTTACTGGCGTGATCAACTACAAAAAACAAATGCAGGGATACAAACTTTAAAATGAAAATAACATACCGTAAAGATTATCAAGCTCCAACTTATGCAGTTGAAGCTGTAGAATTAGATTTTACATTAGATGAAAAACAAACAATCGTTAAAAATCATATGTGCTTAAAAAGAATAAGCGCAGATAAAACAGCTCCTCTTCGACTAGATGGTAAATATTTAAAGCTGAACCGCATTGCCCTCAATAACAGAGAATTATCTGAAAAAGAGTATCAATTAGATTCAGAGGGCCTTACTCTAACGAATTTACCAGAAGAATTTATTTTAGATATAGAAACTCAAATAAATCCGAAAGAAAATACTCGTTTATCCGGTCTTTATGCAACCAATATCGGATTAGCCACGCAATGTGAACCGGAAGGCTTTAGAACCATTACCTATTATCCGGATCATCCAGATATTATGGCTCCCTTTAAGGTAACTATTCATGCGGACAGAAAAAAATACCCTGTTTTACTTTCCAATGGAAATAAAATTTATGAAGACGAAGGAACTGTTATTTGGGAAGATCCTTTTAAAAAGCCATCTTATCTATTTGCTTTGGTTGCGGGAAATTTAGCTCATATAGAAGATTTTTATACCACTTCATCGGGCCGTCATGTCACTCTTAAAATCTGGTGCGAACAAGGAAAACAAGAGCGTTTACAGTGGGCTATGGAAAGCTTAAAACGTGCCATGAAATGGGATGAGGAAGCTTTTGGTCGTGAATACGATTTGGATTTATTCAATATCGTTGCTATTAGTGATTTTAATGCCGGAGCGATGGAAAATAAAAGCTTAAATATTTTCAATGATACTTGTCTGCTAGCAGATTCTCAAACAGCGACAGATGCCACTTTTGAATATGTTGAAGGCGTTGTTGGTCATGAATATTTCCATAACTGGAGTGGAGATCGTGTCACGGCGCGAGACTGGTTTAACCTTTCACTAAAGGAAGGCTTTACTGTTTTTCGTGATCAAAGCTTTACCGCCGATATGCGTTCCGCCGTTGTAAAACGAATGGATGATGTTGCTTTATTAAAGCAATATCAATTTCCGGAAGATGATGGTCCTTTGGCTCATCCCGTACGTCCTGAATCTTTTGCAACAATCGAAAATTTTTATACAACGACTGTTTATGACAAAGGTGCAGAACTCATCCGTATGCAGCAAAAAATTGTTGGCAAAGAGGGATTTAGAAAAGGATGTGATTTATATTTTTCTCGTCACGATGGTCAAGCAGTTACAATTGATGAGTTTGTGAAGTGTATCGAAGATGCTAATCAAAAAGATCTTTCTCAATTTATGCGCTGGTATAGTATTGCCGGTCGACCGACAGTCTCTGTAGAAGAAAAATATGATTATAAATCAAAAACTTATTCTATAAAATTAAAGCAAGAAATAAAGAATTGCTCCGAGCCTTTTATGATTCCTCTTGAAATTGGATTATTAGATTCTTCTGGCAACGAAAGACATCATCAACTTCTTCTGTTAACTCAAAATGAACAAACATTCACCTTTTCCGACTTTTCGGAAAAACCTATTCTCTCTATTAACCGCGACTTTACGGCTCCAGTGTCTCTAAATATAAACTACACCGATAAAGAAAGACTTTGCCTCATTCAACATGACACAGATTTATTCAATCGATATGAGGTTGGACAAGAGTATGCTACTCAATGCATGATTGAAATGGTAGAAAAGAAAGATATGTCTGTTCGAAATGAGCTATTGGAAGCCTTTGGAACTTACTTAAAATTAGCAAAAGCAGATCCGGCTTTTGTTGCTCGAGCTCTCATTTTTCCCTCGGAAACATATGTAGGAGAAAAATTACAAATCTTTGATATAGAGGGTATTTTAAAGGCACGCAAAACATTAAGAAAGGCTTTTGCTCAAAAATATCAAAAGGATTTGGAAAAACTGTATGATGAAATGAAAACAGAAAAACCCTATTCGCCTCTTTTTGAGCAAGCAGGAAAACGTGCTCTAAAAAATGTAGCCTTGAGCTATTTATCTCTACTTGGAAAGGGAGAGGCCTTTATTCAATATCAAACCTCAGACAATTTAACAGACCGTATTGCTGCTCTTTCAGCGTTAATAAATAATCAACTGAAGGGAAAAGAAGAAGCACTGGAAGATTTTTATAACAAATATAAAGATGATCATATTGTTATCAACAAGTGGCTTGCTTTACAGGCGTCTGAAGAAAATGAGAATGTAATAGATACTGTTCGTCGTCTGGCACAAAGTTCTGCTTTTATTCTTACAAACCCGAACAAAGTTCGAGCTTTATTAGGTAGTTTTTCGCATAATTTAAAAGCTTTCCATAGACCAGATGGTAAAGGATATGCCCTTATTGCTGACTATGTTATAGAGCTGAATGCTTTAAATCCACAAATAGCTGAAAGCTTAGTCAGACCTTTAACACGTTGGAAATTCTTTGATAAAAACAGAAGGACTCTTATGAAAAATGAATTAACGCGTATTTTAAAAACACCTGATTTATCCGTTAATTTACAGGAATCTGTTTCAAAAGCCCTTTCCTTTTCTTGACCGAACTTCGATTTTATACTAAGCTATCTTTAGTTCAATAGAAAAGGAAGGGAAACATGGTTGGATATATCATTAAATTTTTTCTAATGGCAACCATTTTTGGGGGTATTTTAAAAGCTTATTTTGATTTTCCTTTTATTAATGAAAATCCAAAAACTTCTGCTGCTATTTTAATCCTTGCAGTCAGTTTTTTAATTTGGGCTTTTCCATATCTTCTTCGCTTTTTTTTAAAATTTCTTTTATTTGTTTTAGTTATTGGCGGTTTTTGTTTTTTACTTTGGAAAGTCTTCGGTTTAACTTTTGGGCTTTTACCAGAGCGCGAAGAAACAAAATCAATGCCACAACAAGTTGAAACTCTACAAGAAAAAGCTAATGATTCAGCTCCTCTGCCAGAACTTTCTGAAGAAGATACTCGAAGGGCTCAAGAAATTTCTCAATACGCCAATTCAACAGATGAAATTTCCGGGAAAGTCACAGAAGTTCGAAGTGCTTATTTGATTAAAGTAGGTCCCTCTTATATTAAACTTTATGGAATTGATGGACCTGATCCTGCTCAAACATGTAAAGATCGTATGGGACAAAATTATCCCTGTGGCGTTATGAGCAAAGAAGCGATGGAACGACTTGTTTTAAATAAAGTTCTATTTTGTTCTCCAGTCGGCGGAGATAATGTCGGTAACTTTATTGCAACCTGCCGTATCGACAATGTCGATGTCGGTGCAGCTATTGTTTACAGTGGTTGGGCTATTGCAGATCGCTCTGCTTCGAAAGTGTATATTCCTTATGAAGAAGATGCTCATAGGAAAAAGCAAGGTTTATGGGAAGGAAAATTCATTGCTCCTTGGGATTGGAGACGTATGAATAATGTTATTCCCTCCTCCAACAAACAAAATACTCAGAAAAAAAAGCTCTTCGGATTATTTTAAATGAAACAATTTCATATTACTTCCTTAACAGAAACAAAAAAATTAGCTGCTCATTTTGCTAAGCTGCTTAAGATAGGTGACATTATCGCTTTAGAAGGAAATCTAGGAGTCGGCAAAACAGCATTTACACGCTTTCTCATTCAATCATTGACAAAAAATAATGAAGAAGTACCAAGCCCGACTTTTACCCTTCTTCAAACATATGATACTCCTGATTTTCCGATTTATCATTTTGATCTATATCGATTAGAAAGACCTCAAGATGTTTATGAGCTTGGCATAGAAGATGCTTTTGCAGAAGGTGTTTCTTTAATTGAATGGCCAAATAAAATGGAGCATCTCCTGCCTTTAAAAAAAGTCTTAACAATTAAAATTGACCTTCAAAATGAAGAACGCGATTTTACTTTTTCCTCTCAAAATCCAAGCTGGATTGAAAGGTTAAAATCGTGGAAAGAATAGAACAAATTCAATATTTTTTAAGGCATTGCGGACTGGATGCTTCAAAGTTAACATGGCTTCCCTCAGATGCCTCTTTTCGTCATTATGGACGAATAAAAGATGAAAAAAACTCTTATATTCTTATGGACGCTCCCGCACCAGAACTGCCTGAACAATTCGAATTAGTAGATAAAATACTTTCCAAAAACGGTCTTAGCGTTCCTTTTATTTATGAACACGATTTTAAAAATGGCTTTCTATTACTCGAGGATTTCGGAAATGATACTTACACACACCTGCTTGCACAAGGAGAAAATGAAGAAAATTTATATAAATTAGCGCTTGATTCACTATTTAAAATTCAAGAAATTAGAGATTTCGAAGGTATTCCTTTTTACGACCATAATTGGTTAACTTATGGCCTTTCCACTTTTTTAGATTGGTTTGTTCCTCTGGCCAACCCTAAGCCACTTTCAAATGCTGCTATACAAGACTTTTATCAGCTATGGCAAGAACTTTATCAAGAAGCTATGAAATCTCCTCAAGGTTTAATTTTAATTGATTATCATGTGGACAACATGATTCGTCTTTCCGATAGACCTGGTTATCAAGCATGTGGACTTTTAGATTTTCAAGACGCTCGTTTTGGCCCTTTTGCTTATGACTTAGTTTCTCTTTTAGAAGATGCAAGACGAGATGTCTCTCCCTCCGTTCGGGAAAAAATGTGGTCTTATTATATGGAAAAAGGGGTTGTCGGAGATAAAGCCATCTTTGAAAAAGCTTATCATATTTTAGCGGCCAAACGCCACATTCGTGTTATTGGCGTTTTTACTCGTTTAAAAGCGCGCGATCATAAAAATAAATATCTGTGTCATATTCCTCGTGTATGGAAGCTATTGGAAAGTCATTTGGATGAGCCCTACTTAAAATCTTTAAAAGATTGGCTAAATGCTTATCTTCCCTCAGAATATCGAAAGGTCCCCGCATGTCTTCAAACATCAACATAGGTTTTATTTTGGCTGCAGGACGCGGAACGCGTATGCGAGAATTAACGGAAGCTTGTCCTAAACCTTTAATCCAAGTTAAAGGAAAAGCTTTAATTGATTATAATGTAGAAAGACTTCTTGCGGCACACATTAAAACAATTTATGTCAATTTGTTTTATAAAGGAGATATGATACGAACTCACTTAGAAAAAAATTATCCTCATGTTGATTTCCATTTTATAGAAGATTACATGCCTGGTTTGGAAACAGGTGGAGGAGTTTTCCAAATCTTGCCTGAATTAACACAGCAAGCTCCTGATGGATTTTTTGTTTTAAATAGTGATATGGTTTTAGAAGAAAGTACTCCATTATCTTTAGAAAGGCTTCAACAACATTGGAACCCTCAAGAAATGGATGTATTGCTTTTATTTCAACCTGTGGAAATGTTGTATCCGCAAGGACAAGACGGCAATTATTTTTTAGAAAACAATCTTCCCAGACGACAAAAGCCGAATGAAAGAAATATTCCGTTTTTATTTGCGGGCACTCAAATTTTACATCCACGCGCATTCCGAAATGCGCCACAAGGACCTTTTTCATTACGTGATATTTATGATCAAGCAGAAAAACAACATAAATTAGGTTATGTTATTCATCAAAAGCGTCTTTTCCATGTCGGAACGCCTGAAGCTGTTAAAATTGCGGAGAAATTATTATGATTTATACCATTTCTTCTGTTCATTCTTTCAGTGACTTATTAGCTTCTCATCTTTTAGAAAAACAAACTGACGAGTGGGGGTTATCTAAAACAACTTTAATTGTTCCGACAAGACGAGCCGCAAAGACAATCAAAGAGGCTTTTTTAAGACAGAGCTTTGGTAAAGTAATCTTACTTCCTAAAATAACACCTATTTCTGATATTGAAGTCATCAGTCCGGACATACCTGAAGCAATACCGCCTTTAGAGCGCCAACTTTTGCTGATGCGTCTCATTCAAAAAACAGGAGGAATTAATCCTGAGCAAGCCTTTGGTTTAGCGTCCTCTTTAGCAGAGCTTTTGGATGAAATAATACAGTTTGATATTCCTTTTGAACGTTTAGATAATATTGTTCCAGACATATTCTCCGAACATTGGCAACAAACACTTTGTTTTTTAGATATCATTCGTACACATTGGCCTCGTATTTTAAAAGAACTGAATTTAATAGATCCAGCCAAACGACAAATAAAAATTTTAGAAAAATTAGCACAATCTTGGCATAATCAACTCCCTGAAAATCCTATTATTGCAGCAGGTTTTACCGGTGGATTTCCTTATCTAGAAAATTTTTTAAAAGAAATATTTTCTTTGCCTAAAGGAGAAATTTTCTTACCTAATCTTGACTTAGAGTCAGATGAAGAAGATTGGAAAGCTTTAGATGAAACACACCCTCAATTCCATTTGAAGAAACTATTAAAAGAAATCGGCATTAAGCGTTCAGATGTGAAAGAATTAAAACCTATCATGACTCCCCGTAAATTATTAATTGAACGTGCCTTAAAACCAGCCTCTCGAACACATACATGGTCAAATGAAACTCCGTTGGATAAAAACGTCCTTGATAACTTAACTTATTTTTTATGTAAAGGTCCTGAAACAGAAGCAATGATCATTGCTTTAAACTTAAGAAAAGTGCTAGAAACACCCGGGAAAACAGGAGCACTTGTCACGACAGATCGTGATTTAGCCCGACGAGTGACTGCTGAAATGCGACGTTGGAACATTCAGCTTGATGATAGTGCTGGAACACCTTTATCCAGGACGAATGTTGGAACTTTTCTTTTACTATTGGCTGAAGCTGCTTATACAGGAAAAGCTCAAGATTTACTGGCACTTTTAAAACATCCTTTAACAACAGACGGTGCATCATTTACAGAATTTCGCCGAAAAGTACATTTTTGGGAAAAAGAAGCTCGGCTTTCAGAAAAAAACTTTTCTCCTCCTCTTAAAACAGATATACAAAGCTTTTTCAAATTTTTTAATAACCCGATTAAAATTCCTCTTCCTACACTTTTAAAAGCTCATTTAGAGGTTGCTCAACAACTCGCCACAAGTGCCGACAAGTCTGGTTCAGATCGCCTTTGGTCTCATGAAGATGGACAAGCAACTTCTGAATTGTTAACAACTTTAATAGCTTATGCCGATAAAATGGAGGAAATAGAACCTGCTTTTTATCCCTCTTTATTAAAATCTATTTTAGATACAGTCGTTGTTCGCCCTAAATATGGCATGCATCCAAGACTAGATATTTTAGGACCTATTGAAGCCAGATTACAGAATCCAGATGTTGTGATTATTGCCGGCTTAAATGAAGAAACTTTCCCAGAATTGCCAAGCTGTGATCCTTGGCTCAGTCGACCAATGCGTAATGCTTTAGGTATGCGTGCTCCAGAAGAAAAAATCGGTATTTCAGCGCATGATTTTTCTCATATCTTTCTCGCTCCTGAAGTTATTTTAACACGCTCTTTAAAAAAGAACGGAACACCCACTATTCCTTCTCGATGGCTATCAAGACTAGAAGCTGTTTTAGAAGCCTCAAAATTAACTCTGCCTATTCAAACGGATCAAATTCTGGAACAACTGATTGAAACAAAGAATTTTAAACCTATTCAAAGACCTCAACCCAAACCTCCTTTAGAAAGTCGTCCGAATCGCCTTTCTATCACTCAAATTGAAACACTCATGAAAGATCCTTACTCTATTTATGCTAAACAAATTTTAAAATTACGCAAGTTGTCTGATCTTGATGAGCCTTTATCTATAAAAGAATACGGAATTGCTGTTCATCAAGCTTTAGAAAGCTTCCTAAAGCTTAAGGAAAACGAACAATCTTTAGAAAACTTATTACAGTTAGGCGAAAAAGAATTTGAAAAAGCTGGATTTAATGAAGCAAATACTGCCTTCTGGAAACCTAAATTTGAACGGATGGCAAATTGGTTCTTTAACCAACAAAATCAACGATTGAATAGAAAAGCACATTTTATTCTAGAAGCACCAGCCAATTTACAGATTGACGTCGAAGGAAAAAACTTTGAACTATACGGAAAAGCAGATCGAATAGATATTTTTCCAAACAAAACAGCAGAAATTATTGATTATAAGACCGGAACACCTCCGACACAAACAGATGTAAAATCTGGTTATGCGCCACAATTGGTTTTAGAGGGTATCTTGTTAATGAATGATGCTTTCGGAGAAAAAACTTCTAACCTGCAAATTACCGATTTAAGTTATTGGAGACTTTCTGGAACAAAGAAAGGTGGAGAAATCCATTCTATCTTACCTAAACGCAATAAAAACTTTTCGCTGAACGCTCTTATCGAGCAATCGTTAGAAGGCTTAAAAGAGTTAATTGCTTTTTTTAATGATGAAAACAATCCCTACGCCTCTTGTCCAGATCCCAAGAACAAGCCGCGGTATAATGACTACGAACATCTAGCCAGAGTTCAAGAATGGCTCATTAATGAAGAGGAGTAAGAATGACTAGCCTTTCTCTAAAAGAAGAAGCTACAAAAGCTCAACAAATTGCTTGTCAACCTGAAATTTCTGCTTGGGTTTCAGCTTCCGCTGGCTCAGGCAAAACGAAAGTTCTAACTGATCGTGTCTTAAATTTGTTATTATCTGGTGCAGAAGCAGAAAAAATTCTTTGCATTACCTTTACAAAAACAGCTGCTGCCGAAATGGCAAATCGTCTAAACAAAATCCTCCGCGAATGGGCTATGCTTCCGACTTCTGAATTAACACAACAACTCCAGAAATTAACAGGACAAGGCGATATATCTCACTTACTAGATAAAGCAAGAAGTCTTTTTGCGTATATTCTGGAAGTCAAAGGGGGAATGAAAATTATGACTATTCATAGTTTTTGCCAGAGTGTTTTAAAACGTTTTCCTCTAGAAACAGGAATCTCCCCTTCTTTTGAAGTGTTGGATGATAATAAAGATGCTAAAATTTTACTATCAACAGCTATTCGAATAATCGTAACAGACGCCCAGTATGCTGAATCATTAAGAATCGTATCTGACTATAAAACAGAACAAAGCTTTACAGAATTGATGCAATCATTAGGGAAAGAACGTAATAAGCTAAAAAGAGTACTCGATTCCGCCATGGGTTTAAAAGGAATTGAAGAAAAACTTTATCAATTATTTTCCTTTTCTCCCTTAGATACAGAAGAAAGCTTAATACAAAAAATTTATACCGGAGACGATTGGGAAGGTTATCAAAGTCAATTTTTAACACAGAAAAAAGAAATTTTATCAAAAGTCAAAAAATCTTCAGACCCACATCAGCTTCAAACTGCCCAAGAAATTTTAGAAACGCTCGATAAAATAAAAGCGCTTAAAACAGTTCAGGCCACTATGGCTTTTTTAAAGTTAAGTTTAGCTGTTTTAGAAAAATATGAAGATTTAAAAAGACAAAAAGGACTTTTAGATTTCGATGATCTAATTCTATATGCGCGTCACTTATTAGAAGAATCCAATATGGCTGCATGGGTTTTATACAAACTGGACGGTGGCATTGATCATATCTTAGTCGATGAAGCACAAGATACCTCTCCGGATGCTTGGTCTGTTATTCAATATTTATGTGAAGAATTTTTCAGTGGTCAAGGACGTAGTGAAAAAAATAGAACCTTATTTGTCGTTGGAGATAGAAAGCAATCTATTTATCGTTTTCAGGGAGCAGATCCGGATGCTTTTGAAAAAATGCACGCTTTATTTAAAGAGCGTGTTTTAACATCTAAACATGAATGGAAAGATGTTCCTCTAAATATTTCATTTAGATCAACACAACCGATTTTAGATCTTGTAAACTACTTGCTTAAACATCAACATGCAAAAGCCGGAGTTGTTCTTGATCATGAAGACACGACACACTTAGCCTCTCGAGAAGATGAAGGTGGATTAGTTGAAGTCTGGCCTGTAGAAGAATATGAGAAAGAAAATAAAATAGAGAAAGTTTGGCCTCTTCCTCGCATT
This sequence comes from uncultured Alphaproteobacteria bacterium, assembly GCA_944392795.1. Taxonomy (GTDB): domain Bacteria; phylum Pseudomonadota; class Alphaproteobacteria; order CAAHEQ01; family UBA3637; genus CALXXX01. The sequence goes on along the minus strand of CALXXX010000034.1, from coordinate 23,312 downwards.
CACTCTAACGAAGCCTTACCTTCTGTCAGACTTGCACGAAAAATTGCAATCCGCATAAAAAAAATGTTGGCGGAAAAAGAACTTCTTGTCTCTCAAAATCGTCCTATCCGTCCCGGAGATATTATGATTCTTGTTCAAAGGCGTAATCAATTTTTATCAGATTTAGTTCGAGCATTAAAAGAAAATAATGTTCCTGTTGCCGGACTTGACAGATTAATTTTAACTCAAGATATGGCCGTCATGGATTTAATTTCTCTTGGTGAATTTCTACTTTTACCGGAAGATGATTTAACTTTAGCAGAAGTTTTAAAAAGTCCTCTTTTCAATCTTTCAGAAGAAGAACTTTTTAATCTTGCATATCATCGCGGTGTTCAAACTTTATGGTCTCAACTCCATCGAAAGCAACCTACTATTTATGCTCAATTAAAAGAACTTCTGGCTTTAACAGATACCATGCCTCCATTTGAACTCTACACCTATATCTTAAGCGTTCTAAAAGGACGAGAAGCTTTCTTAAAACAAATGGGAAATGAAGCCGGAGAGGCTTTAGATGAATTTCTAAATCTTGCTTTACAATTTGAGAAAACAAATACACCTTCTCTACAAGGCTTTCTAAAATGGTTAAAAAGTGATGAAATTGAAATTAAACGTGACTTAGAGCAAGATACAATTGATGCTGTTCGTATTATGACTGTTCATGGCTCAAAAGGATTACAGGCCAATATTGTCTTTTTACCAGACACATGTCGAAAACCAAACAAAGCTCCATCTTTCGTCTGGATGAATCAGCTTCCTTTATGGCTCCCTCGTAAAGAAATTCAAAGTAGTTTATGCATACCTTGGATCAATGCTGTCAAAAAACAAGATGAAGAAGAATATAATCGACTATTATATGTCGCTGTCACTCGGGCAAAAGACAGACTCTATATTGCCGGCTACGAAACAGGAAGACCCTCTTTAAGCAATAACTGGCATGAAATGATTTCTTCTGCCATTCCTGGATATGACGCTAAAACAAAAATTATTCTAACTTCTGAACAAACAAAACAAATACCAGAAAAAAAAGAAATAGAAACTTTTAAAGAAGAAAAAGTTTTACCAAATTGGTTCTTTAAAGAAGCACCTGAAGAACCCATGCCACCCAAACCTTTATCACCTTCAAAGATGAAAAATGAAGAACCTCCGCAAGCTTCTCCTCTCACACCACAGCAAGAACAAGCTATGCGCAGAGGAACATATATTCATCGGCTATTACAAGTCTTACCAGATATGTCTCCAAAAGAGCGAACAACTTTCTTAAAAGATCTTCAACTAAAAGAGTTTGAAGCTCCTCTTAATCTATTAGATTTATTTAATAATCAAAATCTTAAAAAACTTTTCTCATCAAATTCTTTATCAGAAGTTCCGATTGTCGGAACGGTGAACGGACTTGTTATTTCCGGACAAATTGATCGACTTGTTATTTTACCAGATGAGGTACTTATTGTTGATTTCAAAACAAATACTAACCCACCAAAACAACTTTCAGATGTTCCTCCTCTTTATATAGAGCAAATGAATGCATATAAATGCTTGCTTAAAAATCTTTTTCAGAGTAAAAAAATAAGAAGCTTTTTATTATGGACAACAACAATGGAACTGATGGAGTTGAAATGAAAAAAATTGCTTTAATAATTTTCTCCTTTGTAATAACAGCCTGTTCAATAACATCTCAACAAACTGTTCCAAGCATGAAAGGTTTTAAATCTTATCAAATCCCTGCAAATCATACCATGATGGCTGTTTGGGTAAAAAACGGCATGAAACCTTCTCAAAAAGTTCGTATTTATATTGACGGAAATGCTAAGACAACTGGATTTTTTGGAAAAAAGAGACCAACAGTAGAAAACCCGATAGCAAAAGAATTAGCTCTTAAAGATCCTTACCCTTATATCATTTATCTTGGAAGAACCTGTTATTATATTGAACAAAGTGTCTGTAAACCTATCACCTGGGAAAAAGGAAAATATATGCCAGAAATCATTGATGAGATGAAATTGTCAATTGAAAGACTACAAAAGAAGTATCGTATTTCTGAAATAGAGCTTGTTGGTTATGATGGCGGCGGAACGATTGCCCTTCTCTTGGCAACACGAATTCGCCAAATTCCAGTAAAAGTCATCACAATTGCCGGTATTGTCAATACAGAACATTACGCCTTGTTTCATGATGAAGAACTTCCTGAAGGTTCTTTAAATCCAGCAGATGAAAGTTATCTTTCCGCGCGTATTCCTCAAGTCCATTATGTCGGCGGGCAAGATCAAATTATGCCCATCGCTTTTACAAAAGACTTTGTGAAAAAATTACCTAAGCCCGTTTCAGCGCAAGTTAAAGCTATACCGAGTGCGACACATGATAATTGGCTTAATTATAACTTAGATTTTTAATTATACATAAAAGCATAAGCATTTAAATAAGCGGCAAAGATGATCCATAGCAAATAAGGAATTAAAAGACGAGCCGATAGTTTAGAATATCGATAAAATTCTTTCATCATCTCAACCACAAAAAATGTTAAGGCAAATATAATTAAAAAAGAATAAAAAAGCATATGGGCCTCAAAAAAAGTATAAACCCATAAAATCTGCGTTATTAACTGATAATAGAAATATCGATGAGAAGCTAAAGACCAAACGAGCCACGCAGATATTGAAATCATTCCATATAAAATGAGCCAAACAAGAGCAAATACAAAATCTGGAGGTGACCAAGGTGCTTGAAACAAATTATGATACCAATTTATATTTACAGGATTACTCGTCCATGTACTCATAATAAAACCAGCTCCGTAAGTTAAAACGATCAACAAGAAAAGTCTGAACGAACTCTTAAGCGACAAAGGCTGAAATTGAATCATCTATTTTTCCTTTCTTTTTAGTAAATACAAGATGGCATTCTCAATTCTCTCTAATTCAGAAGGAGCAGATAAAGAATGTCCAGCTCCCTTAATAATCCGGACTTCAACATCCTGGCTGACTAATTGTTCCTTAATCTGAAAAGCAATTTTCTGAGAGACTAATGTATCTTTATCCCCATTGAATAGCAACACAGGTCCCTCATAAGAAATAGGCTTTTCAAGCAACAAATAAGATTCTGCATCTTTAAATAAATCATAAGTAAAACAATATCCTTGAGTTTCCTCAGAAGGACCCAATACCTCTCCTTTTTTCAAACGATTACGATAATCATCTGTCAAAACATCTTCCCAAAGACGTTTTGTAAAATCTGGCCCTGCAGCTAAACCAACAACACCCATAATTCGAGTTGGTAAATTCATGGCTGCTAAAAGAGCTATCCATCCTCCCATACTACTTCCCAATAAAATCTGAGGACCTGTTGTAAACTTTTCTATCATATCCAAAGCGTCCTGCAAACAACGACTAATACGAATATCTTTAGGTTCTCCCCAAGAAGCTCCATGGCCAGAGAAATCAAAAGATAAATAAGAAAGTCCTAAATTTTCTGCTGTTTCTTTTAAAAAAGCGCCCTTTTTACTATCCTTAGAGGACATTAGTCCATGCAGATAAATCAATCCTGGAGAAGATCTTTCCACCTTTTCATAACTGAGAAAAGTTCCATTAGAACGATGATATATTCCTGTTGTCATTTAATTTCCTTAGTTGCTCTTTTTCATAAAATAAGATAATACAATAAATAGAAAAAAGAAATAGGAAACTGAAATGAAATATCTAAAAAAAGTAATTTCTTCACTGATAGATCTACTCATGCCAGGAAGATGTTATATGTGTGGACAAATTATTGAAGGGAAAAGTGCTCTGTGTCCAGAATGTTATGGTAAAATAACATTTTTATCTGATCAATGCTGCCCAATTTGTGGAAAACCTTATATTTTCCCTTCTGAAAAGGATTTGATTTGTCAAAACTGCCTTAGAGAGAAACCAAAACTGAAAAGGCTAAGAGCTGTTTTCAGTTATGATGCCTATTCACGAGAACTTATTTTACCCTTTAAACATACTGACAGAACAGATATGGCTCCTTTCTTTTCTCAATTAATGATACAAATAGGACAAGAGTTAATTGAACACTGTGATATTATTATTCCAGTTCCCTTACACCGTCGGCGACTACTTAAACGCAAATATAATCAAGCTACTTTATTAGCTAGTAAGATTGCTTCAACTTGTCAGAAAAAGATGCTCCCTCATACTTTATTGAGAACAGTCAACACCAAACCACAAGGACATGATAATCGTCTTCAACGAAAGAATAATGTCAAAAATGCTTTTCTTGTAAAAAAGAAAAATGATGTAGAAGGCAAAAAAGTCTTGCTAATTGATGATGTTTACACAACTGGAGCCACTCTTAATGCTTGTGCCGAAGCTTTATATGCTGCGGGGGCAAAGCGTGTGGAAGGGTTAACACTGGCTCGTGTTTGCCATTTTACTTAAAAATTTTCTTAAAACAAAGACTAAAACTCCTATTGCGGTTTTAGGGTATTCGTTTATAATAACAAAAAAAGGAGTAAAAATGCAGACATTTTTTTCTCGCCTTTACTGTTCTATCGCTATAAGCTTAGCGATTTTTAGCAATGTGATAAGTGTTAGTTATGCTGAAACCATTCAACGACAAGCCTACAGAGTTTGTAAAGAAAATGAAACGGCATATTGGAATGGATCCGGCTCTGCTTGTTGTAATGGAATGCCTTACGAAATTAGTCAGTATCAGTGGGCTTGTTGTCAAGAACCAACACCAAAAGCACTTAAAGATATAAAAGGAAATCGCTATTGTTGTTCAGAAGATGTTGATTATGCAGCGGATTCAGGCTCTCAATATCAAGGTCGAGGATGCTGTCTCCCTGGCATGATGGAAATGACTTATGTTTATCCGCAACCTACAAGTAGTTACGATGAAACGAATACATCGAGTGTATGTTGTTACCCAGGAGAAAATCCCTTTTATTCTCTTGCAGCCAGCTATCTTGGCAGAACGCTGGGTTGTTGCCCTTCTAATATGGAAGTGGTATCCGGTGAGCACTGGTATTTGCAAAAGCCCTATCGAGGTCTTAAATGTTGTACACCAGGCTCTACTTTTGAAACTTGTTGCCAACCAGGAGATAACCCTCAATATACTTTAGCCGCCAATAAATCAAAAGGATTATGTTGCCCTGAAGGAGCGACTGCTTCAAGTGGAAGATGTTGTAATTCGGATGAAATAGCTTCTGCTTATTATTCATATGTTCCAAATGGAGATGGCGGATGGGATGTTGATACATTTAATGATGCGTGCTGTCCAATGGGAAAAGTTTATACAAAAGATGGTTGTTGTGATGCCTCCAAAGCCTCTACTCAAATCTTCTGGGATTTAGGACATCAGAAAAAAGCATTAAGATGTGTATAAGTTGAAAATTCGAAATAAAAAGGCTTCTTTTAACGAAGCCTTTTTGTATTTTTTATAATATTACGATCATTTTAAAGTCTCTAACAACTTTTCATAGCTCATCACATGACTTACAGGTCCCAAAGAAGCTAAAGTTGGCTTTTGTGTAAATAAATAATCCGCAATCTGTTTCAGCATATGTACATCTACTTCGTTGATACGTTGTATGGTTTCTTCTTTTGAAATGACCCGCCCATAAATAGCCATACTTCTTGCATTACTTTCTGCCCGAGCAGATGTGCTTTCACGTTTCATCAAAACATGCGCCCGTAGCTGAGCCTTTGCTCGTTCAATTTCCTCTTCTTTTAAAGTATCACTAACCTTTTTCAACTCATCACAGACAACAGGTAAAAGTTCTGCTGCTTGTTTTTCTCCTGTCCCAGCAAAAATACCAAAAGTCCCTCCGTTTTCATATGCTGAAGCAAAAGCATAAATAGCATAAACTAAGCCTCTTTTTTCTCGAATCTCTTGGAAAAGGCGAGATGACATACCTCCCCCCAAAAGAGTAGATAATATTGTTTGTGCATAATACAAAGGATGACTGTAGGTTACACAAGGGAAACCTAAAACCAAATTAACCTGCTCTATTTTCTTTTCTTCTCGATACTCCCCACCTTCATAACACGCCGCTGACATTTGACGACCTCCTGTTAATTTCAGTTTTGTCATCAATTTTTCTATCTCTGCAACCAACTCTTCATGTTTAATGTTCCCGGCGGCAGAAACAATAACACGTGGTGCAGTATATTCATCATGCATATAAGATAATAAAGTTTCTCTTGAAATATCAGAAACTGTTTGAGTCGTTCCCAAAATAGACCGCCCAAAAGCTTGATTTGGATAAGCAGTACTTTGATAATACTCAAAAACTGCATCGTCCGGAGCATCATATGTTTGACCAATTTCTTGAATAATAACACCTTTTTCTCGCTCTAATTCTTCTTCATCCATCGTTGCATTTTGAAAAATATCTGTCAAAATATCCAAAGCCAATTTGGTATTCTCTTTTAAGACTTTTACATAATAAGCCGTCACATCTCGAGAAGTATAAGCATTAATAATGCCTCCGACATTTTCAATTTCTTCTGCTATTTTTAAAGCTGAACGAGATGTTGTTCCTTTAAAAGCCATATGCTCTAACAAATGAGAAATACCATTGATTTTTTCTTCTTCATAACGAGCGCCTACCGAGACCCAAATTCCCAAAGAAACCGTCTCCACATCAGGCATTTCATCTGTTAATACACGAATTTTATTTGATAGTTGTGTAACCTTTACCATTTTTTCTCTCCAAAAAAAAAGCCCTTCCGTTCCTTCTGAGGTGGAAGGGCTAACCTTTTATAATAGTTTACTCTAAAATTTCTTTATTAGAACTAACAGAAACCTCTCCTGGAGCGACTTCCGTTACTGTCTCTTCTATGATTTCTCGAGAAGGTATAGATTCTGTATCCACAACAACGGGAACATTGGGAACTGTTACTCCATTGATTTTAATATCTTGTGTTTTAGTCCCATCTACCGGAGCTTTTGTTTTAACAATAACCTCTATTGGAGCTACTTCATATTCAGTCACTGTTTTTTCATGAATAATTGTCTTTGGTTCTTCACATTGGCAAGGTGGAACTAAGGCATCATCACACGCACAATCACATCCTTCTAACAGTTCATTATTTGGATTGGCTGGCTCTGAAAAGCGCAAAAGCGCATATCCTGTTCCACCGCCACGAGAGGTCTGTCCGACACCAAAGGTGTAGTAAGCTCCTAAAATTCCATAATCAAAATCAATATAATCAATACTATAAGTGGCATTAACCGCAGTGACGCCATTTGCTGTAAAACGACATTCAAATCCCGGAGCTTCAACTGTAATTTTATCAGGAGAAGAAACAACAAGCTCATTCAAAGAAGCCTGACATTCCGGATAAGTGTCATTTACATTAATTTTATAATCCAAGATAAAAGTCAATGTAGAGGGTTGATCTGATGGTTTTGTATCAATCACTCTGGCAGACGGAATAGTTACCAAAGAACCAGCAACACCAGCTTGGACATTAAATTCTATACCATCATTTAAACATACTTTTACAGATGGATCCGCATCGCAAAGCAAAACGCGACGGTTAATGTTATTAGCCAACATTGAACCTAATTTATTATACAAGAACTCACGTGTCATCATAGAATGAGCTGCCTTACATTGCTTTGAGCGACAAACAACGACAGCGTCAGGAGAAACAACCTGAGCTGCAGCAGTCCACGAGCTTAAAATAAAAGCACTTGCCATGACTGAAAAGAATAGTTTTGAATTTACCATGTTTATTCTACCTTTATGTTGATAACCTTTTTTCTTTTTAAATCATTCCAAAATATTTTGCAATACTTATTTATCACGCCACCCCAAACATTGATTCCATGCAGCCAAAATAGCAACTCCAGCTGTTTCAGCTCTTAAAATTCTGGAGCCTAAGTTCAAACTGACAGAATGTTGAGATTGTGCTAATTTTTGTATTTCTGAGCTTTCGAAACCTCCTTCTGGTCCGACCAGGAAAGCGACAGGACGCACCGGAGGTTTTAAAATTTCTCCTTCACCACGTTCATTCAAATAAAAAAGAGTTCTTTCTTCGGGAAAAGAATTTAAAAAAGCATCCAAATTGATTGCTTTTTCAATAGAAGGGACTGAAAGTCGTTCACACTGTTCAGCAGCCTCTATTGCTCTTAAAAACAACTTTTCTGAATTAAAGTGAGACACAACAGTTCGATGCGTGATAACCGGAACAAACTTTGAAACGCCTAATTCTGTTGCTTTTTCAATTAACCATTCCATTTTATCTTTTTTGATAGGCGCAAAACAAAGCCAAACATCCAATGATTTTTCTTCATCTTGAACACGAGATTGCTTTAAAACACGAATGAGAGCTTTTTTCTTAGAAAGCTCGTCAACAGAAGCCAACCACTCTCCATCACGTCCATTAAACAAGAAAAGCTGACTGCCTTTTCCCTGACGCATAACATGAAAAAGATAGTGAAAGTGATTTTCAGAAGGAGAAAAGCATATATTTTCTGCCAAATCTTGTTCGACATACAAACGAATCCCCATTATGCCTCCCGACGTAAGAAGACAACAGTCACGTCATCTGGAGGAGGAGGTGGAGCATAGGCAAAAAAATCTTGCATAAGAGCGCTTACAACGGATTTAGCATCCGGATTTGACATATGCTTCAAAGCCATTTGAGCAAAAGCTTCTTCCCCTAATCGTTCTCCTTGCCTATTTGGAGATTCGGTTAATGCATCACTATAAAGTAAAAGTTCAGCATCTTTTGGAAAAGGCGTTTGATAATTATGATATATAGCATGCTTACTAATACCAAGAGGCATGCCGTCTGCGTTTAAAAGACGCTCTTTTCCATCGACGACTAAAACAGGCTTAGGCACGCCAGCTGCAGAATAAGTCATTATATTTTTTGCTAAATCAATAACGGCCAAAAAGAAAGTAGCAAATTGACCTCGCGGTAAGAGAGTCAATAGTTGTGAATTCATCATGGCCATTGCGGAAGCCGGAATTTCAATATTCAAATGATCCATCTGAGTGATCAAAGCATGCAATCGAAAAGTATTTAGCGCAGCTGACATCCCATGTCCGGAAAAATCACAAATATAAACAGCGACCTTTGTTTCAGAAAGTGGAATAAGTTCCCAAAAATCTCCACCCAAACGGGAAGAAGGTTCAAAATGTTGTGCAAAATCTAAATGATACCTCTCATGAATATTCTGAAGCATCATCTCAGATGGCAAAAGAGTTCTTTGCATTTTTTGAGCGGAAATCAATTCCTCTTCTATTTGTTCAAGTTGTTTTTCTAAGTGTTTGATAAGCAACCTATTTTCCAAATGAACCTTAATTCTTGAGAAAAACTCTAAAGGGTTAATTGGTTTGGTAATAAAGTCCGTAGCACCTGTACGAAAAGTCTTATCACGTGCTTCTCGTGTATCACTTGCCGTTTCAATTAAAACGGGAATATTTTGAGTAGTAGGAGAGGATTTTAAATGATGTAATACATCATAACCATTCATTCGAGGCATTGTTATATCTAAAATAATTAAATCTGGCTTAAATGTTTCAACTTTCTTTAATCCCTCGATACCATCCGTTGCACATTCGACCATGTTAATACCAATAACATTTAACAAGCGATAAAGCATCGTTTGATTAGATAAATTATCTTCAATAATTAAAACACGACACTCACTTACATTCGGACGAATATATGCGTGATGACTATTAGTATCTTCCTCTTCTTCGGGATGAATATAAGCATTTTCTGCTGATGTATAATCTTCTTTTAAATCAAAAGTTAGATTCATTTCTCGACCATAATCATCAATTGTGCAAGAATCTGCAATACCGGCGATAAACAAAAGCCCTCGCCCTGTTTTATTGTGCATATTTTCTAAGGAGCGATTATACAGAGCATCTTTAATAACGTATCCTGCACCTTCATCTCTGACTTTTATCTCAAGTTTACTCTCATTCCAATGAGCGGAAATATAAATACTCTTTCGAGCAAAAGCTGGATCATTTAAGCGTTCTGTTAAAATCCGACCATACTCCATAAAAAGACGAGCTGATTGTCGATATGCACTACTGATTTGTAAATTACCATGAATTAAACCGTTAACAATTGCTTCATGTAAAGCCATATGAACTCCGGCAGAACGATCCTCTGTTAAATTAAGCCTTTTATTCAGAGCATTTACAAAAATCTGAGCAACATCGCAATTATAAATAACAGGACAAGTTAAAAGAAATGATAAGCTTTTCTCAAATTGAGGTCTTTGTATTCCTGTCATAAAATCATGGATGGAATCATCCATTGCCTGAGCATCAATAATAGCTTCAATTGGCAAAGAAAAAAGTTCTTTCAAACGAACATCATTAAAATCATCCGCAACCAAAATTAAATGTTCCGGGGCATCATCTGGTTTGACAGCATCTAATAAAGGCTTTTTTTCTGATGGAAACAAAGTTAAATCTTCTGCTACAGCGATTGCCTGAACACGAGAAACAGACACCGAATCACCAGTTACAAATCGTTTCATTCAAAAGCCCCCTATCATTCAACGAACAATAAGTTATTTTATTGGCTTTGTCTTAAAATTGCAAGGATTTTTCAAAAAAAGTATTTTTTAAAAATACCTCTTAACGATTTTCATAACCTTACGAATTGTCTCGTCTTTTTCTCCATCCGTTCGAATATAATGCCAAGAAATCTCACCCAATTCCTGTTCTTCTTGTTTTTTTAAAGCTTCTTTTGTTTTAACATCTGAAGGATTATTTAGTCTTTCTTGAACTCGTTTAGCTCTAATTCGCAAGGGTGCTTCCATCCAAAATCCGACACTTCTTAAATTCATTCGTTTTGCTAAATTCTCTGCAAGAGAGCGTTCTCTTGGGCTATAAAATAAAGCATCCATAATAACTGAATAACCTGCTTTTAAAGCCTGTTTTGCCTGGCGACGCATCTCTTTATAAACTCGATTTTCCATCTGAGAAGTATAGTATTGATCTGTTAGTTCAACATCAAAGCGAACTCCTGCCAACTGTTTTCGAACAATATCATCTCGAATAATAACTGCTCCGAAAGGACAAGGAAACTGCCAGGCAATCTCGCGCGCAACACGAGATTTTCCACTACCAGACAACCCTCCGCAACAAACCAAAAATGGCTTTTTACGTGCTTTAGGAAGAAATTTGAAAAAATCAGTATTATTTTGACAAGCCAAATAATGATTAAAGAAAATCGAACCGATTCTTTTATCTGTAATCGTTAAAATTGCAGACATAAAAAGAGAAAAATATAATAAGACTTCTTTCTTCTTGATAAAGTCTGTTTGAGGAAAAAGAAAATGCCCATCACGAAACTCAACCTCTTTTAAAGAGGAATAACGATTTTGTTTATTTAAATCGCTTAAAACCTCAGCAAAGTGCATAATCTCAAAACGACCTATTTTCCCTTCTTTATAGGCATCTGCTATATTCATCATACACTACCCTGCTCTAACGATAACATAACTGGATCGACACCCAATCTGAGCAATGCTGTTTTCCACCGTTCCTTTAAAGGACAATCAAATAGCAAAGCATCGTCTGCTGGCAGAACAAACCACGCATTACCAGCGATTTCAGCTTCCAATTGCCCGGCTGCCCAACTGGAATGCCCTAATGCTACTAAATGCTTTTTAGGGCCTTTTCCATCTGCAATATCTTTTAAAATATCCGTCGTTGCTGTTAATGAGACATCTTTTGCAATAGGAACTGTCTGTTCATTACCATAATCCGATGAATGTAAAATAAAACCTCGAATAGAATCTACTGGTCCTCCTATTAACACAGGCGGATAATTCTTTTTCTCTCCCAACGGCAGTTTAAGTTGCAACAGTATTTCTGAAAAAGCGACATGATGAGCTACCTTATTAATAACAAGCCCCATTGTTCCTTGATTTTCATCATCAGAGCAAATATAAATAACTGCTTTTTCAAAACGCTGATCCCGCATTCCAGGCATGGCAACCAAACATTTATCAACCAGAGGCCCTGAAACAAAAGGAAAAGTTTTATTCTTCGTCATTACTGAGTCCGATGTTATCCATCACTTCAGCCATATCATGATTATCATCACCCAATTCAGAAGCATCTTCCAAAACATCCACAGCTTCTTCGGCATCTGTAAAAGCATCATCAGAAACGACTGTTGCGATCAGTTCTTCTTCATTAACTTCTTTCTCAGGCATATCCTTTTTTGCATTTTTTAAAATTGCCTTTGCGTGAGCTTCATGAAATTCATCAGCATTATATTGTGCACCACATTTTGGGCAAACGAACTCTTTTTTACACATATCATAAAAAAAAGTACCACAACCGACGCATTTTCTTTTTGTTCCCCATTCTGGTTTCGCCATATTTCTCTCCGTTATCATTAAAGTAAAATATTCTTCTCAAGAATGCGTATGCTACTATATTTTCCTCTTGTCAACATAAAATTTTAAAAATATGATGTTTTTATCATTTTTTAAAAGGAGAAACGATGATTATTGCAATTGATGGAACATCGGCAGCAGGAAAAGGAACTTTAGCTGCCAATTTAGCAAAAAGATTTAACCTCGCATACCTAGACACAGGTGCTCTATTTAGAGCTGTTGGACAAATTTTAATTAAAGAAAAACAAAATCCGGAAGATAAAGAAAAAGCCATAAAAGCTGCAGAAAGCCTATCTCCAGAGAGCATTTTAAGTTTACAAAAAGATCCATCTATTCGTACAGAAGAATGTGGCTCTGCCGCATCGAAAGTCGCTGCCATTCCAGAAGTTCGTCAAATTTTATTAAAGTTTCAACGTCGATTCGCACTCAATCCGGTAAAGGAAGATGGAACATCTGCAGATGGCGCTATTTTAGACGGTCGAGATATTGGTACTGTCGTTTGTCCTGATGCTCAAATGAAAATCTTTTTAACAGCATCAGCTGAGGTGCGTGCACAAAGAAGATTAAAAGAGTTGCAAGAAAAAGGAATCTGTGCTATATACGACGAAATCTTGAAAAAGGTCAAGGAGCGCGACGAGCGAGATACCAATCGTGAAGCTGCGCCTTTAAAACCAGCATCAGATGCTCTGTTCCTTGATACTTCCTTGATGACTGCGGATGATGTCTTTGCCGTTGTCCTCAGAGAAATGAAAGGCAAAGGTTTAATTTAAAGACCGTCGGAGCCAACCGGATGGCAGGAAAAAAAATAAAAAGTAAAGGATATTTTGTATGAATAACTCTGTAAATGTTGAGACTACTGTCTCTAAAGAAGATTTTGCTTCTCTTTTAGATGAATTTATGGGTGCCGACAAAGGACTTCAAGGTACTGTTGTTAATGGAACCATCGTTGCAATTGATGATGACTCTGTAACAATTGATGTCGGACTCAAATCTGAAGGCAGAATCGCTCTGCGCGAATTTGGCGCTAATGCTGACTTAAAAGTTGGCGATAAAGTTGATGTCTTCGTTGACAAATATGAAGACAAAGATGGTCAAGTCGTTCTTTCACGTGAAAAAGCACGTCGTGAAGAAGCTTGGGTTGAGCTCGAAAAATCTCTTGAAAAGGGAGAACAAGTTATCGGAACCATTTTTGGTCGCGTCAAAGGTGGTTTTACTGTTGATTTAAACGGTGCCGTTGCCTTCTTACCAGGCAGCCAAATTGATGTTCGCCCTATTCGCGATGTCACTCCTTTAATCGGTGTAGCGCAACCTTTCCAAATTTTAAAAATGGATAAGTTACGTGGAAATATCGTTGTTTCTCGTCGTGCCGTTTTAGAAGAATCTCGTTCCGAACAACGTTCCGAGATTATTAAAAACCTCTCTGAAGGGCAAGTTGTCGATGGCGTTGTTAAAAATATCACTGATTACGGTGCCTTTATTGATTTAGGTGGAGTTGACGGTTTATTACATGTGACAGACATTTCATGGAAGCGCATTAATCATCCTTCAGAAGCTTTGTCTGTTGGTCAAAATGTTAAAGTCCAAATCATTAAATTCAATCCGGATACTCAACGTATCTCCTTGGGAATGAAACAATTAGAGACAGATCCTTGGGAAGGTGTTGATGCAAAATATCCTGTCGGAACGCATTTAAAAGGACGTATCACCAATATTACAGATTATGGTGCTTTTGTTGAACTCGATCAAGGAATTGAAGGACTGGTTCATGTATCTGAAATGAGTTGGACAAAGAAAAACATTCATCCTTCCAAACTAGTTTCAACCAGTGAAGAAGTAGATGTCGTTGTTCTAGATGTTGATCAAAGCAAACGTCGTATTTCTTTAGGAATAAAACAATGCCAAGAAAATCCTTGGAAGACTTTTGCAGAAACACACAAAGTCGGAGATGTGATTGAAGGCGAAATCCGTAATATTACTGAATTTGGTTTATTCCTTGGATTAAACTCCGAAATCGATGGTATGATTCATATGTCCGACTTATCTTGGGACAAACCGGGTGAAGAAGCAATCAAAGAATACAAAAAAGGTCAGACCATTCAAGCAAAAATCTTGGACATTGATGTCGAAAAAGAACGTGTTAGCTTGGGTGTAAAACAATTGACACAAGATCCGTTCGAAGGCGCTGCTGCAGACATCAAAAAAGGTGATGTTGTTACGGCAATTGTCTCGGGTATCGAAGAGAACGGAATTTCTGTAGAAGTTAATGGCTTGAAGGGCTTCATCAAAAAAACAGACTTAGCGAAAGATCGTTCAGAACAAAAACCTGACCGTTTTGCCGTCGGTGAAAAAGTTGATGCTAAAGTCACCTCTTTAGATGCAAAGAATCATAAGATTGCTTTGTCCATCAAAGCACGTGAAATCGATGAAGAAAAACAAGCTATGGCTGAATTCGGTTCAACCGATTCTGGAGCTTCTTTAGGAGATATTTTGGGTGCTGCTTTAAAAAACGCTAAAAAAACAAAAACTCAAAAGGAAGAAACTGCAGAAGAAAAACCTGCCAAAAAGAAAACAACAAAGAAAAAAGCAACTGAAGAAGCTAAGGAAGAAGAAAAAGCTGACGAAGCAACTGAAGAAAAAGCTGAATAATTCTTTTGTTTTCCATAAAAAAGCCTCTACCCTTGTAGAGGCTTTTTTTCTACTAAATAAAATTGCTTTTTCATTGACACACCTTATCCCTTATGATTAAGTAAACAAAAAAGGAGATAAAACATGAAATTAATCTATGTATTACTATGTGGACTGCTCACCTTCTCTGTCACAGCAAATGAACTTAATAAAGAATACTCACAACTTGCCCCAATTATGGAATCTCTTGAAAAAGGAGATTCTTCTTCAATTGAAGCCTTACAACCTTTCTTAAAACAAGAAAATTCAGTCGCTTATGTTTTAATGGGAACTTTATATGAAGAAGGGAAAATTATTCCAAAAGATGAAAAAAAAGCTGTCGAATACTTTCAAAAAGCTGCAGACAAAGGCAATCAAATGGGAGAAATCTACTTGGCTGATATGCTCCTTCAAGGAACCGGCATAGACCAAAACATTCCAAAGGCTAAAGAATTATACTCAAAAGCAGCACTAGGAGATACACCTCACCTTAAAATTGACGCTTTAAAAAAACTAGCTCAAATCCAAGAATTAGAACTGAGTATAACAATGAACCAACTTTTCTATGAAGCCGCTATGCAAGGTGATTCTTTTTCAATGGTTACTCTTGCAAATCAATGCTATCAAAATAATGATTTACCTTGTTCTTATATTTGGTATTCTCTAGCTGCCCAAACAAAAGCCTTTGCAGAAACTGAAAAACAAGAAAAAATTCAAAAACTTCTTAATTTAATCAAAGGTGAAATGACGCTTAATCAAATTACAGAAGCTGAGAAAAAAATTCAGGAAATGAAAAATACTATTCAACCTCTTTCACAAGAGGAAAATCTATCAAGCTCATCTTCTTTGTCTAAAAATTCAGAAGACGCTCTTCAAGAAGAAAAAACAGAAAAAGTTAATCAAACGGAAGAAAAAATACCTCATAAAATTCCGACAATAAAACCAACACCTAAAGAACTCGTCATAGTCAATCCGGAACTCCCTGAAAAATTAAAATCTTGTCAAGATATCTCATCTATTCGTGAAGGATGTTATATAGATATTTTAAACACAACAGATAAAGAACATCCTGCTCCGTTCTTTTACGAAAATGCGGCTCAAAAAACAGGCGTAGATTTATCTGCGATTGAACTGCATAATGTCGATTATGCTTCTTCAATTATTCCTCCTAAGCATGTTGCTCGTATTTATATTCCTGCGACAAAAATACCTAAAACAGAATAAATTCTTGACAAGAAATATGACTTTAATAAAATAATATATACTTATCTAAGTATGTAGTTTATAAACAGAGGTTTATCAATGCTGATTACAGTTTGGCTATTGCGTTTATTATTTCTTATCTGGATTTTTGGTTTCCTTTTTATTCTTATATCCAAAATAATCCATAGGACTTTAAAATTTAAAACTCTCGGAATTTGGGTTTTCCTTCTTTTCCCATTCTTATGCTTATCTTCAAAAGGAAGGCAGAAAATTAAGGAGGAAATTTTAAAATGAAACTAAAATTTGGATCAATTATCATACTCGCTATTATTTTGATTATTGTTGCTATTAGCTTTTCCGGTGTTAAAGTTATTGATACAGGCTATCGTGGAATTAAGACTCGCTTTGGAGAAGTGATTGGTTCTCCTTTACCAGAAGGAATTTACTTTTATAATCCGATTACGACTGATATTCAAGAAATTGATACAAAAGTTCAACGTTATACATTAAAAATGAGTGCTTATACAAAAGATGTACAACAAGCTGATTTAACAATCACAATCAATAGCAGTTTAAATGACAACAATGTTCATTTACTCTATCAAGAAATTGGCTTAGGTTATCGCGATAAAGTCATTTTCCCTCAAATTTTAAGAGCCGCTAAAGATACGATTGGAAAATGGGAAGCTGATGTTTTAGTTTCTAATCGAGAAAAAGCAGCTGATGAAATTTTAGCTTCATTAAAAGAAGCTTTGGAACCGAATCATATTCTGGTCCAAAGTGTTATTATCGAAGATATCAACTACTCATCCCAATTTGAACGAGCTATTGAAGAAAAACAAATTGCAACACAAGATGCTATCAAAGCGAAGAATAGGACAAAACAAGTAGAAGAAGAAGCTAACCAAAAAATATTAAGTGCGAAAGCAGAAGCGGAAAGTATGCGCATTCGCTCTCAAGCGCTTAGCCAAAATCAAAACTTGGTTGCTTATGAAGCAGTCCAAAAATGGGATGGCAAATTACCGGTTAATATCTATGGTAATGCCCCTATTCCATTTCTTAACATTCAATAACAAATCTCAAGTAAACGAAAGGCTTTAAAGCCTTTCGTTTACTTTTTCCTTTTCTATGGACTCGAAGGATTTTTTCTTTTTCTCTTGACAATGCAATGCTTTGTGGTTATAAATTTTCCGTCCAACACGGGTGTATAGCTCAGCGGTAGAGCACTACGTTCACATCGTAGGGGCCACTGGTTCGAACCCAGTTACACCCACCATTTTTTAAAAGTCTTTTTTAACTTTTCTATAAAAACGAACTCATTTCTGATGAATAAGAAAACATTCAATCAAAACTTCTTTATATTGATTTCTTAATCAAGAAAGAATTTTTCTGAACAAAGACAAATAAATTTTTTCCTTTTAAAAACAATAATAATTATTTATTTTAGAAAAATAATAAAAAGAAATCATAAAAAATTTAAGATTTTTTCTGATTGACTCTATACTCATAAAATTTTAATATCCTCTTATGAAAAAAATAATGATATATTTTTTATTTATTTTAATTTTAACGACCTCTTTTTATCAGTTGTCGATTTTGAAGCATACTCACTCTTATAACACAGATTTATCATCTATCACACTACATACAGATTGTCATCATTCTTCCTCAGAGCTTTGTAATTGTGATAGATGTCCATATACCACTCATGCTTTCTCTTTTTTGCCGGCCGCTGCTTCTCAGACTGTTTTTTTATCATCTAAAACAGCTTTTTCCAGTACCTATTATCATACCATTCTCTGCTCTTCTTTTATTCATAAAGTAAAAAAACCTCCTCGCTCTATTCTTTAAGTCTTTGTCGATAATACTTAAAGAAAGAGGGAAAATATGCGTTTTTTGATAACTTTATGGCTCTTATGGAGTCTTCCGTTAGCTGCCTATGCGGAAATATTAACATTAGATAAAACACTAGAATATGCTTTTATTAATAGTCCTATAATCTTCGAGCTTCAAAAAAATAGATTAACAACTTTTGCTTATGAAGCAGATACGACCCAACTGTTAAATCCCGAAGTTGAATGGGAGTATGATTTAGATAACCATTCTTCTGAAATAACTGTCAGCCAACCGTTTAGATTATCAGACTTAACTTTATCGCGGTTTAATTATAAAAAGCTGCTTGAAAAAATAGATAGTCAAGAAGAACGTCTTGATGCTCTTCGTTTATATCATCAAATCACATTAGCATACTGTGAGGCTTATTTAGCTCAGGAAGCTTTTAAATATGCTCTGCTTAACCAAACCTATTTAGAGAAAGCCAATAAAACCGTTATCCGCTCCTTTAACAATAATGGTCTTTCAAAAATGGAAGCTGCATTATTAGAGGCAGACACATTGGCGATTACAGAAGAAACTCAAGCAAAAAAATGGGAAAAAGAGGAAATTTTTTTGAGTTTTATGCAAAAAATAGGCATACAAAATCAAGTGCTTTCTTTAAAAAGACCTCCTCGTTTTACAATAAAAACAACTTTAGCTGATGTTTTAAAAGCAGCACAGAAAAATCCTTCTTATCAACAAATATTAGCTCTCCAAAAAAAACAAACAGAGCAAAAATTAACAATTACAAAACAGGATAGTTACTTTCCAATTTTAGAACCTAAAATTATTTACGGGTATAATAATGAAGAAAATCAAGATACTTGGCGAGCGGGCTTAATATTAAGTATTCCTTTATGGAATCAGAATAGTGGTCAATTAAAAGCCTTAAAAGCTGAAGATTCTCTGATAGAAACACGACAGATCAACTTGGAAAAAATTGGCTTTGAAAATTTAATAGAAAAAAAGTATCAAGCAGCTTGCTATTTTTCTGAACGTGCGGAAGCATATTTTACAAAAATTTTACCTTTATATGAAAAAAGCATCACAGAAACAGAAGAAGCGTTCACTAAAGGAGAAGTTTCTGTTCTTGTCGTCTGGCAAGCAAAAGAAAAATGGGCAACTGCGCAAACGACAGCACTCATTGCACTAAAAGAGGCGTATGAAGCAAAGGCAGATTTAGAGCTTTTAATTGGTTCAAGATTGGAGGATATTCAATGAAAATTATCTTTATTTTTTGCTTAATTTTTTCTTTAAGCGTTCCTGCAATGGCCGGGGACGGACACAATCACGGAGATTCCGCTTTTTCAAATAATCAAATGAGTAAAGCTTTTGATTTAACAGAAATACAAATTCAGAATCTGCAATTAACCGATGAGACAGTGATCAGAAGAGATTTATATCAGACAACAACAATCGGTATGTCTTTGAAACGAGATCCTTCACAAGACACAATTATTGCACAGGGTTTTATTTTGGAAGATAAGCGCCTGTTTGAAATAGAAAAAGGAATGAGAACAATAATTCAATTAGATATTTTGCCAGAACAAGATTTTTATGGAGAAATTTATGAAATAAACACAGAAATGGATCCTTTTACAAAAATGTTTAGTATTTATTCAAAATTTATTTCTCCTCTTCCCTTTTCTTTTACAGGTCTAAAAGGAGAAATGATTATTTTTTTAAATAAACAAAAAAATGCACTTGCCATTTCCAAAGAAGCTCTTCAAGGAGACAATGGAGATTATTATGTCTTCGTTCGAAAAGGGAAACATTTTGAACGTCGTTCTGTTTCTATCGGAGACATTTCTGGGAAATATATTGAAATTACTCACGGATTAACAGAGGGTGAAAAAATAGTTATCCAAGGTTCTCACCAACTACAATTTATCAGTACTTCGAACAATGAGCACAAGCATGATCAGGAGGAAGAATAATGTTCGATCACATCATTAAGTTTTCCTTAAAATATAAACCTCTTATCGTTTTTTTATATTTATTCTTATTTATCTATGGATATGAGAAAATTATTCATATGACAGTTGATGTTTTTCCGGATCTGAACAAACCAACCGTTTCTTTGATTGTTGAAGCTGATGGTTTAGGAATTGAGGAGATTGAAAAACAAATTTTAATTCCCATTGAAAATGCAATTAACGGAGCTACAGATATTACTCGATTAACTTCCGGAGCAAGTATTGGATACGGTATTGTAAAAGCTGAATTTAATTGGAACACAAATATTTTTACAGCCAGACAAATTATTACAGAACGTTTAAGCACACTCCAGCAATCATTGCCAGATGGAACACGTATTATTATGGGCCCTATTTCCTCTATCATGGGAGAAATCATGATTTTAGGTTTGTCTTCCTCGAATAACCAATTATCACAAATGGATTTGAGAACGATAGCAGATACAGTTATCAAGAAGCGCCTCTTAGGTATTCCAGGAGTATCTAATGTTTCTATTATTGGAGGAGATGTTAAGCAATATCAAATTTTGCTTGATAGTATACAAATTCAACAATTAAATATTTCTGTAGAAGATATTATTCAAGCTTTACAAAATAGTGGAATAAATACTTCTGGTGGTTTTTTACAACAAACATGGACAGAAAAACAAATTCGTATCATAGGACGACCGGAAACCGTCAATGATCTAAAAAAAACTGTCTTACCTATCAATATCCGAAAAGATGCTCCTAGTATTACTTTAGAACAAATTGCTGATATTAAAGAAGCTCCGGAAGTAAATAAACGCGGCACAGCTGGTATTAACGGCAATCCTGGAATTTTAATTAGTATTGCTAAGCAACCCGGTATAGACACTTTAAGATTAACAGACCAAATAGAAAAAGAACTGAATAGAATACAAAAAACATTACCTAAAGGAGCTATCCTAACTCCAGATATTTTTAAGCAAAGTCACTTTATTCAACGAGCTATCAATAATATTACTGAAGCTTTATGGAGCGGTTCTCTTTTAATAGCTATTATTCTATTTTTATTCTTAGCCAACTTCCGCTCAACAGCAATTATCTTAACCGTTATTCCCGCCTCATTTATTATGACAGCTATTGTTTTTAATATTTTTGGATTAAATATTAACACTATGACACTAGGCGGTTTAGCAATGGCAATTGGTTCTCTTGTTGATGATGCGATTGTTGATGTCACAAATATTTATAAAAGATTAAAGGAAAACAAAAAAAGACATCCTTCCCTTCCTATTTTACAAGTCGTTTTTCAGGCTTCTAAAGAAGTCCGCAATTCCATTATTTTCTCAACCATCTTAGTTTTCTTGGTTTTTATTCCTCTCTTTGCTTTGTCCGGTTTAGAAGGAAAGATTTTTTCTCCACTTGCGATTGCTTTTATTTTATCTATGTTAATGTCAACAATTGTTGCGTTAACATTAACGCCTGTTTTGTCCGCTTATTTATTACCTTCTTTAAAATCCTTGGGTTACCTCAAAGACACTTGGATTGTTCAAAAGCTAAAAAAAATTCAAGAAAAAGGATTATATTTTTGCTTTCATCATGCTAAAAAAGTTTTTATTTCTTTAGCTGTGCTTTTCATTCTTCTCTTTCTGTCTTTATTCGGCATGGGACGAGAATTTCTTCCTCCTTTTAATGAAGGCAGTTTTAATATTACTCTTGCTTCTTCTCCTGGGACTAATTTATCTGAAAGCAATCGAATTGGAGAACAAGCTGAAAAAGCTTTACTTTCAATTCCTGATATTATAGCAACCGGTCGAAAAACAGGCAGAGCTGACTTAGATGAACACGCTTTGGGTATTCATATCAGTGAAATCGAAGTTGCTTTAAATGCTGATACAAAAAAAACAAAAGAAGAGCTTATGGAAGAAATAAGAGAAAAATTAAATATTCCAGGCGTTTTTATCAATATAGGCCAACCAATTTCTCATCGAATTGACTTAATTATTTCTGGAACTCAATCTCAACTCGCTATCAAGCTTTTTGGAACGAACGATAAAAGCTTAAAAGACGCCGCAAAAAAAATTGAACTTATTTTAAAAAGAATTCCAGAGGTGACTGATATAACACAAGATATGCAGCTCATGCTTCCTGAATTACAAATCAAAATTGATAGAAACAAAGCAGCTCGGCATGGTGTTCAAGTTGGAAATGCTGTAAAAGTGATTGAAACAGCTTTAGCCGGAAAAAAAATAGGACAAATTCAAGAAAAAGAACAAAATTATGATTTAATCCTAATGTTTAAGGAGGCTGAAAAAATAGCATCTGAAAAAATTAAAAATCTACCAATTAACACCGTTAAGGGACATTTCATTCCACTCTCATTAATCAGTGATATTTATACAACAAAAAACCCAAATGAAATTACAAGAGAAAACGGCAATAAAAGATATCTCATACAAGCTAATATTACTAGTAGAAATATTGTCAATATTGTTCGAAAAATTGAAAAACAAATTGAACAGGAAGTTAATTTTCCAAAAGATATCTTTTGGAAAATAGACGGTCAATTTGAAAGTCAACAAAGTGCGACACATAAAATCATTATTTTATCTATATTATCATTTTTAATAATGTTTGGCGCACTTTATATTAATTTTAAAAGCTTAAATTTAGCAATACAACTTATGATTACGATACCACTTTCTCTTATAGGAGCCATTCTTGGCTTACTTTTAACTTCTCGCATTATTTCTATCGCTAGTATTGTTGGCCTTATAGCTTTAACTGGAATTGCTATTCGTAATGGTATTTTACTGATTGAACTATATTTAAAAGAAGAAACACTAAAAGGTAAACCATTATCTCCCAAAGAACTTATTAATACAACTAAAGAAAGATTAGAGCCTGTTATGATGACAACACTCACATCTATTATTGGCTTTCTTCCTCTAATTATTGCTGGGAACACTGCAGGAAAAGAAATTCTTTATCCCTCGGCAGTGGTTATCACTTTTGGGCTTTTAAGTTCAACTATTCTCAATCTACTAATAACACCTGTTATTTTTTATTATTTTCATCCACACAAGGCAAGTTAATCTTTTGATTTATTTTTCCAAAGGATAGTAACTTGAGCCAAGGTAGTTTCTGATTTTTCATTTTTGATTAAATGATAAGTTCTGTTTTCATCTATTTGCGTTTCAATTAAAACTGTATCACCTAGTAAGG
>CALXXX010000033.1 GCA_944392795.1 uncultured Alphaproteobacteria bacterium | reverse complement strand
GATTGTGATAGGTGTATTGAGTGTGGCGGCATTAGCAGGTTTTACGTATGCGATGAACAGGCATAAGGCGAACGAGACGATTCATGATGTAATGTTGCGAGCTACGAATGTTCCGATGATTGATGAGTATTATGTTGAGCGGGTAGGGGATTATGAGTGGAAGTTTGCTGGTTTACCGGAGGACGGACAGTTAGGTAGTTTTTATCGGATGCACACAGTTGTATCGGATTTAAATGAGTATATTTATCGAGTTGTAGTTTCGGATGTTCCGAAGCGCGTATGTCGACAAGTATTAAGTTTAAATCCGACGGATATAGATGCGATATATGTTGAAGGTGATACGCCATCAGATGAAGAATGTCCGAATGAGTTAAATACGATGGCATTTTATTTTGATGAATATGGAACTGGCGGACATTTACCTAATCCTGATGAACCAGGACCAGGTGAAGTGACGCCTCCACTTCCGCCTCCAAGTAAAGACTGTTTACAAGTAGAAACTTATTATTATGGGGATAACTGCGAATATACAGCAGAATGTTGTGCAGATGAAGACAGCTCTTGTCCTCCGACATGCACACCTAAAGAATGTCCTGAACCTCCTCAATGTAATGAATGCGAACAGTATGTATATGATAATGACGGGTGTCCTATTAATTGTGAAGCTAAAAGATGTGAAGTAACATGTGAAGATTCTTCTTTAGGTGGCATAGATATAGACAATTGTGGTTGTCCAAAAGCGTGCGCTTGCACAGAAAATGCAGATTGTGCAGACGGTTTTGTTTGTAAAGACGGAGTTTGTGAAGAGCAACTTTCTTGTACAACAGATGAAGATTGTCCAGAAGGGTTAATTTGTACAGAAGGGATTTGCCATGAGCCTTGCCCAGAAGGTTATCAGACAATTGTTGAAAAAGAACAAAATGAAGTTGTCTGCTGCACCTGTCAAGAAGAGCTAGTTCCTTTTGAATACAGCGGCACAGGAACCTTCTGTACAGAGCATAACAGATGGATTAGAGTTACGAGAAGTGGAAATACATTATCTTTACAGGCGGATAACGGTTGGATGAAAGGGGAACCTGAACCTAATTATGTTGATGCTCTTGCACTTGGAATGATTAATCAATATGATGATGAGTTATACCCAGCTTCAGCGGGATATTGTAGAGAGGGACGAGTAACGCTTTGGTCACATAATTTTGGTGAAGTTGAGGATTTATTATTTGTAGCGCCGTTTACAGTGAAATTAGGTGGTATAGGCTGTAATTCGACGACAGTTGTTCTTCCTGGAACAGAAGGTTGGATGAAAGCGGGGGTTTGTCCGGTTGGTGGGGCACAAACAGCTACTGTTACTTATGATATAACGGGTTCTTATGTCGGATATGTTCCTCGTCGATTGGATGCTGAGGATGCAACAGGTTATACATGTCAAAAACAAGAACCCGAGGTATATCAATGCATCAAAGGGAACTAAGGAGCATAAATATGAGCAACATAAAAAAATTAGTGTTAATTTGTTTATTATTAATATATCCGCTTACAGCCTTTGGTATATGTCAAAGTAATGCAGATTTAGGATATGGAATGCAATCTTACTGCGATGGAGCAATCGAAGCTTTAGTTGGAACGACAGTATATGAGGGTAATGGAGAATATGCCTTTGATACATCTAGCGGCACGATTCAAACAGCAATTTATAAATATGGTTGTTTAACGAAAGAATTTGTAGAAAGTTTAGGAATGAACTTAGAGATGGATACAATTTGTCCGAACAAAGATAAACCATATATTAATCCAGATGATAATGAAGATCCAAAGTGTGAGTGCGTTGAATGTTTGGAAAACGAACATTGTAAAGAAAAATCTTCTGATTCATCTATAGAGATACAATGTAATATGGAGACTTATACTTGTTGTCCTGAAAATAAACCTCTTTTTCATGATAAAAAGTGTGTCGAATGTTATTCTCAAGAAAATTGCATCAACCGATTAGATGGAAAAACGCAATGTGATATGGAAACTTACACTTGTATCTGTCCGGATGATAAACCCTATTTCTCTGGCGATATATGTGTGGAATGTTTAAGTAATGCGAACTGTTCAGGTAGAACGGACGGAAAAACGCAATGTGATATGGAAACTTACACTTGTGTTGTGCCATCCTCTTGCACAGTCGGAGACATGTGTGGAGAAAACGGATCGAACTATTGTGTTTATAACTATCCTTCTGGAACTGCTTGTTGTCAATATGATTGGATGTATATGGGAGGAATTTCTCAATTTAGTGCAGTTAATGGAGAATGTTGCGACCAATTTCCAATTCAAGAATATAACGCAGATAAAAAACTTAGTTCTTTTGTTTGTGGTGAAAATTGTAAAAATTATGATATTAGTGGCTTCGTTTGTTGTGATCAAGGAGGCTATAAAAATTGTTGCGATGAAAATGGCAATAAAATTCAACCAGAAAATATAGGTGGTTGGTACTCAAATCTTCCTTGTGCAAATGACCCATATCAAACCTGTGAAGCTGCTGGTCTATCCGAATGTTCCGAACAATGTTCTCCTGGAAAAGCATGCACAACTTCTGATGGTCATGCTGGATTCTGTGCTTCTGATTCTATATGTTGTCCTGAAAATGATTTTGTTGAAAAAAACAATACTTGTTGCGAAGAAGGAAAAAGATACCAGCAATTCCATGAATGGGGTGAATTATCAAGTGCCGGATGCTGCCCAGCTAATTATATCCCTGTAGAACTGCTAGCACCGCTAGATGAATATACCGGTACAGACTGTTGTCCAGAAGGCTCCTCTATTAGCTGTTGGACTTTCAAGGCTGGAACCGTATGTAAACAGATAGGATGTTACGCAGCTGATGGAACATATATGGGTGCTCCAGTCAGAAATTAAAAAAGTTGCTTAAATACTTATTTTAGAAAAAGATATATCTAAAAACGTTTAATAAAATTATATTCTTTTTTAGAATGTTTATTAACAGCCTATGACTTTCTTTATTTTTTCAGCAACAGTTTCTATAGACCCTGTTCCGTCGACACAAACCAAAAGTCCTCTTTCCTCATAATAAGGCAAAACAGGAGCTGTCACAGCACGATATTTACGCAAACGAGAAACTACAGTTTCATAATTATCATCCATACGACGCACAAAGTTTGTACCACCGCAGACATCACACCGACCGTAAGCTTTAGGCTTTTTAAACTTATCATGATACATTGTACCACAATCTGCACACATATATCGTCCGACAATTCGTTCTATGACATATTCATCAGGAACCTGTATCTCTATGACAATATCTAGCTTTAAATTCTTATCTTTTAAAAGCTTATCCAATGCTTGAGCTTGAGGGACCGTCCGAGGAAACCCATCTAAAATAAAACCATTCTTAGTCTCTTCACTATCCAACTTATCCGCAATTAAAGAAATGCTCATTTCATCTGGAACAAAATTGCCTTTATCAATCAGTTCTTTTATTTTCAAGCCCAGCTCGCTTCCTGAACGAGCCTCTTCACGAAGCATCTCGCCTGTTGACAAGTGAGGAATATGCAACCTATCGCGTAAAATCCGAGCCTGCGTTCCTTTTCCACCTCCGGGAGGCCCCATCAAAACGATATCTTCGTGTTTAAGTGTCATTACAATCTTCCCTTTAACTGTGCTTTTCTGATTAAACTTTCATATTGATATGCGACCAAATGAGATTGAATTTGACTCATTGTTTCCATAATAACAGTAACAACGATTAACAAAGTGGTTCCGCCCAAGAAGAAAGGAACAGATAATTCTGCAATCAAAATCTCCGGAAACACACAAAGAGCAGCTAAATAAAATGCGCCCAAGACAGTCAATCGTGTCACGACATAATCCAAATATTCCGCAGTACTTTTACCTGGGCGTATACCAGCGATAAAACCACCATTTTTCTTAAGATTATCTGCTGTATCAACTGGATTGAACACAACCCCTGTATAAAAGAAAGTAAAGAAAACAATTAGTAATGCGTACAAGGTCATATATAAAATACCACCACGACCTAACCAGACTGCCAAATCCTGAGCCCATCCAGCTTTTGAACTATCGGACATAAATTGCAAAACTGTTAACGGCAACATGAGTAAAGCTGAGGCAAAAATCGGAGGCATAACCCCTGTTGGATTAATTTTCAATGGGAAATATGAGTTTTTTGCTGACAAAATACGTCCGCCGATCTGCCCCTTTGGATACTGAATAATAATACGACGTTGAGCTCGTTCCACAAAAACAACAATATAAATAAGAGCAACGACCATAACAAGGATCGTTAACAACATCACGTTAGATAATTGCCCAACTCGTCCCAACTCAAAAGTTCTTGCAAAAGCACTTGGAATTTCTGCAATAATACCCGCTGTAATAATTAGAGAAGTTCCGTTGCCGACACCACGACTAGTAATTTGCTCACCCAACCATACAACAAATAATGTACCGCCCAATAAAGAAACGACTGTTGTAATTCTAAAAAGCCAAGCCGACTCCATTAAAACAGCAGGAGCACCTGTTGCACTTGTCATATTCTCCAATGCAACCGCCAAACCATAACCTTGCAAAATAGTAATTAAAACCGTTAAATATCGTGTATATTGATTCATCTTACGATGACCGGCTTCCCCTTCTTTTTTCAAAGCAATTAAAGAAGGGAATATAGCTGCTCCCAACTGAATAATAATAGATGCAGAAATATAGGGCATAATATTCAAAGCAAGCAATGTCATACGTGACAAAGCTCCACCGGCAAAAGTATCAAACATTCCCAACAAGCCAGAAGCATTTCTATTAAAAACTTCAGATAATACATCGGGATTAATCCCAGGCAACGGAACAAATGTCCCGAAGCGAAAAACAACTAATGCAACCAGTGTAAACAAAATTCGCTTTTGTAAATCTCCCGCTTTTGCAAATGCACCCATTGCTGATGCTTGCGGTTTTTGAACTTTTGTCAATGCCATTTCTTACCTCATATAAAAAAGACTAAAAATCTGGGAAGAACATAAACTTTTTTTTAACTTTTGGCAAGTCTTTTTTAAAAAAAATCATTCTGAGATATATTCTCTTACTTTCATCTTTACTCGACTGAGATAATCCATAAAAAACTTTCCTTCAAAAAAGAAACTATTTTTCTATCAAGAAACAGTATTTTTATAATATTATAAAGTTGCTTTACAAATAAAACCAAAGAACCGTTCAAACTTCTTGGAAAATATCTAAAGATAAAAATAATATTCAGAACTCCTTTTTCTTTTTGATATAATAAAAAAAGGCAGGCTAAGCCTGCCTTTTTCTGTTTTTTAAAACAACTAATTTTCCTTTTTCTTCGATGTCTTAACGGTTTTCTTAGTCGTTTTCTTTTCTGCTTTAGGTTCTTCCGATTTTTCGGAGCCGGGACGTATTGTATCAATAATCAACTCTCCGCCAGCTTTTTCAATTGCAGCTTTTGCAGAAGCTGTAGCACCAACGGCACGAACAGTCAATTTTGCTTTCAACTCACCTTTACCCAAAATACGAATACCATCTTTTGCACGGCGGATTACACCAGCTTCCATTAAGGAAACTGCATTTACTTCTTTACCGGCATCCAAGGAACCAGCGTCAATAGCAGCTTGTAAACGATCCAAATTAACTTCGACGAAATCCAAGCGGAAGACGTTATTGAAACCGCGCTTCGGTAAGCGACGGTAAATCGGCATTTGACCGCCTTCAAAACCGTTAATTGCTACACCGGAACGTGAGGTTTGTCCTTTGACGCCACGACCAGCCGTCCGTCCTTTTCCAGAGCCCAAACCACGAGCAACACGTGTGCGTTTTTTTGTCGCCCCATCATTATTGCGAATTTGATTCAGTTTCATCCTCTTATTCCTTTACTTCTTTATCGGCGACAGCCTCTTTTGCTGAAGCACCATCGCGACGTGAAACAATATCACCGACTTTTTTACCACGTTTAGCTGCGACTACTCGAGGAGAGTTCACAGACGTTAAAGCAGCAAAAGTCGCTCTAATCATATTGTGTGGGTTAGCAGAACCTGTAGACTTAGCAACGATATCTTGAATACCCATTGTCTCAAACACAGCACGCATTGGACCACCGGCAATAATACCTGTACCAGGAACAGCCGCCCGCAAAACAACTTTACCAGCGCCATAATGACCAATAACATCATGATGCAAAGTACGTCCTTCTCTTAAAGGAACGCGTATCATCGCGTGTTTTGCAGCCTCAGTTGCCTTACGAATAGCTTCAGGCACCTCACGCGCTTTTCCTGTTCCAAAGCCGACACGACCTTTTTGATCCCCAACAACAACGAGTGCAGCAAAGGCCATCCGTCGACCACCTTTAACAGTTTTTGCAACTCTGTTAACATGAACGAGCTTATCGATGAACTCTTCTTGAGCTTTTTCGAGCTTACCATCTTCGTTCTTGCGACGACCTTGTGTATTTTCTCTAGCCATCTTCTTCTCCTAGAACTTCAAACCGTTTTCGCGAGCTGCATCTGCCAAGGCCTTAACACGCCCATGATAGATGTAACCACCACGGTCAAATACAACTTCCTTTACGTTTGCTTTAAGCGCGCGTTCAGCAATCAACTTACCGACAGCAGCAGCTCCTGCAACCGTAGACCCTTTTTCTGTAATCTCTTTATTCAAAGAAGAAGCAGAAACGATTGTTTTTCCGAGCTTATCATCAATGATTTGTACAGAGATGTTTTTTTCGGAACGATACACCGACAAACGCAGTCTGTCTGATGCATTCTGTCTTAAGCCGTAACGTGTACGAGCTTTGCGACGTTCAAATTTTTGATCAGATTGTTTCATCTTTATTTCCTATTTCTTCTTGCCTTCTTTACGACGGACAGTTTCTTCCACGTACTTCACACCTTTTCCCTTATAGGGTTCTGGTGGACGATAGGAACGAATCTTAGACGCTACAGCACCAACATCACGTTTATCACAACCGGAAATTTCAATTTCGGTCTGAGACGGACAAGCAATTTTGATCCCTTGAGGTACATCGAAATCAATATCATGACTGAAACCCAAGGATAACTTGACACCTTTAGATGTTGTTTGAGCTCTATAACCGACACCGATTAACTCTAACTTACGAACAAACCCCTCGGAAACACCTTTAACCATATTATTCAGGTTTGCACGAACTGTTCCCCATTGCATACGGTTTGTTTTGCTTTGAGTATGAGGTGTTACGACGATTTGATCATTTTCAACTGTTACTGTCACATCACTCGGCAAAGAGCACTTTAATTCGCCTAATTTACCTTTGACAATAGCCTCACCATTTGCCACACTAACCGTGACGCCTTGAGGGAGTTTAACAGGATATTTTCCAACACGAGACATGCTTTCCTCCTATTAAAACACTTTACATAAAACTTCGCCGCCGACATTAGCTTGACGAGCTTCATGATCAGACATCACACCTTGCGGCGTGGACAAAACAAAGATACCCAATCCGTTATAGAATTTTGGTAAATCTTTTACCTTAGAATAAACGCGACGGCCTGGAACCGACACACGTTCAATTTCATTAATCACAGGGCGTCCTTCATGATATTTCAATTCAATTTTAAATTGTTCAACACCCGGACGAACAGTTTCCCGTTCAAACCCTCTGATATACCCTTCGCGCTTTAAAACATCCAACACATTAGCACGTAAGTTGGAAGCCGGTGCCACAATGTGGCTCTTGCGCGCTTGCTGACCATTGCGAATGCGTGTCAGCATATCTGCTAAAGGATCTGTCATAGACATTGTCTAATTCTCCTTACCAACTGGCTTTCGTCATACCGGGAATTTGACCTTCTGAGGCCAACTCACGCAGTTTGATACGACTGAGCTTAAATTTACGATAATTTCCTCTTGGACGACCTGTCAATTCACACCGATGGTGTATTCTAACAGCAGCTCCATTACGAGGAAGCTTGGCAAGTTTCATCACGGCTTGCATAATTTCTTCCGGTGATGAAGCTTTATTATGAATAATTGCATTCAAAGCATCACGTCTTGCTTTATACTTTTGAGCAAGCTTTTCACGCTTTTTATTCCGTTCAATAGAACTTGTTTTTGCCATGGTTTACTCCTTACTTTGTAAACGGCATGTTGAAACCGGACAATAAAGCTTTCGCTTCTTTGTCTGTTTTCGCAGACGTACAAATAATGATGTCAAGACCTCTGATTTTGTCGACTTCATCATAGTTGATTTCCAAGAAAACGATTTGTTCTTTCAAACCCATCGCGAAATTACCATGACCATCAAAGCTCTTACCTGAAATTCCGCGGAAGTCACGAATACGTGGCATTGCCATTGTAATTAAACGATCTAAGAATTCGTACATTTTCTCTTTACGTAAAGTCACTTTGCAGCCGATTGGCATATCTTCACGTAATTTAAAAGATGCAACAGATTTTTTAGCTTTCGTTAAAACAGGCTTTTGCCCAGCAATTGCTGTCATATCCTTAATAGCGCCTTCCAAAGCTTTTCTATCTTCAGTCGCTTCACCAACACCCATATTCAAAACGATTTTTTCCAGGCGTGGAATTTCCATCTCATTCTTATAGCCGAACTCTTTTTTCAAAGCAGCACGGATTTCTTTTTCATATAAATCTTTTAATCGAGACATAATTCACTCCTTAACCGTCAATCACTTCACCGGAACGTTTGGCAATACGAACCTTGCGGCCGCCTTCCAAAACTTTTGTTCCCATTCGGGAAGCTTTTCCAGTCTTTGGATCGACAATCGCCACGTTGGAAACATGAATTGGCGCTTCTTTGTTAACGATACCGCCAGCATTTTCCTGTGTCGGTTTTTGATGACGTTTCACCATATTGACGCCAGAAACAATAACTTTGTTTTCCTTAGGCATGGCTTTTGTCACTTCACCAGTTTTACCTTTATCTTTTCCGGTAATAACGATGACTTTATCACCTTTTTTTATTTTCATAGCCATTATAAGACCTCCGGAGCCAAAGAAATAATTTTCATATAATTCTTTGCTCTTAATTCACGAGTCACCGGCCCAAAAATACGAGTTCCGATTGGCTCACCATCTTTGTTAATCAAAACAGCGGCATTGCTGTCAAAACGAATGGCACTTCCATCCGGACGGCGAATTTCTTTCTTCGTCCGTACGATAACGGCACGATGAACATCACCTTTTTTGACACGACCACGTGGTATTGCTTCTTTAATAGAAACGACAATGACATCGCCTACAGAAGCAACCTTACGTTTTGAACCGCCCAGGACCTTAATGCAGTAGACACGCCGAGCGCCGGAATTGTCTGCCACGTCCAGGTTAGTACTAATTTGAATCATTAGGTTATTCCTTCCCTATTAACTCTATTGTTCTGCCGATTCGGTTACCACTTCCCAAGTTTTGGTTTTGGAAACCGGACGACACTCTTGAATCCGCACAACATCACCAATCTTGTGCTGATTACTTTCATCATGAGCATGATATTTTTTACTGCTCTTAATGTACTTTTTATAAACGGGGTGCATAACACGACGTTCGACACGGACAACGACAGTCTTATCCATTTTGTCAGAAACGACAACACCTTGTAAAATACGTTTAGGCATCTTATACCCCTTTCTTTGCTAAACGCTCTGTCTGAAGCGTTTTGATTTTTGCAATTTCACGACGCACCTGACGACGGCGATTTGTATTCGCCAGCTGACCAGTTGCCTGTGAAAAACGCAAGTTGAGAGACTCTTTACGCAACTCTTGAACTAAATCATTCAATTCTGCGTCAGTTTTAGCTCTTAAATCCTTAATTTTCAACATCATTAAACCTCTTCACTTGCAGAACGCGCAATGAATTTCGTTTTAATCGGAAACTTAGCTGCAGCCAATGCAAACGCTTCACGAGCGACTTCTTCTGACACACCGTCAACCTCAAACATAATCCGTCCTGGTTTTACACGGCAAACCCAGAATTCAACCGACCCTTTACCTTTACCTTGACGAACTTCAGGCGGCTTTTTGGATACAGGAACATCTGGAAAAATACGAATCCACATTTTTCCTTGACGTTTCATCGCACGAGATATTGCACGACGAGCTGCTTCAATTTGACGTGCTGTCACACGTTCCGGCTCCAACGCCTTCAGGCCGTAAGACCCAAAATCCAGGGTCGAAGCACCTTTTGTCAGGCCATGAATACGACCTTTAAAGGCTTTACGGAATTTTGTTCTTTTAGGAACTAACATAATCTAAACCCTTTCTTACCGTTGTTCAGCCAAGCGCTTGTCTTGAGCCATCGGATCATGAGCCATGATTTCACCCTTGAAAATCCAGACCTTAATCCCGCAGCAGCCATAAGCCGTATGCGCCGTTGCTGTTCCATAATCTACATCAGCACGCAAAGTATGCAATGGAACACGACCTTCACGATACCACTCAACACGTGCAATTTCTGCGCCACCTAATCGACCACCGCAGGTGATACGAATACCTTGTGCACCTAAACGCAACGCTGTTTGAACAGCCCGTTTCATCGCACGACGGAAGGAAACGCGGCGTTCTAACTGCTGCGCAACACCATCGGCCACTAAAGTTGCATCCAATTCAGGCTTGCGAACCTCTACAATATTTAAATTGACTTCACTACCCGTAATCTTTTGTAAGTCATTGCGTAAAGCATCAATATCTTGACCTTTCTTACCAATGACAACGCCAGGACGAGCTGAATAAATTGTTACTCTGGCTTTTTGAGCCGGCCGTTCGATCACAACTCGAGCAACCCCAGCCATTGCCAGCTTTTCCATGATATATTCACGGATTTTTAAATCTTCATGCAACAACTTGGCATAATCTTTCTTACCGGCAAACCAGCGAGAATCCCAAGTCTTATTGATGCCTAATCGAAGACCATTCGGGTTAACTTTCTGTCCCATTAGACTTTCTCCTCTTGTTCACGAACGACAATCGTCAGATTTGAAAAAGCTTTCAAGATTTTTCCCGCACGACCTTTAGCCATCGGATGAAATCTTTTCATTACCATTGCTTTTCCAACATAGGCTTCCGCCACAAACAGACGATCAACATCCAGGTTATGATTGTTTTCTGCATTCGCAATTGCGGACATCAGAACTTTTTTCACATCCCCAGCTACGCGGCGATTAGAAAAAGCCAATTCCGATAAAGCTTTACTTACCGCCAATCCACGAATAGATTGTGCGACCAAATTCAGCTTACGGGGGCTGGTACGAATAGCCCGAGCTCTTGCTGTCACCGCTTTTACTTCTTTCTTTTCAACCATCGTCATTAAACCTTTTTAACTGCTGCTTTCTTATCGCCTGCGGTATGACCATTAAAAGTTCTTGTCGGAGCGAACTCCCCAAGTTTATGACCAACCATATTTTCTGTTACCAGAACAGGGATAAACTTCTTACCATTATACACGCCAAAAGTCAAGCCCACAAAATCAGGCAATATTGTTGAACGACGAGACCAAGTTTTAATCACTTCATGACGTCCTGCTGCTTTTGCTTTCTCAGCTTTCGCCAGCATATAACCGTCAACAAAAGGACCTTTCCATATTGAACGAGTCATTTAGTCTCTCCTATTTCTTTTTACTCAAATGACGAGAACGCATGATCATACGATCTGTTCTCTTATTCGTGCGGGTCTTAGCCCCACGTGTACACTTACCCCAAGGCGTTGCCGGAGCACGTCCACCATTGCCACGACCACCATGAGGGTGATCAACTGGGTTCATCGCAATACCGCGCGTTTGAGGTCTAATACCGAGCCAACGTGAACGACCTGCTTTTGCTAATGTCGTATTTTGCTTGTCAGCATTCGATACAGCTCCGATTGAAGCAAGACATTCTCCACGAACCATTCTTAGCTCTCCGGAGTTCAAACGTAACTGTGCATATCCGCCATCTTTACCAATCAATTGAGCATAACAACCAGCTGAACGCGCTAACTGTCCGCCTCTTCCTGGTTTCAACTCAACATTATGAACGATCGTTCCAACGGGCATATTTTTCAGAGGCATTGCATTGCCTGGTTTGATGTCCACTTTTTCGGATGATAGAACAACATCGCCGGCTTTCAAACGTTGTGGAGCAACAATATAAGCTTGTTCCCCATCTTCGTATTGAATGAGTGCTATAAATGCTGTTCTGTTCGGATCATATTCTAAGCGTTCAACGGTTGCTGGCATATCCATCTTAGACCGTCTGAAATCAATCACACGGTAAGCGCGTTTATGCCCGCCGCCCCGATGACGGCTGGTGATATGTCCATGATTATTCCGACCACCAGAGCTCTTCAGCCCTTCAGTCAAAGACTTAACCGGTGCGCCTTTAAACAACTCACTGCGATCAATCGCAATCAGGTGTCTTATCGAAGGAGTTACCGGAGTATATGTTTTTAAAGCCATAATCTTAAATTCCTGTCGTCACATCAATATTTTGACCGTTTTCCAACGTTACGATTGCTTTTTTCATATCGCTCCGTTGACCTTTTGTATTCCGGAACATTTTAACCTTTCCGCGAACACAAGAAGTATTCACAGCCTTTACTTTCACCCCGAACAAACCCTCAACAGCCTTCTTTATCTCAGGCTTTGTGGCATCCATAGGCACAACAAAAGTTACTTGCCCTTGTTCGGAAACCTTCATTGCTTTTTCCGTAATGACCGGACGACGCAATACTTCATATAAACGTTCCGTCATTTTCGTTTCAGCATTCTTTTCTGTTGTTTTCTTCATTTTAACAGAGCCTCCAAGTAAGCAACAGCCTCTTTCGATAACACGAGTGTGTCTCGGCGGAGAATGTCATAGACATTGGCTCCTTGTTGAACAAGAACATCAATGCCGACAATATTTCCGGACGCTTTTGCAAAGTTATCATCCAATGAAGCGCCACTTAAAATCAGAGCAGATGTCCACCCTAACTTATCAAAATTGGCCTTCAATTCCTTTGTTTTAGGAGAAGCTGCTTTTACTTCATCCAAAACGAAAAGCTTTCCATCTTTTACTTTGGCAGACAAAGCACACTTTAAACCTAACTTACGAATTTTTTTATTCAAATCGTGTGCATGATCACGGACAACAGGGCCAAAAGCAACTGCACCATGACGGAACTGAGAGGCACGCAGTGTTCCTTGACGAGCACGGCCTGTTCCTTTTTGTCTAAACGGTTTCTTTGTTGTACCAGAAATCGTAGATAAATTTTTAACCGAATGTGTACCAGCACGGCGTTTTGCCAACTGCCAATTTACAACTCGGGACAGAATATCGGGTCGGACTTCGACACCAAAAACGGCATCCATTAAGTCAATCGAACCGACTTTCTCATTTGCGAGATTGATAACGTCGTATTTCATCGCCGTTATTCCTTTACTTCTTCAGATGCTGTTGTTTCTACAACCGGAACATCAGCAGCAACATCGGCTACAACCTGTTCAGCATGAGCTTCTGCTTTTGCTTTTAATCCAGCAGGCATTGGAACATCTGCAGGAACCGGACGTTTTACAGCATCTTTTACAACCACAACATTCCCGTCAAATCCGGGAACAGCACCTTTAACCATGATTAGGCCTTTTGCCTCATCCAAGTCAACAATCTGCAAGTTTTGAACTGTTACTTGCGAAGAGCCCATATGACCCGGCATTTTCTTGTTTTTGAAAACACGACCTGGATCTTGACATTGACCTGTAGAACCACCAGAACGATGTGTCAAAGAAACACCATGAGATGCACAGTCACCGCCAAAATTATGTCTTTTCATAACACCGGCAAAACCCTTACCGATTGAAGTTCCTGTCACATCAACATATTGACCTTTAACAAAGTGATTGACACCTAATTCTGAGCCAACAGGAATAACACAATCATCACTGACGCGAAATTCCATAACAGTTCTTTTGTTTCCTACATTGGCTTTAGCAAATTGTACACGTTGTGCTTTAGCAACATTCTTTTCTTTAGCTTTGCCAGCTCCCAACTGTACGGCCACGTATCCATCCTTTTCCAAGGAGCGGACACCGACAACTTCACAATTATCCACTTTTAAGACTGTCACAGGAACGTGAACACCCTCATCGGTGAATAACCGTGTCATGCCTACTTTTTCTGCGATAATACCTGAACGCATGACCTTTTCCTTATAACTTAATCTCAACATCAACACCAGCCGCAAGGTCAAGCTTCATCAAAGCATCAACCGTTTGAGGTGTCGGATCGACAATGTCAAGCACTCTTTTATGAGTACGAATTTCAAACTGCTCTCTAGACTTCTTATCAATATGAGGAGAACGGTTCACTGTAAACTTTTCAATGCGCGTCGGCAGAGGAATAGGTCCCTTTACTTCCGCACCAGTTCTTTTCGCTGTATTGACAATCTCCCGCGTTGATTGATCCAACAAACGGTGGTCAAAAGCTTTTAAGCGAATTCTGATATTTTGACTATCCATTTTTTAAACCTTATCTTTATATGTACTCGAAACGATACTTAAAATATCCATTTTCTTAATAATAAAAAAACCTTTTAGCAACCATTTCGAGTAGCTAAAAGCACCTTGCCCCGACTCTGGTAGAACTCGGCCCACCCGCCGGAACCCTTAAGAACAAGACGGTAGGAAGATCGTTTTCACCTTCTCCGGCTTGGAAAGTGGAGTTATTATGACATAATGCCATTTTTTGTCAAGCGATTTTTTAATTTTTTTTACATCTCCCTATACTTCTCATAAAAGAATTTTTAAGATATCGGTTTAATATAAAAATAAAAGAAAGAAGCCGAAGAAATTTTATCTTAGCTTCTTTCTAATAAAAAGACTCTTTTTTGATTAGAACTCGATTTAAGCTTAAGCGTTATTTTGATGTTCTTTTAAACGTATCGCTACGACCTTTAACATCGGTGCATTATAACCGATTTGCTTTCCGCCAAAAAGAGTACGACGTAACGAATGATTAATAGCTTTTCCCTGCGCATCTGCATCAATTGAACGAATTTCTTTAGCTTTTTCGGAACGTTGTTTTTTTATGAACAACACTTCCTCACGTGTTAAATTTACTTTCTTTTCCTTAGGAAGTTTAGCAATATCCTCAGCTGTCCAGCCTTTTTTAGTTTTAGCATTCGCATCGGCCCCTTTTTCGATCAGATATTTGACCATCTCTGAATATTCATTCCAACTTGCCATATGTAAAGGTGTCCAACCTTCTTTATCTTTTACATTCACATTAACACCCTTCTCGAGAAGAGGCTTCACTATTCCCATCTGATTTTCCTGGACCGCCCAAAATAAAAGTGCTGGAGTTAATTTAGCATTTACGTCTACATCTTTTTCAAGAAGAAACTTAATTATTTCCAAATGACCTTCTAAAAATGCCTGAAATAAAGGAGAGATATCTAAAAGATCTTTTGCATTTATATTTGCTCCTTTTTCGAAAAGAACTTTTACTGTTCCTAAATGTCCCTCTTTACTTGCCTCATGTAAAGCTGTGGAACCAAAGAAATCCTTTCCATTTACATCAGCGCCTCTTTCTATCAGAAGATTTACGATATCTGAATATCCTTTTTTCGCTGCATTATGTAAAGGCGTTCTATCTATTATGTTCTTCACCTCTACATTAGCCCCTTTATCCAAAAGAAAACGAACCATTCGTGTATAACCATGACTACTCATCCAAAATAACAAACTAGAAAATAACTTTCCTTTTATAAATGATTGAGCATTACGCCTCTTCTTTTCATTTAATATTGCATATGCTTGGCGTAAATCCTTTTCAGAGACGCCGATACGTTGCATTTTCTGTAAATCTTTTAAACTGTAAATATGCATTAAGTCTATTTTAGAGAGCATGTTCTTTTCCTTATTATTAAATACTTTTACAATTTTATTATAGATTTTTTTCATTTTTATCAAGTTGTTTTGTACATTTATCATATTTGTCCTCTGATAAAAGGAAAGGAGGGTTTCATTAGAGAAGCCCTCCTTTTATTTTTTGGTCAGAGATGAATTATTTCAAAATCTTTGAAACAACACCAGCTCCAACAGTATGCCCGCCTTCTCGAATAGCAAAGCGTAAACCTTCGTCCATCGCTACTGGAACAATCAAACGAACGGTCATCTTTACATTATCT
>CALXXX010000032.1 GCA_944392795.1 uncultured Alphaproteobacteria bacterium | reverse complement strand
AAAATCTCTCTTCTTCGGAGTGTAGCTCAGCCTGGTAGAGCACTACGTTCGGGACGTAGGGGTCGTGGGTCCAAATCCCGCCACTCCGACCAATATAAGAAAACGAAGCGATATCCTTTCGCTTCTTTATTTTGTAATCATCATTAAAAAAATATCATTTTTAATGAATTAAATTGTATTTTAAATACCAAACCATGTGTCTGAACAATCCGATTTTTACCTTTATTTTGAGGTCAAAATATACTTTTTGATGATGTGTTATTTTGATTTTGAAACATCCTCTTCAAGTTATTGATAAGTGTTGAATGAGTAAAATGGTAGATGTAAAACTTTTCGCAACTGGTTAAGTATTCCCAAGAATCATCATAAAAAATTGTATACTTTTATTTTGAAAATTGTTAACTTATTGTTTTAAATTGATTTATAATCTTTATATACTTGGAATGTGGTTTATGATAAAAAACTTGATTTTATTTTTTTAATTAAATATAATCGAGACATGAAAGAAAAAAAGATAATTTTGGGGCAGTTCTTTACACGAAATGACATATGGCTTAAAAGCCATATTGCAGACTTCATTGTTTCTAGTAAGTGCCAAACGATTTATGATCCTTTCGCGGGAGATGGTGATTTACTAAAAATTTCGTCCCATTTAGGTATTCAAAATGTATTGGGATTAGATATTGATAAAACACTAGGTTGGTCATATAACGATAGTTTAGAGGCTATTCCTCATATCCATAATGCTATTATAGTCACAAATCCCCCTTATATATCAAATTATTCGGCTAGTAGAAAAAAAGTAATTGGCTCAGTTAGGCATTATTTTGAAAAAAGTATTTATGATGATATTTATTTGATTGCTCTTGAAAAGATGTTGGAAGCGCAAGAATACGTTGTTGCAATTATTCCAGAAACTTTTATTAATTCTAATTTTCAAGATAAAAAAAGACTTTTTTCTATAACAATTTTAGAAGAAAATCCTTTTAATGATACGGATATCCCCGTGATTGTAGCTTGCTTTGATGGAAAACAAAAAAAAGAAAGTGAAATAAATATATATAAAAATAATAATTACATTGGTTCTTTGTATTCTTTAAATAGATTAAGACCAACGCCAAAACACATTGTGGATATGAAATTTAATGATAAAAAAGGGTGGCTAGGTTTAAGAGCAATTGATTTAACAGATCCGGAAAATATGATTTGTTTTGATTACAAGGACAATATAGACTATGATTGGGAAGCTGGAATAAAAGCTAGTTCTCGTTTATATTCATTAATAGATATTGATATTAATTATTCACAGAGAAATGATTTTATAAAGCAAGCAAACAATCTATTGTCTTCTTTGAGAAGTACATCAAAAGATGTAATTTTATCTCCCTTTAAAGGTAATATGAAAAATGGAACGCGAAGAAGAAGATTAGATTTTAAGACTGCTCGGGCTATACTTGAACAAGCGTATATGCAACTAAAAGGTTCAGAAAATGTTAAAGAGCAATATGTATTATTTTAATCTAATGAAACAATACCCCGAACAAATCATAGATAAATACTATTCAAACATGAATGATATTCGGGTAATCCCTGAAAATAAGGAAGATTCAAATATCTTAACAAAAGCCGTGGATAGGTTATATAGATTTATAGACACGTTTGAAACTTTATCAAATGAATTGAATGAAACGCATCAAAATAAGATTGTTGATGAATTGTTGAAAAAAATTGATGATATACTAATTAATACTGATGGAATTAATTATTCATCTTTGTGCCAATATTTTATGGTTCAAAATATATCACATTCTATCTACTCTAGTTTAGATCAACAATCACGATTAGGTATTTTAACGGAATTACTTCAAAGCTATATCAAAAA
The DNA here is from genome assembly GCA_944392795.1 of uncultured Alphaproteobacteria bacterium. GTDB lineage: Bacteria > Pseudomonadota > Alphaproteobacteria > CAAHEQ01 > UBA3637 > CALXXX01. The sequence goes on along the minus strand of CALXXX010000032.1, from coordinate 44,231 downwards.
TAGACATCATATGTATAAATCACATGGCTATACCAATGCGATTTTGCAAACAATGAGTGATAATTATTCGCATAAAAGAAAAGGTAAAGTAGGAATAGTTAAAATTGAAAATCAATTAAATAGTTTAAAAGTCTTTAAGAAAATTAAAGATTTATCAAATGAGGAACAAGAAAACTTTTATTTTTTAGAGCCTGATAAAGGTGATAAAAAAAGATTTGATAATTTATTGAAGAAACATGCTGTTTCATTTCCATTTAGAAAATTTAAGCAAGGAAAGCTACCGGATGTTTTGATAAAAATTAAAACAGAGTATTACATAGTAGAACATAAATCTATGAAAGAAGCTGGAGGTGGTCAGGATAAACAGGTCGCAGAAATATTGGATTTTATTCGTTATACTGAACCTAATAAGCATTTTCACTATATAACTTACTTGGATGGAATTTTTGCAAATAAATTATTAAAACACTCCGGTGGAAAGAATGATACTCAATATACGGAGATACAGGAAGTTTTGAAAAGTAATCCGTGCAACTATTTTGTAAACACACATGCATTTTTAGCATTATTGAGAGATCTTATTAACTAAAGAATAATACTCTTAAAAATAACTTTTTTATTTATTGTTTCTTATAATACATTGACAAAAAAATAAACATACAAGTATTTCATAATTATGGCTTCGGTATAGTTAACCTGTTATGAAATTATCTATACTTGTGTAAAAATTTCATTTAATTTTAATTTCACTTATTGTAAATAATAAAATTTTTTATTAAAAATTAACATACAAAAAGCATCTTCAAAAAAGTATAACTTTTCGGATTTTATGAGGGTAAAACCGACTAATAAGCATAAGTCGCCTTTTACGGCGGCTTTTTCTTTTATTTACAACCCTTCTGGTAAGTTCGAACCTTCTAAGTCAAAAAACAAGCCTTTTTCCAAATTTACGAACTCCTAAACAAAAACATCCTTTGTTTTCAATACTCATCTTTTTAGGAAGTTATTTCCTCATCTCAGAAATTTATAATTTTTTCTATTATATTTTTACTTGTATGGTATTGACAAAAGCTGCGTAATCCCCAATATGTCTCTGTACAAAAATACTGTACCAACGATTAAAAGTAGTACAATAAAAGCAATAAGTGTACTTGAAAATTTGGAAACGTTTGGCAGAGTGACAGGAATATTATTTTCACGTACATAAAGGGAATAAATACGACATGCTGATAAAATATAAATAGGTCTGAAAAATACCTGGATAAAAAATAATGCTATCAACATAGGAATTCCAGCTAACATATAAAATATATACATATCGTTATCTGTGGACATATGAGAAACAATGTAAGGAGCCATAAATATACATCCCACATAAGATCCAACTCCAAAAAACCAACAAATAACAGAGTATGCTATTCTTAACTGACAGATAGCTTTAAAATGCGTTTTTAGAACGCCTAAAGAGTCTTTACAACTATCCATAACTCCACGTCCTATAATTAAAGCAGGCAAAAACCCAAGAGAAGCAATTTTCCATGCTTGATAAATTGATTCATCCAATAATTTTTGTGATACAGGAACTTTATCTTCTTTTTTTGGTAAGCGTTCCAAAATTCTATTAACTGTCCACCAGCCATCAATCCAACTAAAGGTCCAAATAGACCACGCTTTTGGTAAAACAATTCGAAAACATTTGGCTATTGTAGATTCTTCCCCTTTTTCATGTAAAAAATGAGCAGCTCCCATACACGCCGTTAATAATCCCAAAGGATATGCTGTTATACCAACACAAATAAAGGACCATACTAATAGAATCAAATCAGCAGGAGAACCACTGTCTGAATTTTTTGTACTTTCCCAAACTTCTTCAGGAATCCAATCTAGCATTTGGACCCATAAATAATATCCTAAACCTATACAAATGAGTTGTAAAAGAGCAAACGTAATAATTTCTTTCTCTTTTAAAATAAGTTTTAATGAGTACGAAACACAACGTCCGAAATAAAATATTGATTCTTTTTTGGTTGGTTTATCTTCCGTTTTATATTTTTTATAAGCCTCTTTTTTTAGTCGTTCTAAGGCTTGTTTTATTTGATTCATGGTCGCACCTCTATGAGAGGTGTACATAAAAATATACATCATGTCAACATGTTTAAATTATCAAGTTGGCGCGTGAATCCATTCTTAGCTTTTTAAAAAATGATATACTCATCCAAGGTAAAACTCATTAGTTTTTTTTAATATTGAAATTTCTTTTCCGAAAAATACTTTCTATCTTTATATTCTGAAACTTTACCTTTGTTAAAACCAGAAACAGGACGAAAATAGCCCATCACACGTGTCCAACATTCAACGGCTTGCCGTTCATTATCTTTTAACAACACTTTTACATTATCATATTTTTTCATAACACCCCACCTAAAAACGTCCCGACAATTCCACCCATCATAATTTCCGCTAACTTATTATGGCTATTTAACCAATTTGGGAAAAAACTGATATCTATCTTCTCGTATAAAGAAGCGCAAAAACCATAGATCGGAGCGACCAATAATCCCATAAACAAAATTTCACAACCAAATATAGGAATAAGCAAGATACAAGGGCTTGTATATCGAAGCATCATCCAGAGCCAATCGTACCCAAAGCAATACCACTCACTTTCTGGTACTAAAAATTGGCAAATTTTGTTCCACCATTTTTCTGCATACCGAGAAGTATCCTCTGGAATACCTGCTCGAGACATATCAAATCCAGCACCATGTCCCGGAGACCAGAACAAACCCTCAATAATTACAACACTATATATTGTAGAAATGAAACTAATTTTAAAATATAAGCCTAAAAATAAACTGATCACACCACAATTGATAGCATGCTGCGTTATACGACGATTAAACCATTTATTTTCCCATTTTTCCCCTCCAACATAAGCGCCTCCGAACCATCGACGCCACCATGCTTCAAAAGCAATCAACAAAATTATCATTTTTCACATAACTCCTCATATTTTAAATTATTCCTTTTAACCTCTAAACGCTGCCTTTCCGGAGAAATCTCTCCTGTTCCAGAAACAGGGCGATAAATTAAACAAAATGGAATTTCAATCATACTTCGATGGCAACTGGTTAAGCTTAGTATCATCCAAATTATCAAAATGATGAGATAACTCCAATGCTGCCAATATCTTTTCTTGCGTCTTCTTTTGCTCGCCATACTGTCCTACCTTTTTCCCTAACAGAAAAAAAATGAGTGCTCCTATAAGAGCACTCATTAAACAAACTATACTATTACTCATGCAACTGATGTTTCAAATAAAGCATTAGAAATACTGTCTAATAAACTTACAACGGCATCTGACGCTTCTTGTGACATACTAATCCCTAATGTCGCAATAATACCTGCAACAACAAATGCTAAGATTTTTTTCTTATTTTCTTTTAAATATGCTAAAAAACGTTCTTTCACTTTACCCTCCTTATCATATAAAAAAAAGCCCGAGCATAGCTCGAGCTTTTAACAATTAACTTATATGTGATTTTTAATTCAATGTCAAGGATTATTTTCCTATTTTATATACTTTAAGCTCTCCCCCAAAACAGAAATAAAGTTTTTATTGATTTTTTTAACTTTCTCTTCTAGGCTGTTTCCAAAGGAGATGGCTATGAAAAAGCTTTTTTTATTCAGTTTACTCTTGCTCGGTTGCTCTTTTAAAGCTTTGGCTTTGGAAACAGTGCACCCGTTTTATTTATCTCCACAAGGAACAACAACTTCTACGACAACCTTTTCATGGGAAAAATCTCATATTAAAGATATGATTAACGGCTATCAAAACTATCGAACGCGAGATTTTATTGTTTCTCAAGCTTTCAGCTATGGAATTGCGCCTAAGGTTGCTATTGATATGACCATCTCTAATACATGGAATCGACTCAAATACGACGAGGCAAATTCAACTGACAGAGAGGATACAAATATCAATTGGTATTTAGGAGCAACTTATGATTTATTCAAAACAGAAACAACTTATCTTCAAACGCGCCTTTCATATTTACAAAAGGAAACACATCACAATGGGGGCGCCTATAAAGCATTCAATCTTCATTTAAGAGCGGGATATGACTTAAAATTAATTCTTCCTTATATTGGAGCAACAGCAGAATTTCCTCTCTTTCAACATAAATTCGCAGACAACAATCCAAAATATGATCTTATGGGAGGCCTCTATAAAAACTTCAAAGATATAATCGCTGTTGATGCAACATTTCATTATAACTATGATAAACTATGGAAATCTAAAAAATTATATGCAACAGCTGACTTATATACATTTCTAACAGACTGGCTTGCTTTGGGCGGAGGATATTCTTATACTTTTCAAGATATTGGGAAAAACAATGCTCATGGCAAAGGTCACTCCATTCGAATACAAGTAAAAACTACTTTTTAAAGAGGTCAAAATGACAAAAATTCATTGGAAAGCCGGAACTCTTTTAGCTCCTATTCCCCCTGCTCTTATTTCTTGTGGCACGATTGACAAACCGAATGTAATGACGGCAGCATGGACTGGTATTATTAACTCTGATCCCCCTATGACATATGTGTCCATCAGGCCCTCTCGCTATTCACATGAACTCATTACTCAAACTCGAGAATTTGTTATCAATTTACCTAATTTACCACTTGCTGCTATAACAGACTGGTGTGGCGTTAAATCCGGAAAAAAAATTGATAAGTTTAAAACATGTGGTATTACTCCGGCTCTTAGTAAGCATATTTCTGCTCCTCAAATCCAAGAAGCACCTGTTTCTATTGAATGTAAAGTTGTAAATATTCAACACTTCGAAACTCATGATATGTTCTTAGCCGAAATTAAAGGTGTTTCCGTTGATGATACTTATTTAGACAAAAAAGGTGCTCTTTTACTTGAAAAAGCCGGATTGTTGGCTTATGTGCATGGCTTTTACTTTACCTTAGGAAAAAAACTTGGAAAATTCGGTTTTTCCGTAGAAGGAAAAAGAAAAAATCCATACTATAAACCTCCTTTAACTCAGACTCGGAAAAGAGCAGTAAGTAGAAAAAAGAAATAAAAAGAACTTTTTATATCATTTTTTCTTTTCCAAAAAGTCTCCAACAAAGCTTTTCAATTTCAAGGTATAGTAATAAAAAGAAGCTACCACTCAAAACAACTATCCAGTTTTCACTATTCAATGCTTCTGTTTTAAACAAATAGTTAAATAACGGAACATATGTAAACAAAAACTGTAATATAATCATCCCTAATGCGCCCCAAATCATCCATCTATTACCGAATAATTGAAGCTGAAAAATCGATTTCTTAAATGATCTACAAGAAAACATATAAACTATTCCGCACCCAACAATCAAGTTAACGATAACCGTTTGAGATAAACGGTAAGAATATGTTTCAGATGTTATGTCAAAAGCAGCAAAACATAAAGCTGTTATCAAACACATAATGGTGACCATCCTACACAAAGAAGGGATAGAAACAATAGGAGCTTCTGGTTTCCTTGGAGGACGCGACATAATATCTTTTTCCACCGGTTCAAAAGAAAACATTGCGCCTAATAAAATTGTTGTCACCATATTAATCCATAAAATTTGTACCGGAGAAATTGGTACTTGAAGATTAAAGAAAATAGCTAACATAACTATTAAAGCCTCAGCAAAACTAACAGGCAAAGTCCACAGAATAAACTTCACTAAATTATCAAAAACACCTCTTCCTTGCTCCACAGCTTTTTCTATTGTTGCAAAATTATCATCCACCAAGACAATAGCCGCAGCTTCCTTTGCAACATCTGTTCCATTTTTTCCCATGGCTATCCCTATATTAGCTTGCTTTAAAGCCGGAGCATCATTGACGCCATCGCCTGTCATTGCAACAATATTATGTGTTTTTTGCAACGCACGCACAAGTCGGAGCTTATCTTCAGGAGTCACACGAGCAAAAACATCTGTCTCTTGAGCTACTTTCTTTAGTTCTATGTCAGACAACTTGCTGATCTCTGTTCCATTCATAACAACAGGCTCTTGAGACTGCCCTTTCCCATGCAAGTTCATTGCTGCAGCAATGGCTCGTGCTGTAATAACATGATCGCCAGTTATCATTTTAATACGAATACCGGCTGTATGACAAGCAGCAATAGCTCGAATGGCCTCTGAACGGGGGGGGTCAATCATTGCTTGAAGCCCGATAAAAACAAGTTTTTCATGAACATCTTCATGTGTTATAGACTTTTTTAAAAACTTTTGCCGAACAGCAAATCCTAAAACGCGTAATCCCTGTTTAGCAAAGCTTTCTATTTGAGATAAAATAACTGACTTATCTAAAAGAGATAAACTACCATCAGCATTCATCTGCTCCTTACAGTAAGGCAATATAGCTTCAGCAGCTCCTTTTACATACAAGCTTTTATCAGAACGTAAACAAGCCATATATTGATAATCAGATTCAAAAGGAATTTCATCTATGCAAGGATTTTGTGGACGAACTTCCCATGCATTTAATCCTTTCTTCGCTGCGGAAACCAATAAGGCAATTTCTGTTGGATCTCCGGAAGGCTTCACTTTACCTTCTTCATTTTTTAACGAAGCATCACTACACAAGATACCACATAGTAAACACTGCCGCAAAGCTTCATTCATACTATCAGGAGCAAAATTACCTTTCAAAGAATATCCATTACCACTAACAGTATACTCCTGACCAGCAACAAATAACTTCTGAACTGTCATTTTATTTTCTGTAAGAGTACCCGTTTTATCAGAACAAATTATAGTCGTACTGCCCAAAGTTTCTACTGCTGGCAATTTACGAACGATCGCATTATGCTTAAGCATTCGATTTACACCAATAGCTAAAATAATCGTTAAAGCGGCTGGAAGACCTTCTGGAATAGCTGCAACAGCCATCGCAACTGCAGCCATAAATGTATTAGCAAAATCCATTCCTTTATAAATACCGACCCCAAAAGAAACAATAGACATAACAACAATCAACCATAGCAACTTATTACTAAACGCGTCTATTTTTTCGGTTAAAGGCGTTTTCAAGTCTTGAGCATTAGCTATTAACTTTGAAATTTTACCAATTTCTGTATGATCTCCTGTCTCGACAACTAATGCTTTAGCACTACCGAATGTTACCAACGTAGAAGCATATGCCATATTTAATCTATCTGCCAATGGTGTTTGTTCTGCTAAGACATTTATTTTTTTCTCAACCGGAACAGATTCACCCGTCAAAGCAGATTCATCTACTTTTAAATCATGAACTTCAAGCAAACGAACATCCGCAGGAACTTTATCTCCTGAATGTAAAATAATGATATCTCCTGGAACTAAATTTTGAGCATCAATTTGTTCGATTTCTCCATTACGAATGACTTGTGTTTGAATAGTAATACTTTTACTCAGAGAATCTAATGCCTTCAAAGCCTTATCCTCTTGAAAAAAACCCATAATCGCATTCACCAATACGACACCGTAAATAACAGAAGCATCAACATATTCTCCCAAAAACAAAGCAAACGTCGCTGAAAAAAGTAAAACATAAATCAAGGGTTGGTGTATCTGAAGCCAAAAACGCAATAAAGCACTTTTCCCCTTCTTTGGCGTGATGACATTAGGTCCATATTTTTGTAGTGCCTTAGTTGCCTGAGCAGATGTTAAACCTTTTTGTAAATCGGAATGAAATTTCTCTATAACAAAACTCGTCTGGTAAGCATAATAGTTTCTATTTTCCATACTCTTTCTCCTTAAATTGAGAGTATAATAAAAGAAGATTTTTTACATGACAAGATATTTTTAGACCCTATTTTTTCCTTGACACTATCATGAAAATCTTTTACAAGAAAGAGATCTTGTGCCGCTGTGGCTCAGTGGTAGAGCGTTCCCTTGGTAAGGGAGAGGTCGTGAGTCCGATTCTCACCAGCGGCACCATTTTTAAGAACGCACCGTTAAAGGTGCTTTTTTTGTATGTATTACAAGACTTTTAGCGTGATTGATTTAGCCACTTAAAAAAATAGGTATTTATTCATCAGCTACTGGAATATTACTATGTCTTGAATAATACAACTCTTTGTGCTACAATAATAAAATGTTAACTTAATATAAGGGTAGTCTTATGAATAACAGTTTCTTTAATAATGATACTTTTTCAGTTGATGCTGCTATATCCGCTATCAAGCAATCTCAGGCGAATTTATCTAAACCCATTGTAGAAACAAACTCTTCTGTTAATCTCTTGACTGCTACCGGACAATTTTATGTTATGGACATAGATGATAAATATATTGCAAGGTTTCCCAAAGAAGAAATACATAGAGCTGGGGAATCTCAATCGCTAAATGAACTGAAAGTAGAAAGCAAAATAACTAAAAGCATCTCTCCTTATATTAAAAAAACCAAAATATCAAATATTTCTGTTGTAAACGCACAATATCCATTTGCTGTCCATCAAAAAATTAAAGGACATAAACTTACAAAAAGCGATTTCAATAATTTATCTGATGGACAAAAGGATTTTTATGCAAAAGATTTAGCTGTTTTTTTAGCAGAGTTACATAATGTTCCTCTAGATAAGGTAAATCTTCCAGATAGAAAAGATTTAAATTTCGATGGTTCACCAGAAGTTCAAAATACTCTTGGACGCTATGGCTTATCTCTTCATACAGACGTTAATTTAACTGAAGATTCAGTATGCTGTCACAATGATTTGCATGCTGGTAATGTTGGTGTAGATTTAAATAAACAACATATTTTACAAGGAATTTTCGATTTTGGGATGTGCGGAATTGCAAATAGAAGCAGTGATTTTTATAAAATATTTGATTTTGACAAAAATTTATGTTCCAAGGTTATTGAGCAATATAATAAGATTTCTCCGCAAGCTGTTAATCTTCATGATGTTGAAAATAAATATTTATCTTGGTGTGCTACAAATATTCAAATGGCTGAAGGTAATTGCCCACAAATTGTTTCTGCCATGGAAACAAAATTACAAGATTTTAAGCAATGGCAAGCAATTAAAAATAAGCTGAACCATGTTCGTTCTAAATCAAATGTTTCTCAATTGTCTTCAAAAATAAGCTTAAAAGAATTAAGAGGGGTATCTTCTTCGCTTCAAGAAGCACCTAACAAACCCCACATAGCAATCAACGCTCATGCTTTAAAGCTAACGCGAGATAAACGACAATACAACTAAAATTTATGTAACTTTTGTGCTAATAGCTTATCGCTTTGTAATGACACGCAAAAGTACCTCACTCGCCATTTTTTTAAGTATGTACATTTAAAGGTGCTCTTTGGTATGTATTCCATTTCTTTCAAAGAGGCCGATTTGCACAATTTTGCCTCCACGTGCGTGTTGAATACATAACCACCAACGCCCAATAATAACTTCTTTCCTGCTTAGGCAACTGAGCCAACTTTAGAGCAAACTTTTTCAAAAAATTTTTCCTGATTCTGAATCCGCAATTTCCGAATAAAAATTTTTTAACTGCTTGTACTCTCCAATATATTTTAACTTTATAAACATAGTTTTATTTTTTAGTGAATAATATTTAAATAGTAATTTTGATAAATATCTTTTACAATATTTTTATTATTTTGCCAGCCTAAACTTTGGACAAAATTGTTTTTGTTCCTGAAACTAAAATAATCATAAAAATTAATCCGCTTCTCACCAGCGGCACCATGTATTAAAGCCCTCAATCAAATGAGGACTTTTTTCTTTTGTTTGCAAGCATTTCCGCGAGTCCGATTGTTGGACTTTCAAAAACGGCTAAAAACAGCAAGTTATCGGACTCTTAAATATGATTTCTTTAACCATTTTGATATTGTCGAGATAAAACAGTTGCTTGTTGTTCAGCAGAAAGTTTACCCTTTTGGGCCTTTTCTTGTTCTTCTTCCTTTGTCCCAGAACATTGCGATAGTGTACGCTGAAGTCCTTTGGAAATTTGTGGATTATACGCAATAGGTTTTTCACCATTTTCAGCCGCTTCATTGAATTGATTAATCCGCCTTTGTTTTAAATTACCAGTAATTCTTGTATCTTTTGCTTCGTATAATTTTAGTAATTTTTGATGTTCTGGGTTATTCAGATCAAGCCGCATTAGATAATACTCGCGTTTTCCACCATCTGGCAGATAATAAAAAAAGATATTTTTTAATGCATTTTTATGTGGGAACAAAGGTACTTCCTCTGGACCAGGAATCACAAAAGTTGATGGGGTCCTTTCGATTCCCCTATCTGGAAAATACGCTTCTTGCCCAGATGTATTATATTGATACAAAAATCCAAATCCCTCTTTACCAAAGTGCGCACTTTCATCACGTCGTGCATAACGTAACGCATATCTCATAAAAGGTGTTGCCATTGCCCAACTTTTTCTTAAAACATGAGCTTCACGACTTTCTATATCAATATTGGCGGCAAAAGCCCTATCACCTAAAACGCCTCCTCGCCATATATAAGGTCTTCCTGTTTTGTCATTTTCTTCATCTAGGAAACGCAATGCGACATCATAGGTATTATCAACAACTCTTATTTTTTCATTAGACGTTGTTAATTGATTCAAATTTTTTATTTTAGATAGTTCAGTAGATGGTTGTTTGGAAAAATCACGAATAAAATTATATGCAAAATCTCTTTTTTCCGAAACTGATTCTGTTCCAAAAGGAGAACGAAGCTGTTCAAAAGTGACTGGGGCTATATGTCCCCCAACAGCAAAAGCACAACATGACATTACTTTCTTTATTTTTGGTATTAAAGAGTTGATTGTATCTTTATCCATAAAAGGCGTCATAATACCATTATTCATTACCACAACTGTTGACGGATCTTGTGATTTTTCATCTTGCTTTTCTACTGCATTAATTCCTTGTTTTTTTAGAGTTTGAATTAATTTCGTAACTTCTTCTTTTGAAAATCTATTTCTATGTTTACCAGAACGCCCAATATGATCTCCACTTTCATCTTCCTCAATAAATGCTCTAAAAAAAGTAGGATTATAAATGAGTGGTATATTTTTTTCATCTCCAAAATTAGGGTCTTCTTTTCCTTCTGGCGTTTGCAGATAATGTTCCAAAAGTTCCTCATCTGAAAGTTCTGGATGTTCATCTCCACCGATATAAGTTCTGAATATATCCAAATAACCTCTGCCAGTCCGTTCAAAAGGAATAACCAAACTCACAGGTTCATTTTCTGGTAAATCCTTTATAAATCTTTCATCATCATAATTCCGAACATCTAATTGAGATTTCATCTTTTTAAATGCTTTCAAAATTTCTTCTGACATTTTTATCCTCTTTAAAGTGAAATATACATATATAGTTTTAGTAGAGTATAAATTGATGAATAAATCAAGACAGTTTTTCCAATTTTTCCTTCAAATCTTCTGTGATTTGGGTCCGATAATCGCAAAGCAGCCCGCACCAGTTGTTGTCTTATGATATCTAGAAAGATTTCCATTTAAAAATTAATCTTTTATTTAAAAATTCGTAATCATCTTTGATTTGCTGAATTGCTCGAAGTAAAGCCTCTCTGTAAATTTTTAATTTAAAATGAAATATATTATTGAATACAACCTTTATAATAGCGATGATTGATGCAACTACTATATTCACTAAGATATTAAAAAAAATCAAATTAATTCCCTCTTAACTTTAGATAAACATTCTATTCATATTATCCTATTATTCTTTTGTTTATTTCAGATTTTAATTAATTTTTATAAAAAAATATGCTATAATAAGTTTTGGGAGAAAAGTATGCTATCAAAGGAACAATACAATCAATTTATTGAACAATATAAGCATTATCCTATGCTGCTTGCTTCTCTGATAAAAAAAGATTATCCGACTTATGTAAGTTCTCAAGAAAATGAGTTTTACAATCAAGGAACAAACAATTTTTCTACAAAAGAAAGCTCTGAAACACACATAACTGTAGCAAATTCAAATAACTTCGAACGGGCCTATCAGCAATACAAAAAATTATATCCTCATATTTCAGATCAAGAAGCACAAGCACGTGTTGTTTTTGACTTTTTAAAAGAAAATGGAAGCAATCTTTCCTATGAAAAAAATCATAATGATATTCTTTTTGCAGATGTAACACGTGAACGCTTTTATTCTGAAGGTATTTTTAAAGATGCGATATCAAGTACGAATTATTTTGACCAACATATAGGAGATATACAAATTCTTTGTCTCGCACAAAAAAAAGAAAATAAAAAGCCAAATGGAATTAATGAAACGACAAAGAAAATCATTGATAATTTTTACAGTATTCCTGACTTTGAAAGATCCATCATCTTACATAAAAGAGGCTTCTATCATGAGAGTATCCATTTAGCCATGAAAACTGCTGATGAAAGAAAATGCGACACTTTTGCTCTGTTAAAAATTATGAAAGAGCATCCTCTTCATGCTAAAAAAATTTATGATTTTTATAATCTTCAACGCTCTTGCATAAGACATACACTCAAAACAATGCATAAAAAAAAGCCTCATTCTAATGATTATATAGAATCTATCAGAGTCGGAGTAATGACATATCTTATGCCAAACACATACAAAAAATTAGAAAAATATGCTATGAATCCTACTGGTATCCCGAACAATGATTCTGACTTAGTAAAATTAACCTGTTTTCTGACAAAAGACATAGAATTTAGTGAAAAACAGCTCTCTGATTTTACTGAACTTATGCAAAAAAAAGATTTATCTTTAGAGGATTTAGAAAAAAATGAAATTATAAAAATCTGTCAAAAGCAAAGTGGAATTGATAATTTTAAAGCTTATCTATTAAATTATAATAATTTCAAAGATATTAAAATAATCACTCCACAAAATACGACTTTAAAAACAACTTTAAAAAAGCTTACCTCAAGCTTAGATAAAAAACAAATACTTCAGTCAATGAATAGAACAAAATACAGTAAATAATCTAATCATTTTTGTGAATAATCTATTTTATTGTAAAAAAAGCTTAAATATGATATACTTTTGAAAAAAAGGACAGAAAAAATAGGATCAAAAATGCTAAATAAAATAACCAACTTTTTTCATCAAACAAAAAAAAGAATTCATAACTCTCAACAAACATCAGCCCTCCAAGATTTACTGGAACAATCTACTGATATGAATTTTCTTTATTCAAATAAAGATGCTTATTTTTCAAGAGCACTTGCTTTTGTTCGCCAAGGAGCAGATCCTAATGTGACCTCTCAGACAAAGTTTAAGGATTTCTTCAAAAAAAATCCAAATTATACCCTCCTTCATCAAGCTGCTTTAGTCGGATATATTCCAGCTGTAAAAGAATTAGCTTCTATTGTTCAACCAAATATGGTCACCAAAGATAAAGAAACACCTCTGCACCTAGCTGCTCGAACAGGACAAACAGAGGCTATGAATATCTTATTAAACACCAAACGTTTTGACATCAATGCAGTTAATCGTTTTGGTATGACACCACTGTATGAAGCAATCAGAAATAAAGAAAGAGATACTATTTGGCTTCTACTTCAACATGGAGCTAGAACAGATTTACTCACACCTAAAGGAGAAAATGCTTTTGATCTTGCAAAAAAATATGGAAATGCAGATTTATTCCCCCAAAAGCCCTCCTCTAAACCAACATCAAAACAACCTAAAGAAGAACAACAACCGTCGATTATAGAAAAACCATCTATTACCCCTGAAGTTCAAGCTTTAAATAAGAAAATGAAAGAACACGTTATGTCTTTCAATGATGCTTATAAAAACCCTCATGATAGGGAAAAAAATATGCGTCTTTACTTTGAAAAAGGAGCAGAACTTATGCGACAAGGCGCTGCGCAAGATTTTTTTGATACTGATGGAGAAAGTTTACTTGATCAGGCTATTTACACAAAAAATCAAGACTTTATGAATATTGTCATAAGTGTTCCTGGCTTTCAAATCAATGAGCCTAATAAAAAAGGGCAATATCCTCTTCATGTCGCCGTTAATTATTATCCAGAAGGGATTCCTCTGCTATTAGAAAAAGGAGCTGATCCTGAATTACTTGATAAAAACGGACATACGGCCTATCAAAATGCTTTTGATCAAGGTTCTGATGCTAAATTATACCTAAAAGGAAAACAAAAACAAAAAGAACTCTCTATTCAAGATCGTCTCAAAAATTTAGAACGTTCAACAGAAGAAGCTCTTCAAGAAGAAAAAGCAAAAATGAACGCTCTTATTCAAAAGACCAAGAAAACACATTAACAAAAATCCAATAATTCTGGATGCTTTTCTAAAAAATACTGATGCTCCTCATCAGCAATATAAAACTTATCTGCAGGACGAATATGTGTAACGGATGGTTTATGATAAATATTATCTGCATCAAACTTTTCTTTTGCTAAAAAAGCTGCTTTTTTTTGAGATAAATTCATATAAAATAAAACAGAACGGAACGCCGGTCCTTCATCTGGACCTTGATGATTGAGCGTTGTTGGATTATGGATTATAAAAAAATAATCTGCTAATGCACGATAAGAAACTGCTTCTTCATTAAACAAGACCTCAACTGTCTGAGCATGTCCCGTTAACCCTCTTATTACATCTTGATGGCTTGGATAAGAGATATATCCCCCCATATAACCAACCCGTGTGGCAAGGACCCCTTTTACCTCCTCATAAGAAGCTTGAATTTCCCAAAAAGAACCTGCGGCGAAATAAGCTTTTTGTATTTTCATTTTAATCCCTTCAAGAATATTTTTAAGTCATTTGATAACTTCTCTTACTTTTAAAAAGTTCCCCATAATATTATTTTCCATTGATTAAAAACAACTCTAAGGAGAAAAAAATAAAAAATCAACTATTTTTAAGATTGCCACACAAAAAATAATATTTTTATATGCAAAACTCATATTTAGATATTTTTAATAAAAACTATTGATAAAAAACATCGTCATCAAACAAGATTAAGCAATAGTAATAATTATTTTTATCTATTTTTAATATTAGTTATGAAATAATTTTTAGAACTTAATTTTTAGCGAAAAGATCCATTTAAATAAAAGGTTTTTAATAAAAAATTGCTCCTTATAAAATAAGGAGCAACAGAACAAATAAACTTTTGAAGGAAAAACTAATATTTATTTTTTATTCCGTTCCAAAAATTTTTCCAACCAATGAATATTATATTGTCCATCTATAAAATCAAAGTCTTTAATAATTCGTTGGTGTAAAGGAATCGTTGTTTCCACCCCTTCAATGACGAACTCTTCTAAGGCACGACGTAAACGCATTAACGCCGCATTACGTGTTCGACCAAAAACTATCAACTTAGCAACCATGCTGTCATAATGAGGAGGGACACGATATCCAGAATACATAGCACTATCTACGCGAACCCACAAGCCCCCAGGGGTGTGCCAACAACCAATCTTCCCGGGGCAAGGAATAAATGTTTCAGGATTTTCAGCATTGATTCGACACTCGATAGCATGCCCTTCAATTCTTACATCTTTTTGCGTATATCCTAACGGAGCACCGCTTGCGACACGTATCTGTTCTCGAACAATATCAATGCCGGTTACCATCTCAGTAATAGGATGTTCCACTTGAAGTCGAGTATTCATCTCTAAGAAATAAAACTCACCATTTTCATAGAGAAATTCAATAGTACCCAGATTTGAATAACCGATTTTTTCCATCGCCTTACGCACAACTTCCATGATGTGCTCTCTTTGGCTCTTGTTTAAGGCTGGAGATGGCGATTCTTCCAGTACCTTTTGATGATTACGTTGTAAAGAACAATCTCTTTCACCCAAGCACACGACAGTTCCATAATTATCCGCCAAAACCTGAACTTCAATATGACGTGGCGTTTGTAAATATTTTTCGATATAAACCATATCATTACCGAAAGCCGTTTTAGCTTCGATTTTTGCCAAATTGAAAGCTTCGACAAGTTCTGTCTCATTATTAGCAACTTTCATACCTTTGCCACCGCCTCCGGCCGCTGCTTTAATAATAACCGGATAACCTATTTTTTCTGCGACAATTTTAGCAGCATCAACAGTCCTAACATCACCGTCAGAACCAGGAACAACAGGAAGTCCGGCCGCAATAGCAGTTGCTTTAGCTGTTACCTTATCTCCCATTGTTCGTATCATTTTAGGCGTTGGGCCGATAAAAGTCAGACCATGAGCTTCGACCATCTCAGCGAAATCTGCATTCTCTGATAAAAAACCATATCCTGGATGAATTGCATCTGCTCCTGTAATCAATGCTGCGCTAATAATAGCAGCCTTATTTAAATATGAATCTCTAGCTGGCGCTGGCCCAACACAGACAGCCTCATCAGCAAGTCGAACATGCATTGCATCTGCATCTGCAGTCGAATGGATGGCGACTGTTTTAATTCCCATTTCCTTACAGGCTCGATGTATCCGAAGCGCTATTTCTCCACGATTTGCGATTAAAACTTTTTCAAACATCTCTTATTCCAAAATAAACAAAGGCTCATTAAATTCCACAGGTGTTCCCGACTCGACCAAAATTTGTTTAATTTTCCCTGCTTTTTCAGCTTTAACCGGATTAAAGGTTTTCATAGCTTCAATCAAACACAGCGTCTGTCCGGGTCCGACCATATCTCCGACATTCACAAAATTAGGAGAATTAGGATCAGAAGATAAATATACAACTCCGACCATTGGAGACTTAACTTGATTTTCTTTTGCTGATACTGTTTCAGCAGAAACAACAGCAGCTTGCTCTGGAATTGGAGCCGGAACAGGAGGAAGAACTGCCGGACCTGGAGGAATAACCTCTGGACCTTTAGCAACCACGCGAATTCGCGTATCATTCATCTCATATTCAATTTCTTTTAATTGATGTTTTTCCAATAGTTCAGCCAATTCAGAAATTGCTTTTTTATTGATATTTTCCATTCTTTATTTCCTCTTTGTTTAATGTTTATTTTGTTATAACTGAAAAGCCGTTAAATTGCAAGCTCTCTGCCGTCAATTTTTATTACAGTTTTGTTAAATTGCATTCTTTCAGAAGTTTTTGTAGGGTTCCGTCAATTACCTTTTCACGAATTTCCTCTCCTGTTCCGATCAATTCTCCATGAATAAACAGCTGAGGAACCACAGATTTTCCTGTATAATTTTTCAAAATATCTAACAAGCTAATTTCTTCCATTAAATTAAAAAATTGATATGAAACTTTATGAAAATCCAAGAATTGAGCCGCCATTGCCGACGAGCAACAGCGAGGAAACATAGGTGTCCCATTCATATAAAGAACAACCTCATGTGTAGAAATATCATTTTCGATACGTTTAAAATTGATATTGTCAGTCATTTAAAAGTCTTTTATACTCCTTTTAAGAAATATAAGGGAAAAAAAACAAAATGTCGATGGAAATCGTCTTAAAAGAAGCGATAAGTCTATATAGTTCCGGTCAACTAGATGAATCTGAACATCTTTTCCGAGAAATATTAGAAAATGATTCTCAAAATGGAGAAGCTCTTTACTTCTTAGGTATCATAGCCATGACACGCGGTATTTATACAGAAGCTTTAGATTTCTTATACAAAGCAACTATTTTATACCCTGAAAATAAAGATTACACCTATAGCTTAGGTGTTGCATTACAAGAAACAGGACACACAGAAGAAGCGATTCGTATCTATGAAAAGATTCAAGAATTACCTGAAACTCAAAATAATTTAGGAAATTTATATAGAACACTCGGTCAAGATCAAAAAGCAGAAACTGCTTTTGATAAGGCTCTTGAGATAAATCCACAAATGACATGGGCTATGCTCAATAAAGCTTTGCTCAAACGTTCTCAAAAGCAAATGAAAACAGCTCTTTTTTTATTAGAACACGCTATTCAGACTGATCCTCGATTTGTAGAGGGTTGGTATCAACTTGGTGTTCAATACCGTTTAGAAAATAATATTGAAAAAAGCCTAAGCGCCTTTGAACAAGCTTTGCAGTTAAATGATGCTTATCCGCCCTTATGGACAAGTTATGGAATGGCTCTTTATGCAAAAGGAAATTTTGAAAAAGCTATTGATGCCTATAATAAAGCTCTGAATTTAGACCGTTTCGCTTATGATGCCTATTTCAATAAAGGATTAGCTCTTGAAAAGTTAAACCGCTTACAAGAAGCTGAAGAAGCATATCGTTCTGCTGTTCGAGGTAATCGAAATTTTACACAAGCCTATAATAACTTAGGAGCTCTTCTTTATCGACAAAGACGAACAAATGAAGCTCTGGAAACATACCGACAAGTTTTTTTAATCGATCCTCATAATCCAGAAGCTAATTTTAATTTAGCTGTTGCTTTAGAAGATTTAGATGAGTTTGAAGAAGCTGCCGGTCTTTATTTTAATGTTTTGTCCATGAAAAAATATGAAGATATGATTCATTTACGTCTTGCTGCTTTACTTCCAAAATGGTTTCTTCTTGATAAGAAAAAAGCACTGACTTATGCAGAAGGCTGGGTTAAAAATTTTCCTGACAATCCTTTAGCTCGTCAGACATTAAATGCTTTAAAGGGACTTATAAATGAAGATGACCTATTTTCTTATACACAAACTTATTATAACGCTTTCGCAGAAAGCTATAATGAAAAAATGAAAGAATTAAATTGCCAAGTTCCTCAAGCTTTTGCTGAGCGTTTAAAAGGCTATCATTTTCATCGCATTCTAGACTTAGGATGTGGAACTGGTGCTCTTGGCGATTGCTTATCCAAGCTTACGAAAAGCCTCACCGGTGTAGATATGGCTCAAAAGATGGTCGAAGTTGCTAAAAAAACGGGTTTTTATCAAAAAACTGTTGTTTGTGATGCATTAGATTATCTATCAGAAAATAAAAAGCCTTTTGACTTAATCGTCGCCGCAGATGTGTTGTGTTACCTTGGAGAACTAAAGCCACTTTTTAAGCTTGTTCATAAAAATCTAACTCCGAAAGGAAGTTTTATATTTACAATTGAAAAGTCCGATAAAAAAGAAGGCTTTGAAATCAATCCATTTGGTCGCTTCTTACACTCTGAAAGCTATATTCGCCAAGCCCTAAACAACAGCAGTTTTTTAATAAAAGAACTTGAAGAAATAGACTTACGTAAAGAAGGCAATGGAATAGCAAAAGGCCTTATTATTACTGCTTTTTCAAATTAACTTAAACTGAAATAAATGATTGCCATCATAAACTAACAGATATCACTTATTTCCATTTTTAATTTCCATTTATCTTTTGTTTTTTTTCAAAACCTTTTATAGAACTTAAATGAGTCGTTTTCTTAAGCAAACGCGTGTTCATTTCTGGAAATTTTTCAAAAACAATCTTCTTAAAGTTTTGATACGGCATATGATAAAAAGTATACTTTCCAAATTTATCCTCATCACTTCTAAACAAATCAAAAACTTGTTTTGAATGATTCATCTGCAATACAACTTTTAGCTTTTGCTCATTTGTCAAATAATAAAAATCAGTATGTTTCAATTCATCTTTAACACCGGTTAATAATCGATAGAGCTGATCAGCTGTTATCATTTGATTAATAAGTCTATCTTGTTGCTCTTTATCTAAATAATAGAAAATTGTATGTCGTTCCATATCATTTGGAGAACGGACAAAACGTATCACATCTTCATTTGTTCCGACATGTAATAAGACAAAATCCTGTAAAGCTGAAGAAAGATAATAAAATTCCGTTTGACCTGTCTTATTACGACTATAAATTAAAAGCTCATTAAACTCTTTATATGTCTTCATGCGTCCCAGCACATCCCGAAGAACTGTATCATTCAGGCGCGACATTAAAGAGTATCCTGTTGAATGAAAAGGCTTTGTTAAAATTCCAATTAACTCTTCATTTTCTTCAATACTTCTCAGAAATTTTTTCTGTCTTTGCTCATCCATTTTCAAAAAGCGAGACATTGCTTCAAAAGAACCTTTTTGTAATTCTTCTCTTAGTTTTTTATTTTCTTTTTTTTGCGTTAACCAAAAAATATTCTCAAACATTATACATCTCCTTTTTCCCGCATATCCTTAGATATTTTCTGCTTTTTGCTTGTTTTTATTTTCGGATAAATATCCAACTCAGGAAATTTCTCATAAACAAATTTACGAAATTCTTTGTATGGTGTTTGATAAAAACTTCTTTCTCCTGTTTCATCATTCGGTGTTTTAAATAATTCAAAAATATACTTTTTATTTTTCATTTGACAAGCGACTTGTGTTTTTAATGACCAAGGTAAATTTTTAAAAATACCATCCGATAACAACCGCTGCATTAAGTGCGGATGCTGATCATATAAAGCAATGATTTTTTTCTGAATAAAAATGGGCATTTTTTCAAATAAAGAAACATGTTCTTGATCTGTAGTGTGTAGAAAAGAATGCATATCTTCGAAAGGGACGAGGGATAGTAAGTATTCTTGCGCACGAGAACTGCAATTCTTTGGCCAATAAAAGCCTCCTCTTTCTTTATATGTCTGAATAGTGGTTTTGGCTTCTGTAAAACTTGTTAGGTTCATCAAAATCTTATCCGCAAGGGGTAAATTGCAATGAGTTAAATGTTCAAAAACCGTTTCATAAATTCCTATTTTTATCGCTAAAAAATTAGATCGCTCATAAGGTGTGCACATTTTAAATAAAAAAGCCTCTTGATAACGCATAGGAGCAAAGAAAAAATTAGGATATGGTTGAGGTAAAGTGAAAATATCTCCTTTTTTTATCGAAAAAGTTGCGTAGTTTTCAGGAACTTGACTTAAAAACTTTTTACAATCTGATAAAGATATTTTTTCTAATATTTTTTCCCGAACGTGTTCAGACAGAGCACTATTCTGAAAAATATTACAAGAATCCTCAAAGCTTTGATAGGTCGCCAATTTTAAAACTTGCTGAGAAGTCTCAAGCTTATTTAAAATAGACAGTTGCTTCTGCTCTTCAGAAGCGATAAATTTTGAAGAGGTATTTTCTGATGCTTTTTGACATTGTTTTTCAATTAATTTTTCCAATCGTTTTGTATGAATTTCTTTCTTCTTTTTCAAAAGCCAATCAATACCTTTTCTTAACATCATTTTCTCCTTTGGTCATTAAGAGCCAAGATATTAACAAAAAAACTTGATTTTGTCAACTTTTTATGAAATGTTTGAGAGCAAATCTAGTGCGCCTTGCAAAATATAAGCTGCAGCCGCTTTGTCTAAGACTTCTTTCTGTCTTTTTCTAGACAAATCCGCTTGCTGGACAAAAAGACGTGTCACAGCTGAAGAAGATAAGCGTTCATCCCAAAACAAAACAGGAACACTATACTTTTTTTGAAGTTTTTCTGCCCACTGACGTGTTAAAGCCGCTTGCTCTCCTTCCTCTCCATTCATCAGACGAGGGAGGCCTACAACAAATCCGCCGACTCCGCGTTCTTGTAAAACAGAATCCAGTTCACTCCAAGAAGAAACAATCTTCAAAGGTGTGGCCGTCATCCACATTAAATCAGAGACAGCGACGCCAATTCGCTTTGTTCCATAATCAATTCCATAGAGTGGCGTCATTGGCTTAACACTTTTTTTAAACTCTTGAGGCGAAATGTCTTGTCTTTTTTCCATAAATTCTCTACAAATAGATAATACACTTCATATTAGTAAAGGAAAAGCTTAAAAATGCAAGATAAAAAAATCGCTATTGTATCAGATCATGCAGGTTTTTTGCTTAAAAAAGCTTTGGTGTCCTATTTAAAAACAATAGGATACGAAGTATTAGATTTAGGTCCTGATACAGATGAAAAATCTGTAGACTATCCTCTTCAAGGAGAAAAACTAGCCGACTCGATACATAACGGAGCTGCATCTAAAGGAATCGCCATATGCGGTTCAGGAATCGGAATTTGTATGGCTGTTAATCGTTTTCCTTTCATTCGTGGCGCTCTTGTCTATCAAAAAAAAGCAGCAGAATTAGCACGAGAGCACAATGATGCAAATGTTTTGTGCCTTGGAGGACGATTAACAGATGAAGAAACGGCCAAACAACTCGTAGATACTTTTTTAAATACCCCATTTGAAGGAGGACGCCACGAAAGACGCGTTCAGGAATTAGGAGGACTCTCATGACTTGTACATGTACACATCATTTAGACACAACAGCTTTTTTTAAAGATACACTTAAAGAGCGCGATCCCGATGTCGCGCGCATGATAGAGCAAGAACTTTGGCGACAACAGGATCATATTGAACTTATTGCTTCCGAAAACATTGTTTCAAACGCTGTATTGCAAGCTCAAGGTTCTGTTTTAACAAACAAATATGCCGAAGGTTATTCTGGACATCGCTATTATCACGGATGTGAATGGGTGGATGCCATAGAAACTTTAGCGATTGAAAGAGCTAAAAAATTATTTGATTGCGCTTATGTAAACGTTCAACCTCATTCTGGTTCTCAAGCAAACGCAGCCGTCTATATGGCGTTATTACAACCAGGAGACACTTTAATGGGTTTGTCTTTAGATGCCGGAGGCCATCTCACTCATGGCGCCAAAGTATCATCCTCAGGGAAATTCTATCATGTTATTCAATATGGTGTGACTGAGGAAGGTCTCATTGATTATGATGAAGTCGAACGCTTAGCAAGGGAACATCGTCCAAAGTTGATTATAACTGGTGGTTCTGCTTATGCGCGTATTATAGATTTCAAGCGTTTCCGTAAAATTGCTGATAGCATTGGAGCTCTATTTATGGTTGATATGGCTCATTTTGCTGGCTTAGTAGCTGGCGGCGTTTATCCTTCCCCTCTTCCATACGCAGATGTCGTAACAACGACGACCCACAAAACTTTACGAGGACCAAGAGGTGGAATGATTTTAACAAACAATCCGGATATTGCTAAGAAAATCAATTCTTCTGTTTTTCCGGGACAACAAGGAGGCCCTCTTGAACATGTGATTGCCGGAAAAGCTGTCGCTTTTGGAGAAGCCTTAAAACCAGAGTTCAAAGAATATGCTGAACAAATCATCAAAAATGCGAAAGTATTAGAAAGAGTTCTTCTTTCTCGAGATATAGATCTTGTTTCCGGTGGGACAGACAGCCATTTACTTTTAATAGACCTTCGTTCTAAGGGGCTCAAAGGAAACGAAATCTGTGACAGTTTAGGTCGTGCCAACATTATCTGTAATAAAAATGCAGTACCTCATGATCCAGAAAAACCAAGTATTACATCCGGCTTGCGCATCGGAACACCAGCCGGAACAACTCGTGGATTTGGAGAGCATGAATTTGAGGATATTGCAGAAATGATCGGAGACATTATAGACGGTTTTAAACTGTCTAATGGAGACAATACTGTTATTGAGACTGTCGTTCGAGAAAAAGTTCTTGAAATGTGCCGTTCATTCCCCATTTATCCAAATAAATAGGAGAAATGAAGATGCGTTGTCCTTTTTGCCATCATGAAAACAGTCAAGTTAAAGATTCACGAACAACTGATGATGGTTCTGCCATTCGTCGTCGTCGTATTTGCAGTGCCTGTGGTGCACGCTTTACGACATTTGAACGTGTCCAATTACGTGAACTAACTGTTATCAAAAAGAATAATGATAGAGTTCCATTTGATCGTG
The DNA here is from genome assembly GCA_944392795.1 of uncultured Alphaproteobacteria bacterium. GTDB lineage: Bacteria > Pseudomonadota > Alphaproteobacteria > CAAHEQ01 > UBA3637 > CALXXX01. Next base: position 20,602 of record CALXXX010000032.1, on the reverse strand, counting down.
ATAAGTTAGCAAAATCTGTTTATATTGCCACACGCAAACGTCCTGTTGACATGGATAAAGTCGAGCGACTTGTAAACGATATTCAACGCAAACTTGAAGGTCTTGGAGAAAGTGAAATTTACAGTACGCAAATCGGACAAATGGTTATGGAAGCTCTCTTAGGACTAGACAAAGTAGCCTATATTCGCTATGCTTCCGTCTATCGAAACTTTACAGAAACAAAAGATTTCGAAGAATTTATCAAACCTCTGTTAAAAGAAGAAAATTAAAATGAATAAAACACAAAAATATACAAATGCACGTTTAAATGCTATCCAGGCTTTATATGCTTCTGAATTAAATGACATTCCTTTAGAAAAAATAGTTTTCCAATTTTTAAATGGAGAAATTGGTAATAAAATTATTGAAGAAGATGAAAAGGGGCGAGAAACTTTTCTACCTTTAAATGAAACAGATGCTGAATTGTTTACAAAGATCGTCAGAGAAGTTCAAAAACGCAAAGATGACATTGATAATACTATTTTAGCCTCCTTTTCCCCCGGCTGGGACAAAGACAGAATAGAATTACTTTTACATAGTATCTTACGAGCCGGAATTGGAGAATTTTTTGCTCAACCAGATTTAGACGCACCCATTATTATCAATGAATATACAGATATTACACGCTCTTTCTATGATGGTCCTGAGGTTCGCTTAGTCAATGCTGTATTAGATAAGTTTGCGAAAGTCATTCGTTCTTAAATAATACAACTATATAAAGAAAAAGGAGCTTTTAAAGCTCCTTTTCTAATATTAAGCAATCAGTGCCAGCGTTTCATTCGCGATTTCAAGCTCTTCATTTGTTCGAATCACATAAATTTTAATTTTCGAATCTGATGCTGAAATCAAAGCATATTCTCCAGGACGTTTCATATTAGCTTCTTCATCTAATTTTAATCCAAAAGCTTCCATTCCTTTTAAAGAGTCTCGACGCACAATCTCATCATTCTCACCGACACCGGCTGTCCAAACCAAAGCATCAACCTGCCCTGCGAGTTGAGCTAAATAAGCTCCAATAAACGTGCGGATACGATATGTTAACATATTTAAAGCTAATTTAGCTTTTTCATCTCCTTTTTCAATCTGAGCATGAACATCTCTCATATCATTATAACCACAGACACCAAGCAAACCAGATTTTTTAGTCATCAATGTATCGACTTCATCAATGCTCATATTTGCATTACGCATTAAGAAACCAACAACAGCCGGATCAATAGAACCGCAACGTGTTCCCATCATTAAACCATCCAACGGTGTTAAACCCATAGAAGTATCAATACACTTACCGTCTTTAATCGCAGAAATAGAAGAACCTGAGCCAATATGACAGGTAATTAAATTACAATGGGATAAAGGCTTACCTAGTAATTCAGCTGCTTTTTTAGCTACATACTTATGGCTAGTTCCATGAGCACCATATTTACGAACTTGATACTTATCATAATATTCCAAAGGCAAAGGATATAACTTAGCATAATCAGGCATTGTTTGATGGAAAGCTGTATCAAAAACAACGACATGCTTTGCATCTTTAAAGATCTCCTGAGCAACACGGATTCCAATTAAATGAGCGGGATTATGTAAAGGAGCTAAAGGAATAACCTTTGTTAAGTTTTCAATCACTTCATTTGTCACCAACATTGGCTTAATATAAGAACCGCCATGAACGACGCGATGTCCTACGCCCTTAATTTCATTAACATCATGTATAACGGCCGTATCGCCGGTCATCATCATTTCAACAGCTTTACGCATACCTTCAGCGTGTGTCGGAAAGCGTTCTTCTATAACGGTTTTCGTTGCTTCTGGTTTATCTGGAAACTTTTTATGCGTAATACGGCTCATAGTTTCGCCAATTTTTTCCACTAATCCAGAACATAAAACTTCTTTTGAAGCCATATTAAAAAGCTGATATTTAATTGTGGAGCTTCCACAGTTAATCACAAGAATTTTCATTTGTTTTTCCTTTATTTATTTTGAGCAAAAAGAGCTGTAAACGCAACTGTATTGATAATATCCGGTACTGTACAGCCTCGAGAAAGATCATTAACAGGTTTTTTTAATCCCTGCAAAATCGGACCGACTGCCAAACAATCATCATTGGCACGTTGAACAGCTTTATAACAACAATTTCCCGTATTCAAATCCGGGAAAATAAATACATTAGCTTGACCGGCAACAAGACTATTTGGCAATTTTGTTTTAGCCACGCTCGGATCAATAGCTGCATCAAATTGAATAGGACCATCTAAGACTAACTCTGGAGCTTTCTCTTTTGTCAACGCTACAGCTGTTTTTACTAAATCAACACTTGGCCCTTTTCCTGAATCACCTGTTCCATAAGATAAAAATGCTACTTTCGGGTCTAATCCGAAAATACGTGCTGTTTCTGCTGTTGTGATAGCAATTTCAGATAATTGCTCCGGAGTCGGATTAGGTGTCACGGCACAGTCTGCAAAAACGTAAAGTTGACCGTTAAAGCACATAATAAAAGCACCGGAAACCATAGATGCTGTCGGCTTTGTTTTAATAAACTGCAAAGCTGGACGTATTGTATGAGCCGTTGTATGCTCTGCACCAGAAACCATTCCGTCCGCATCGTCTTTATAAACCATCATCGTTCCAAAATAAGCAGAATCCTTCATTGTTTCTCGAGCTTGTTCTTCTGTCACTCCCTTTGCTTTACGCAACTCATAGAAACTTGTCGCATATTCTTCAAATTTCTCACTTGTTTCTGGATCTATAATGTCAATTCCTTCTAAAGAAATATTCAAAGAAACAGCTTTTTCTTCAACTAAAGAGCGCTTCCCTAAAATAATTAGCCGAGCAATCCCTCGACGATGAATAATCTCCGCCGCCCTTAAAATACGTTCTGATTCTCCTTCTGGTAAAACAATTCTCTGAATGTTCGATTTAGCTTTATCAACAAGTGAAAACTCAAAAAGCTTCGGAGAAATTGTCTTACCTTCATATGAAATTGCTTCATGAAGCACAAAATCTAAATCTTGTACATCTGTCAACATCCCTAAAACTTTAATAAATTTTTGAGCTAAAATACGTGTTGTAAAATCAGATGATTCTAAAGTATCAGCTCCCTCACACATAACTAATGCCACAGGTAAACATAATGCTGAGGCCAAAATTGCATTCAAGCGAAATTCAATAACTTTATCTCTTGTCCTTAGATTTGTACCATCAACAACAACAAATTCATGTTCTTTTTCTAATCGCTTATACGACTCAATAACTGTTTCAACCAAGGTGTCTTTCTGACCCTCAACGATCATGTGTTTCGCCTCGGAAAGAGAAAATAAAGCACTTGCTTCATCCCCTACGGGTTTAAAGTAAACAGCATCTTTCCCTTCTTCTCTGAGCATCTCTACAGCTCTTGCAGATAAAATTGACTTTTGTGTATCTGCTTCTCCTGCAATAAAAAATATTCCTTTCAATTTCTCTTCCTTTCTCTATAACAGCAATCAGCCCCAAAAGGGGCTGATACCTTTTTCTTTTTATTTACGATAAATCCGCTTTATCAACCAACCGTCTAATTTCTTTTTGAACAACTTTTTCAACTATATCGGGCAAATGAGCATTTAACCAATCTTTTAAATAGGGCGTCAAAAGTGATTTTACTATTCCTTCCAAAGATGTTTCCGAAGACTCGACCTCTTTTTCTTCTGACAAAACCTGTGTCAACTCTGACAATCTAGCGGCTGATTCTCGCTCTGTTTTTTCTGATAGTAAACCGTCATTTATATCAGAGTTTTGAACTTCTTCCTTATTAATATGCTCTGAATTTTCACTTTTCTCAGGTGGTTCATCTATCATCATGTCAGAAGTTAATTCTAAGGGCGGATCTTGAATAGGATGATCTGCTTGCAATACTTCTTCTTTTAAGGTTTGATGAGAATCGCCCTCCTCATTCGATAAAATACGACGAATTGACGAAAGGATTTCTTCCATAGACGGTTCTTTTTGTTCCATTGCATTATTCCTTTTTAAATGCCTGTCCCTATCCATTTTCCGCTGACTTCATTATAATAGTCTTCCGGATGATACTGCGCAACATTTAAATTTAATGATGAAGCAGTCATCTTTCCAATTGAGGCTAATAAATTTAACGCAGCAACAGTCATATTTCTTTCAGCTGTAACCAAATTTACACGATAATTCAAATACTCTTGCTCAGCATCTAAAACATCCAAAACAGTTCTGGAACCAACATCTGCTTCTCGAATGACGCCATCCAACGCCATTTTAGATGCCTTTATTTGAGCTTTAATAGATTCAATTGAAGCTTTAGATGATTGATATTGTTCCCATGCTTGCGTTGTTGCACGAGTAATATCACGTTTAACTTGCTCTAAGTTAATACGAGCTTGATTTGCTAACTGTTTAGCTTCACGAACACGAGCATATTCTGCTCCTCCCTGATATAATGGAACTGTTAATTTAGCACCAACTTGCCAATAATTCCCATCATATTTGTCATTTAAATAAGGAACTGGCTGTCCCCATTGATAACCGGTTCCCGCACTGACAGATAATTGAGGTAATAAATCACCTCGTTGGAAAGTAATATTATATTTTGCGGCTTCATTCGTAAACTCTGCAGCTTTAATTGTCGGATTATGCAGTTCCATTTCTTTTAATGATAACTTTAAATCCTTTGGAAGCATTTTATGAAAATCGTTAATTTCCGTTTTCTTCGAAGGTTCTTTTCCAACCAAGCTGACATAACTAGCAATAGAAGTTTCTAAATTACCTTCTGCATTAATACGATTGGCTTTTGCTCCTTCAAGACGAGCCTCTGATTGAGCAACATCCGTTTTTGTTAAATCTCCGACCTTAAATCTTTTTTGGTAAGACTTCAAATGACGCGCTAAGACAACCTCTTGATTCTTTTGCAAGTCTAATAAAGCCCGATCACGTATAACATCCACATATGCAGTGGCTGCAGAAAGTAAAATATTTTGTTCTGTCGAACGCATATTTTCTCGTTCTTGTAAAACTATAGTTTCAGCATAATCGACACCAGAAGTTGTCTTAAAACCAGAAAAAATAGGTTGAGTTAGTGCAACACCTGCATCATACATCTCATCTCGATAGGAAAAATCATCCATCCCTGGATAATTTTGATATTCCTGATCTACGTGAGTTGCATTCCCTTCTACGGCGATTGTAGGACGCCAACCAGCTTTTGCTTGTCCGACCTTTTCATCAATAGATCTCAAGTAAGCGCGTTGAGCCTCCAAAGCTGGATTCGTTTCATATGTATACGCCAAAGCATCAAACATTGTCTCTGTTGCATAAGACATAAAAGAGAATAACAACATACATCCACTCAACAAAACAACTTTCAGACTTTTATACATTTTTTTCCCTTTTTTATTATGATTTTCTCTTAAAATATAAGTATCTTATACGAAAATTTATTTTAAATGTAAACTTTTTTTTATATTAAATTCATTTTTTTCTTGACGCATTTTTTAAATGTGATACAAAGAGAGCATCTTGTCTTGGCCGGTTGGCAGAATGGCTCATGCAGAGGACTGCAAATCCTTTTATACTGGTTCGATTCCGGTACCGGCCTCCAAGAAAAAATGAAAAAAATACTTGATTTTTTTTTAAAGAAAGAGTATTACTTCATTTATACCGTATTCTGGCGTAGCTCAGCGGTAGAGCAATCGGCTGTTAACCGATTGGCCGTAGGTTCGAATCCTACCGCCAGAGCCATTTAAAAGCTGCAGTTTCCTGCAGCTTTTTTACTTATTTAGAATTATTTTTTTATTTCTACCAATTTTTATAGATAAATCTCTACAAAAAAAGAGCCCTTTTCATAAAGAGCTCTTTTCTTTTAGAATAAAAAGCCTTAATCAAACCATTCGAAAGTATCCTCTGGATAACCAACAACAATTTTAATTTCAGCCTTTACTGGATGGCAAGAAATATTACCATTACCTGTATAATACGGATATCCACGATCAGGACAGCAATACTCATGATTCGACCAGCCTATCACATCTGGATGATCACTACTATAACAACATTCAGGCTCTGTTGCTTGATAACCTAAAACAATATTGTCAAAACTAAACGCTTCACCATAATCTGTAGTATCCCTACAACATTTTACTTCTTCGAACCATGTTATTCCTCTCCATGTAAAGGTATGTAAGCAATCTGATAAGTTACCTCTACATTTATGAACTGACGCATAATTTTCATAACAGCACCATATCGCAGTACCTTGATCTGTCTTTTCACCAACATCATAAGCATTTGCTGCACCTGGTCGAACTGGAGCTGTGTTAGTAGGACAAGGATTTTCTTTAGGCTCACAAGATCCATTATTGCAAGTCTTACCGACACCACAACACGTTTCTCCGCAGCATTCTTGTCCTAGAGGACAGCATGTCTCTCCACAACAAGAATGTGTTGATGTATCACAACAAGCTTCTCCACAAACTAATCCACCTTCTTGATAAACACAAGCTTCACCAATACATTCGTAACAAGCACCACAGTCTTCATCCGTTGTACAAGAACATTCGTCTACATTCCAACGTTGACAGGGCAAAATCTCTCCACTTTCACAAGAATAATCATAATCCTCTAAAACAGCATCTACACAAGGAGATTCTCCTGGTTCAGGACAAGCACAACAATTTGGATCTGGTTCACAAATAGGACATCCGTTTGCATCCGTTGCTTCAACTTCACATTCTCCACAAGGAGCCGCCGGAGAGCAACAAGTACCATTATTGCCACAGGTTTGATCTTCTCCGCAACAAACACCGTCACAACAAGCATGTCCTACCGAGCAACAACTTTCACCACAACAAAATTGGTTAGCTGCTACACAACACTCACTTCCGCAAGAGAACTCTTCCTCTGCACAAGGCTCACATATTGGACAGCCGCACTCATCTAGCCCTATTTGGCGAGATTCTCCATCACACGGCGTACATTCCTTCTTTTTATATCCAGCAGAACAGACCTCTCCACACAACTCTGTACCAGGCGCCACCTGTTCATAGCAAGCCTCTTCACCTGATGGAACGGCATCAACGACATCATCACAACTCAAAGGCACACATTCTGTTGAACATTCGCCTTTCCATGGACAACAACCAATAGTGACATCACAACATTCTCCTGTTTTTGCTGTTGTTGTCTCATCAGGGCCACAAACACCGTTCACGCATTGAGAACAACTTCCACAATCATTATTATCTGTACAGGAACAGCCCTCATAGTCCCATTTTTGACATTTTTTTACACGGCCATCTGAGCAAGAGTAATCATATTCGACCAATACAGCTCCTTCACATGGACTCTCTCCTGGTTCAGGGCATAAACATTCCACACAGCCTGCCTCTGGCGTGCAAGAGCAATCTTCCGTTAAAGGACAACAATCCATACTTCCCTCATCGCAACAGGAACCTGTTTGCTTCGTCGTAAGTTGTGTTGGCCCCCATGTATAGCATAGTTCTCCGGGAAGAGACACTGTATCCTCAATTAACTCAGAACATCCAGGATTAGGACCGACATCAGGACAATCTTTAGATTGACAAATGGAACAACCACACTCATCTGTTCCGACTTCTACGTAATTCTCCTCACATGGACCGCAAAAGACTGAATCACATTTACAAGTCTCATAATTTGGCGTTTCACAAGGTCCACAACTTAAATCAGGACATTTTTGAGAAACGCAAGTACAATCATCTTCATTGAAAACATCATCAGGCCCACATTCCGGCGCTGGACAACAAGAAGTTTCTTGACAAGAAATATGGCATCCATTTTCATCATAAATCTTTATCTCACACTCACCACAGGCTGGCGCTTCAGGACAATCAATGCCACAACCAGGACGTTCATAATTTGCGTTACAATATCCTTGATAACATTCTTGACAAGAGTTACAATCCATATCTGTTTCACACTTCTTTTCAAAATAGAATGTCATTTCCGTTGTATCGCTCGCTGAATCTGCATAGGCATCACATAAATTCCAAGCTCCTCGTTTATAAGCAACTTTATTCTCTCCTATTCGAATCTCATCTATATCTGTCGGCTCTAAACGCAAAATCATATTACACACACGTCGAGGTATCGCTGGAGCTTCTACCTTATATACATAATCAAACTCCGTCGTTTTAACTGTATTTAAGGTATATCCCATTGTTGATTGTTCATTACTTAAATCCGGAAACTTAAATGCATAACCCGTCGCGCGTGTCTGATAATATTCATCTATCATGGGGACATTCGAAGCACGTAGCATTACATCATGAATTGTCTCATTCGCTCGATGCTTGTTCATCGCATAAGTAAATCCAAACAAAGCAGCTATACTTAAAACAGCAATAATAACAAGAACACCCAGCATCTCGATCATACTGCGACCAGTTTGTTTCTTTTTCATGAACCCCTCTCTTTTTATTATTTTATTATTTTATTATTTTATTAATCATAAAGCATTTACTAGTTCTTTTGTCAAGCGTTATTTATCTTTTAACAAATTTTTATCAATCATCTCCAATTAAGCACAAGACACAATATACTAAATGAGAAAAATAAGAGTTCTTATTTAGTTTTCTTTCTTTGATCAGCATAAGGATTAGCACGTTTACGCATACTAATCCGAATCGGAATACCTTCCAAGCCATAATCTCGGCGCAAGCCGTTAGATAAATAACGCAAATAAGATTCTGGCAATTCATCGGGATTACTTGAAAAAATAACAAAAGTAGGAGGACGTATACCGACTTGTGTCATATACCGCATTGGAATACGACGACCATTCTTTGCCAAAGGAGGAGGTGTCGCTTCTGTCATTTCCTTTAACCAATCATTTAATCGATGTGTCGGAACACGTTTATTCCAAACGCCATAAATAGAAAAAGTCTCCTTCATAAGCAAGTCTAAACCATTTCCTGTCTTTGCTGAGATTGTCACGACAGGAACTCCCTTAACCTGTTGCAAAGAAGTTCTCAGTTGTTCCTTGATGTCTGACATCTTTTTCCGAGGATTGACAACCGTATCCCATTTATTTACAGCAATAACTAAAGCACGCCCCTCCTCGACAGTCTGACGTGCAATAAGCAAATCTTGACTTTCTAAAGGATTGGCTGCATCAACAACGACAATAACGACCTCCGCAAAATCTAAGGCACGCTTTGTATCTGCTGCTGACATTTTTTCTAAGGATTCAGTGATTTTTCCTCTTTTACGTAAACCTGCTGTATCTGTTAATTTAATTTTTTTATCTTTCCAAACAAAGTCAACTGAAATGGCATCTCGCGTCACGCCTGCTTCTGGACCAGTCAGCAAACGCTCCTGTCCAATCAGACGATTGACAAGAGTTGATTTACCAACATTTGGTCGTCCAACAATGGCAATCTTTAAATCACACTCGTTTTCATTACGCTCCGCTTCAACAGATATAACATCTTTTGGGAAAAAGGGTTGAAGAGCTTGATATAAATCAGCCATACCTAATCCATGTTCTCCTGAAACTGCTATAGGATCCCCCAACCCTAATCGATATGTTTCTGCTGCTGCCAAATATTGACTGCCACTTTCAAATTTATTAGCTAATAAAAGAACAGGCTTTTTTTGACGACGTAAGTCAGTTGCCAAGCGCATATCCAATGCTGTTAACTCACTCCGAGCATCGACAACCATTAAAACAACATCTGCTTGTTCTATTGCCTTTTCTGTTTGTCTCCACATGGCCTTTGCTAAAGAACTTGCTTCTTCTAAACCGGCTGTATCTATAACCTTAAAAGATAAATCACCTAAATGACCTTGACCTTCTTTACGATCACGCGTAACACCAGGCATATCATGAACTATTGCCTCTTTTTTCCCAGTCAGCCGATTAAATAATGTGGATTTGCCCACATTTGTTCGACCAACTAGAGCAATAACCGTTTCTTGTGCCATTTATTTTTCCAAAATTGTCTGTAAAACCTCAAGACGTTGTCTTACTTGCTCTGGAATTGTTCCATTTGATCGGGCATCTGTTAGCAGCTTTAACGCTGCAGTCTTTTTCCCTTCTCGCACAAATAATAAAGCAGAAAGCTCCGCAGCACTTCCATACCAAGCATTACCTGGTGTTAAATATGGATTTAAAATAACTTGCAACTGAGAAGGATCTGCCGTATCAATCTGATGACTGACGAATCCAAAAGCAGCAATGGCTCTTAATTCCTCAGGCACTGATTGATCTTGACGCACCTGATCTAAGATAGACAAAGCTTGCTCATTTTTATCCTGATCAAATAAAACACCTGCAATTCTTAACTGAGCTAAATATTTATAATCTGTATGAGCGTTTTCTAACTTTGCATACTCTGCAAGAGCCTTTTCTGTTTGACCTCCTACACTATATAAGACGGCCTGTTCGTAAATATCAGACTCATTTAATCGAACATTCATACGCCATGTTTTATAGCCTTCGAAAGCAACAGTTGAAATAATAATAAGTAAAACAAGGCTATATATCAATTTACCATATTTAGCCCAAAATTCTTTCAATTGCTGAGCTCTCAAATCTTCAGAAACTTCACGCATTAAAACATCTTGAGCAATCTCTTGTTGATCGCGTTCTTTTTGTTTAAACATTCTTCCCTCTTTTATTGTTATAGTTTGTATAGGGTTTAAAATAAATCTGCGTTTTTGTCAAGGATAATCCTGGAAGCTTATTCAGAAAGAGGCAGTTCTTCAATAACAGGAAGTGACGGCACAAGGTTCTGGGAAGATGTTTCTCTCTGTTCATTTTCTGTCGTTGTTATATTCTCTTTCCCCTCTGAAGGTAAAGAAGGAGAAGTGAATAATACCTTTTTTTCTTCTGAAGAAACAATAGGAACAGAAGGTTCAACTAGCTTTTTTTCCTCACTCTCCTTATTGACACACGCAACAACCCAAATATCATAGACAGGATCTTCCATAGATGATAATGCTGGATTACTTGAGAACATCCATCCTTTAAAAAGTTCAATATTTTCACCTTTTAAGCTTTTTTCATAAACATATAAAAAAGCCGAATTTTCAGGAGATTCTTCCGGTGGACGTGTAAAACAAGACTCTGGTACAATAAAGGTTTTACCGAATTGTCCAACGTCTCCAACGGAAATTTCAAAAGTTTGCATTCGTCCTGTTACTTTATCAAGACCTCGTAAAACAGCCGTATTCATTGGCAAATCGGTCGCGAACGCTACAGATGAAAAGAAACAAAATAAAATAGCCCCTATTCTTTTCATTTCTTAACATCATCCTTTGTTGATAAAAAGATAAATTCACTCACATTATCTTCTAAAGATCGGTAATCCTTCGTTTGAGAAAAATAATCTCCAGAGGAAAGCATTTCTTTTGATTTTCCTGGTTCTAATCGAATATACTTATCTCCCATAATCCCAGAATCCGCAATAACCGCCTGTGTATCTTTGGGTAATAAAATATGATCTTTAATCGTTAGTTCAACTGCTGCCATATATGTTTCCGGATCTAACTCTATTTTTGTTACCGAGCCAACTTTAATGCCATTAATGCGAATATCTGCACCCATCTCTAGCCCACCCGTTTTAGTAAAGAGAGCTTTAAGTGGATAGCCTTCGACATGTCCAACATCAACATGAGAAGAGACAAAAAATAAAAAAACACCGGTAAAAACTAAAACCACAACTCCTAATATTGCTTCTACTGGATTTCGCGTCATTCAATTTTCTCCTTTTATAGGCTCTGGACTAACAATCCCTTTTTTTAACCGCATCCACTCAAGAAAACGAGAAAGCAATTCATCCAACAACAATACATCTTGCGTGTAGACAATTGTCTCTCCATTCTTAAGCATCACATCATTCCCACCAGGAACCAACTCAATATGTTTGTTGCCGACTAAACCATCTGTTTCAATAATGGCCGCAGTATCATCAGGCAAAGAAACAGGCTCTGTAAATGAAAGAGTCATTTTGACACGATAATAGGGATCTAATTCCATTTTGCTCACTTTTCCTACCGGCGTACCGCTCAATTGAACGACAGCCCCTTCTGTAATCCCATCAACTTTATTAAATATAGCAAATAATTCAAATTGAGCTTGGGACGTTAAAAATTCTTTACGTAAATGGATAAAAAAGGATAGCAACACCAAAGTTGAGATAAGAATAACCCCAGCCCAAAAATCATGATCTCCTGCAAGTTGTTTAGCATTCATTGATTCTTCCTTTTTCTTTTTTTTAAAAGAGTTTTTTTAAAAAGTCAATCATTCTTTCTCAAAGATAAACTGCATATTTTCTCCTGTTTCACAAGAAGCTGGCTGATTAGGATAGCCTTTTGAACACTTCCATAAAACAAAATCATGAAAATCCTCCTGTCGACTTCCTGTTATCTTTAAAATTTGGTTGGAAGTTTCTTTATTAAGTTCCTGATCATTCAGGAGTGTTTCCTCAAGGATTTTTAAACCATCTACTAAACCATACTCTCCTACTCCGGCCCCTGCCCAATAAACATCTGTTATATCTGGATTAGTCTGCAAAATATTTAGAAAATATGAGTCATCCTGCTCTCCATAAACTGCCTGAGACAGACTAAAACCTTCTTGCATTATTTTCCCTTGTCCGAAAGGCTTCCCCATTGAAACGCTACAAACAATATTTAAACCGTTTTCATCTCCGGCAAACAAACCCACGCCCTTAAATAAAGCCGATTCTTTCGTCGTTTCAGCTTCTATTTCTTCTAAGGCCTTCATCCCTTTAGCTCTTTTTGCAAAGTTTTTATAAGTGGAAATGTCTTTCCATATTGTATAGCCTTCGCTAGATAAAAAAGTTGGATTAACAAAATATGTCCTTCCCTTGGCCGAAGCGACATCTATTGAATCCATCCAGATAGCTCTGAAAGATTTTAGCCACTCCGGATTTATGTTCGCACCTTGGGCATTTAATTTTTCAGCTACTTCCTTTTTATAGAGAACCCCGCTCCCTGAATTAGAAATAGAATGTAACGTTTCTGCTAATTCTTCTTGAACAAGTAGGTCACCTTTTTTTAATTTAGTCCAAGAAGAGTTAAGCTCTGGTGTTAACAAAATATCTTTTGCCAACTGTTCAGAAACAACGACCCCGTCTGTCGCTTTACTGATAGCATCTGAAAGAACAGCATTCCACCGCAAAATACCGTAAGTATTTTGAAGAGCATAAACTCCTCTAGCTAAGCCAGGCAACCCTGTTAAACTTCCTTTAGCTGCAGGAATCGGCAAAAAGTGAAGTGTTTTAACACGCCCGACACTAGGATCTAAAACTTGACACACCCCCCCAGCGCCTAAGCCCATTCTAGAAGGAAATGCAACAGCTCCAGAAAACAACATCGCTGCCATAGCATCTGCTGCATTGCCACCGTTTTCCAAAATATTTTGTCCGACTGTTCTGATAACAGGATCCGAAGCACCAATCACTCCTTTAACATTCTGAGCCGTTAACAAAGGAGAGGTATGGCAACCTCCGATACAGACACATAACAAAAGAATAAGTTGACGAAGGAAAGAGCCTCCTTTAAAATATTGCCGAGAAACAAAGGATTTTTTAATGCGCATTATACATACTTTCATTTTTACAGTGTTAACAATATGCATATATATGTCACAATCTAAAGCATATTGCAAGCCTTTATCTATTATTCGTGATACCGAAATAGAACAATATACATTAAAAAATGTAAAAGAGCTTTTTAAAGCTGCTGGTCTGAATGAACAAGCTGCCCGTGTTGTTTTCATTCAAGATGATAGTATTAATGCTTTTGTTGCCGGAGGTTCGACTGTCTTTATTCATACAGGACTGTTTACTCAAGCTGATAATTCTGACCAAGTTATGGGCGTTTTAGCTCATGAGACTGGACATGTTGTTGGAAGTCACACTGTTCGATTATACGGAGAGCTTCAACGTGCTCAAACAACGGCATTGATTTCTACAATATTGGGAGGAGTAGCAGCAATTGCCTCCGGACGAGGAGATGTTGGTGTCGCTGTTATGGCTGGAGGTTGGGGCGCGACACAGGGACTTTTAAGTGCTTATCGACAGAGTGAAGAAAACGCGGCAGACGGCATTGCTGTTGAACTTGTTCAAAAAACAGGTTTTTCTATTAAAGGGCTTGCTCAAATCATGTCTAAAATTGAGCAGCAAGAACGTTTAAGAATTGATGATATGCCTTCTTATTTCCGCTCCCATCCCTTGACAAAAGATAGATTAAACTTTCTTAATCAAGCTGCTGCTGATGGGCTCCCCTTGAAAGATGAACCTGAATTTTACATGTCAAAAGCCAAACTTTATGCTTTTTTAAATCCTCCGGAGCTTACATTTCAAACATATAACGATGAAACGCTCCCCTCTCTTTACGCACGCGCCATTGCTTATTTCAAAAATACTGACATCTCAAAAGCCTTAACAGAGGTTGACAATTTAATAAAAAAACAACCTGACAATCCTTATTTTTGGGAATTAAAAGGACAAATTCTATTTGAAACAGGAAAGGTTAACCAATCTATCGATGCTTATCAAAAAGCTGTTGAACTAGATCCAAAAGCTGTTCTTATCCGTTTATCTTTAGCTCATGCTTTAATTGAACAAGGCTCCGAACAGGACATTAAACAAGCTGTTGAACACTTAGAGTATATTACAACAAGAGATAATTACTTACCAGATGCTTGGCGTTTCCTCAACATTGCTTATGCCAAACAAGGGGAAAAAGGATTAGCCGATTATGCTGCTGTCGAAAATGCTTTTATCTCTGGAAAGTATAAAGAAGCTTTATCTCTTATTCCAAGAGCAAAAGAAGAATTAAAAAATAATCCTGTAAAAACTTTAAGGCTTTCCGATATGGAAGAAGATATCAAAAGAAACAGACTTAAATCTTAACTTATTTTTTTGTTGCCAAGCTGATAAAAAAAGCGTATATTCACCTTGTTTTTTAAAAACAATTTATAGATTTTGAGGTTTTTTATATATGGCAAAAGAAGAAGTTTTAACATTCACAGGTACTGTAATCGAAAAATTACCTAATGCGATGTTTCGTGTTCAATTAGAAAATGGACATGAAATTTTAGCTCATACAGCAGGAAAAATGCGTAAATTTCGCATTCGTGTCATGGTCGGAGATAAGGTTGAAATCGAAATGACACCTTACGATTTAACAAAAGGACGTATTTCTTTCCGCCATAAAAATTGATAAAAAAGGGGGGAGTTGATGACTGTTTTCTTATTCATTCTATTCTTTTTAACAACGGTTTTATTGGCTTTTGTTTTAACATATCTCCTTTATAATCCCATAACTTTTCCTGAACAAGTAAAGGACATGACGAATAAATGTGGATTAACTGTCATTGCTGCAATTTTTATCGGTTGGAGTGCTTTTCAGCTTTCCGCCAACATAACTGAATGGCCCTATTCTGCTTTTTTATTTGGTTTATTTCCTTTTTTAATTTCTGCTGTTGGTCTCTCTCTTTATTCTATTCAAAAAGGAAAAATACATAGATTTTGGGTCTATTTATTTATCACCCTTGTATCAACTGCTTTTCTTCCTGACAATATGCTTGTCTTTCAAGGTTATTTCCCTTTCATCTTAGATAGATTTCTTGTTGCTGTTTTCTGGGCTATTTTTATGCATATTTACACAACAATGGATAAAGTGGAAGGAATGACACTACTTCAAACAGAAACTTTATGTTTAGGCTTTACATGTTTACCTTTCTTTTATTTTTATCTTTATCCTATATCATTTGCCGCTTATCCACTTTTAATTATTGCAGCTCTAATTGGTTTTATACGTTACAAAAAGAAATTTCCTTATTTACTCTTAGGAAAAACAGGGGCTGCGCCTTTAGGCTATTTAATGGGATTATTTTTAATTTTAATGGCTGGAAAAGGCATGTGGCTTTCTGTATTTATCATGCCGGCATATTATTACTTTGAAATACTTTATTCTGCCTTCTATCGATTTATACACCGCAAACAACCAGAGCCTATTATTTTCTCTTTTTTTATTAGCCACGTAATCCGTAATCATCTTAATGCGGTCGGAATTATGCCCTTTATCATGCGTCGAATGTTCATTTTGACATTTTTAGGCATTCTTTTTGTAAATTATCAACCTGAATATGTTATCGCTATTCTGGCAGGAACTTTTATTGTTTTTGTGGATATGATAAATAAATTGGAAAATTGGGGAGAACCGAAACCTCGTTTAAGAGATTTATTCTCAGATATAAAAAATGGCACAAAAACAATGATTGCTACGACAAAGAAAGATATTCAGGAGTATAAAAGGAGGAAATAATGTTTCCTCTCTATGAACATAACACATCGGATTTAACCCCTGCTGAATTTGACTTAATTTCTCCGTTTCAACCTGCCGGTGATCAACCTGAAGCGATTGCTGAGCTTGTTAAGGGCTTGCAAGAAAATGAAAAAAATCAAGTTTTATTAGGAATTACTGGTTCTGGTAAAACCTTTACAATGGCTCAGATTATCCAGCAAATGAAAAAACCTGCTTTAATTTTAGCACATAATAAAATCTTAGCGGCGCAACTTTATGGAGAAATGAAAGCTTTTTTTCCAAATAATGCTGTAGAATATTTTGTTTCCTACTATGATTATTATCAGCCGGAAGCTTATATTCCTCGAACAGATACTTATATAGAGAAAGACTCGGCAATTAACGAACAAATTGATAGAATGCGCCATTCTGCGACACGGAATATTCTTGAGCGACGCGATGTTATTATCGTTTCATCTGTTTCTTGTATTTACGGCTTAGGAAGCGTTGAATCTTATTCAGCGATGAAGATTCCTATCAAGGTAGGAGATACACTAGATATTTCAGATTTAGCCCGAGAATTAGCTGCTCTTCAATATGGTCGAAATAATGTTGTTTTAGAACGAGGAAACTTTCGTGTTTCTGGTGATATTGTTGATATTTTCCCCTCTCATTATGAAGACTTGGCATGGCGTATTTCCTTTTTTGGAGATGAAGTAGAAAGCATCCATGAATTTGATCCATTAACGGGGCATCAAAAAATAGCTCTTCCTGAAATTGTTGTCTATCCGGCAAGTCATTATGTCACACCAAGACCAGCTTTATCACAAGCTATTAAAACAATTAAAGAAGAACTGAAAGAACGTCTTACTCAATTTCAAAACGAAAACAAGCTTGTAGAAGCTCAGCGTTTACAGCAACGCACTCAATTTGACTTAGAAATGATGGAAGCGACTGGTTCTTGTAAAGGGATAGAGAACTATTCAAGACACTTAACGGGTCGTAAAGCTGGAGAGGCCCCACCAACTCTTTTTGAATATCTTCCCAAAGATGCTATTTTATTTATTGATGAAAGTCATGTGACAATTCCTCAATTAGGAGCTATGTATAAAGGAGATTTTAGTCGAAAAAACACGCTTTCTGAATATGGTTTCAGGCTTCCTTCGTGCAAAGATAATCGTCCTTTAAAGTTTGAGGAATGGAATGCAATGCGTCCTAATACAATTTATGTTTCAGCAACTCCAGGAAAATGGGAATTAGAACAAACCAGAGGCGTTTTTACAGAACAAATTATTCGACCGACAGGTCTTTTAGACCCTGAATGCATTATTCGTCCTGTCACTAATCAAGTTGATGATTTGTTGACTGAGTGCCTCTCCTGTGCCAAGAATGGAGAACGTGTTTTGGTAACGACACTAACGAAACGCATGGCAGAGGATTTGACAGAGTATTTAGCTGAAAATGGTGTTAAAGTTCGATATATGCACTCAGATATTGATACTTTGGAACGTATTCAAATTATAAAAGATTTACGATCTGGAATATTTGATGTCTTGGTTGGTATTAACTTATTACGAGAAGGATTAGATATTCCGGAATGTGCTCTTGTTGCTATTTTAGACGCTGATAAGGAAGGTTTTTTACGTTCAGAAACTTCTCTTATTCAAACGATTGGTCGTGCAGCTCGTCATGTTAATGGTCGTGTCATATTATATGCCGATGTTATAACAGGTTCTATTGAACGTGCTGTTTCAGAGACAAAACGTCGCCGAGAAAAACAAATTGCTTTTAATAGAGACCATGGAATTACGCCAAAGAGCATTCAAAAACAAATTCCTGATTTAATTAAGGATATGACAGAAATGGATTATGTTGATAGTTATTTAGAAGAAGAAGTTGCGATGACAGGTCCAGAAGTTGAGCAGGCTATACAGAAATTAGAAAAACGCATGAAACAAGCAGCAGAAGATTTAAACTTTGAAGAAGCAATAAAATTGCGTGATCAAATTGCACAGTTGCAAAAACAAGAATTAGGATTAAAAAAATAATACCCTTTACTGCATACACTTTTGATATTGTCCATTTGAAATAATAGCCCCAGCACAACATCCACCTTCTGTTTCACTTTTCCGATAAGGAGTACAACCACCAGAAATATAACTGACAGCAACGCGGTTGCACAAACCGTTGACATAAGAGGAACAATAAGCAGTCGTATAATCAGCCACAACACATGCTTGAGCACCATCAAAATTTTCCTTTGTTACTATCTTATCACTCGTACAGCAAGCACTAGATGAACCATTCCAGTAAACCTCATCAGTAGCATTACAACAAATCTCATACCCATTACTCAAAGACTTAACAACCTTAGAGGAAGAACAACAAGCTCCAGAAGTTGCACTAACTCGATAAGGTGTGCAAGAAGAAGAACAATAAGCTGAAATACATTCTCCCTGTGCATTATAATTGCCACAATAAGCTGTATAACGACTTGAACAACAAGCATCGATACCACTTCCAAAATGACTCACTTTATAACCAGACTCACAACATCCTTTTTCTGTTAATGTTTTTTGATATACCTCACCATTGCAACAGCTAGCTTCAGAGCATAAACCGTTTGTCTCTTCTGAACAATAAGCATCAAAAGAAGCATAACAACAAGCTTCCATTCCGTTTTCAACTGTTTTTACAATATAACCTGGTTCACAACAATCTCCTTGAAATAAACTTTTTCGATAAGGAGTACATGTTGAACCTGAACGACAAGTTGAAGATATGCACTGACCATCAAAGTTATAATTTATACAATATGGAGTACCTCGGCAACAACCTGCTGAAACACACCGACCATCTTGATAGTCAAAGCAATAAGGTTGATCTGTAGCATTTGTACAACATAAGCCATAATCAAAATCAGCTAAATTTTTAATTGTTCCAGCACAACAAGTTCCAACTGTCTCACTGATACGTACGGGTGTTCCAGATGAACAACAACTGACTTTTTGACATTTATTTCCGCTATACTCTGAACAATATACCGTTCCAGAACAATTACAAACCTGTAAACCGTCAATAGAATCACTTAACAAATCTGGTGCACAACATTCATTAAAAAAAGAAACTCCAGGAGAAGAAGAACTGTAATAACGAACAGTATCTCCACTACATTCTTCACCATCAGAACAAACTTTCCGTCCATCGATTTCAATCAATCTGTCTGGCTCACAACAACCAAAGGTTGTTGAACTTGTTTCGTAAGGAATACATCCGGCTACGCCACATGCCATGGCGATACAAACTCCTCTATTATCTCGTTCTGAACAATAAGCTGTTTGATCATTTAAGCAACAAGCTTGTAGGCCATCTTCTCCATCCAAAACAACAGAACTTAAACTATTGCAACAGGCTTGTTCATTTTGATATTTTTGATAAGGTTGATATCCACTTGAACAACAACTTGCCTCGATACATCCATTTGCGTCTGATAACGAACAGTAAGCCGCTTGTTCATTTGAACAACAAGCTCCTACACCAGAGCTAAAAACTGTCAAATTTTTATCACAACATCCTCCCGAATTATAACCGTCGAAAACATCATCTCCGCCTGAAGGAACAGAAATAGTCTTACGATAAGGCTGACAAGGTTCTTTTGCACAAAGAGATCTCAAACAATTTCCTGCCTCATCAAAATCAGTACAATATTGTCTATATCCTGATGAACAACATCCCCAATCACCATAGCCATTATCAGAAGCAACTTGACCAGATGAACAACAAGTTGCTTCAATACAAATCCCCTCAATATTATATTGATTACAATATCCATTTCCTGACGAACAACACTTCTTTATCCCAGCAATATCTATTAATGATGTAGACGCACAACACCCCAAACTATTACAGCTACCATCATTATTGTAGGATGCACAATAAGCTACATAATTGGAATTCGAACAACATGCCTGTAAATTAGAAGAAGTATCCGATATAACAGTTGAGCTAGGAGAACAACAGGCTCCTTTCAAATCCATATAAACATAAGGCGTGCAACCTTTTGTTCCACAATAAGCTTTTGAACAAACACCTTCACTTAAATAAGTCGAACAATAAGGCGTTCCTGTGCAGCAACTCAAAGTTATTCCATTACCATTTGCATCATAGCTAGAATAATAAACTTCCGCACTTTCGGCACAACATTGTCCTAAGTCCCCTAACCGTTTCTGAACACAATCCTCTACCG